>CAUDAE010000068.1 GCA_958447445.1 uncultured Collinsella sp.
TGCCTGTCCCCTTTGTGGTGGTTTTGGCGCGGTTGGGTTAGTTGAGGGCGGCTTGGGCTAGGCGGGCTTCGGCGGCCTCCTCGGTGACGCCCAAGGCCACAGCGAACTCCTCGATGGAGCGGCGCTTGGCTTCCTTGAGTACGCGCATGTAGTAGGAGCTGGGCTTTTTATCAGCTTCCTCGGCCTGGCGAATGCGGTACATCATGGTCTTTGCCACGCGGACCGTCTCGGGCGCGCCCAGCTTGAGCTGCTGCTTAAAGTGCGTCTCGTCAAGCGAGCTGTTGCGCTCGGTAAAGGTGTCGCACTCCAGCTCGTCATAGTGGCTCAGCAGGTGCTCGGCATCTTGCTGCGAGATGGCGGCGTGCAAACGGTCGGCCTGCGCCACGGGGTACATGAGGATCGTCTGCGCATGTCCCTGCTTGGTCTCGAGCAGCAGCATGGGCTGCGGCGTATCGTCCCTAAAACCGACGACGGTGCAGACTCCCTGGCCCGGATGAATGACGTGTTGACCGATTGAGAACATGCTACCTCCAACTTATACGAATTTACGTATGTCTAGAATACCACGCTGACGTGCGCAAACCATCACTTTATGCAGGAAAAGCACACAACTCCGATAGGTAAGAGTATTCGATAAAAGACGCAGCTCATTCACACCTTTATGCATTTTCAACGCGTGCATAATTTGCAGGCAGACTGGCATCTTTGAGTGACTCCATACAAGCTGTAGTCAATTTTGTGCATATGCAATATCTATTAGCTTTACCCTGCGACAGTAGCTACCGCTTGTGATAGAGTGCTACAAACTCTGGCTTTTGCCCTACGAGTGACCAAGAGCTCGGGGGCTTTAACACAAGGAGGACCTATGCCCGAGAAGATTGAAGAGCTGGTACGCGCTGCGCTTTCTGGCGCCCAGGAGGCCGGCGACCTTTCCGCATTTGAACTTGACGATTGCGCCATCGAGCGACCGGCTGACACTTCTCATGGCGAGTGGACCTCCACCATGGCCCTGAAGTCCGCCAAGCTGGCTCACTGTGCCCCGCGCAAGATCGCCGAGGCCGTCGTTGCCCATATGCCCGAGGACCCCGCGATCGAGAAGGTCGAGATCGCCGGCCCTGGCTTCATAAACTTCTACCTTTCCGTCGCTGTCAAGAATGCCATCTTTGGCGAGGCCCGCGAGAAGGGCATGGACTTCGCTAAGTCCAACGTCGGTGGCGGCTTGAAGACCCAGGTCGAGTTCGTCTCCGCCAACCCCGTCGGCCCCATGCACATCGGCCATGGCCGCTGGGCCGCTCTGGGTGACTCCCTCTGCCGCGTTATGGATCACGCCGGTTACGACATCCAGCGTGAGTTCTACATCAATGACCACGGCTCTCAGATGAACACCTTCGGCAACTCCATCAGCACGCGCTATATGCAGCTTGCCGACATCATCGCCAAGCAGGGCGTGGATATCGACGAGGCTCACAAGCTGCTGATCGCTGACCGCGACGCCTTCGTTGCCGATGAGAACGACGAGCATCCCGAGACCCATCCGTACCAGGACAACTTTGCCGAGACTCTGGGCAAGGACTCTTACGGCGGCGATTACATCATCGACGAGGCCGCCGAGTTCTGGCGCACCGACGGCGACAAGTGGGTCGAGGCCGATCCGCAGGAGCGCATGGAGAGCTTCCGTGAGCGCGGCTATGTGAAGATGGTCGACAACATGCGCGACCTCTGCCACGCCGTCAATTGCGACTTCGACCGCTGGTTCTCCGAGCGCTCGCTGTATGTGAAGGACACCGAGGGCGAGACCGCCGGCACCTCCGCCGTCGACCGCGCTTTCGAGAAGCTCGACAAGATGGGCTACCTCTACACTAAGGACGGCGCCCTGTGGTTCCGTTCCACCGATCTGGGCGACGACAAGGACCGCGTCCTGATCAAGTCCGACGGCGAGTACACCTATTTCGCCTCCGACGTTGCCTATCACTGGGATAAGTTCCAGCGCGTTGACCACGTCATCGACATCTGGGGCGCCGACCACCACGGCTACATCGAGCGCGTCCGCTGCGTCTGCGATGCCTTGGGTTACCCCGGCAAGTTCGAGGTTCTGCTGGGCCAGCTCGTCAACCTGCTGCGTAACGGCAAGCCCGTCCGTATGTCCAAGCGCAAGGGCACCATGGTGACCCTGCAGGAGCTCGTCGACGAGGTCGGTTCCGACGCCGCTCGCTACACGCTCATCTCCAAGAGCTCCAACCAGATGGTCGACTTCGACATCGAGGCCGTTAAGAAACGCGACAACTCCAACCCGGTGTACTACGTGCAGTACGCTCACGCTCGCGTGTGCTCCATTCTGCGCCGTGCCGCTGACGTTACGCCCGAGCAGGCTGATGAGATGGGCATGAAGGCCGTCGCCGCCAAGGCCATCGGTGAGAATGTCGATTACTCGCTGCTGACCGACCCGACCGAGCTCGCCCTTTCGCGCAAGCTCAACGAGCTCACCGACCTCATCGCCAGCTGCGCTCGCGACCGCGCCCCGTTCCGTCTGACGCACTTTGCTAAGGAACTCGCCGGCGACTTCCACAGCTTCTACGCTGCCTGTCAGGTGCTGCCGAGCGAGGGCCGTCCCGTCGACCCCGAGCTTTCGCGTGCCCGTCTGGCCGCTTGCGATGCCGTCCGCGTGACGCTCGCCCTGGTGCTCACCCTTGTTGGTGTCTCCGCTCCCGAGCAGATGTAAGCTGCGGGTCATTTAACCGTGTAGGTTCGGCTTTGCTGAGCCCTATAAGCCCGATCTCCATGCGGAGGTCGGGCTTTTTGCAAACGCCGACGTATTGACGAATTTGGAACTGCTGGAAATACGAAACTATGCCGGTTTACTACGATGAATATGAGAAATTCCAACCACGCCAGCTTTTCGCAAAAAAGTGCAGGGCATCTACCTGCGGTTTTAGTTCAACAAGTTTCGGAGTGGTCGCGGTTGAGCGATTCATCGTAGTAAACCGCCATAGTTTTGGCGGAGGCAGTCAGATTTGTGGGTGTTAAACCAAAGAGTGCCCCTTTTGACTAGTCGTTTAAGAGCGTTCCCAATGACTAAGTTGCAGGTGGCGGCGGTTGTGTTACACTAACGCTGCGTATATGACGCAATCATCTCGATACAGATCAATGATGTCCGTCGTTTTGAACGGAACTAGACTGTTTAGCCGCCCTGAAGGTTTATGCAGGGAGCATGTGATCACAGGGCTTGAAAAGAAAGTTGAGCAAACACTGTGTCTGATCAACAGCAAGAAAACGAAATAACGACGACGCAAGCCGCTCCCGCTGCACCGGTTGCGTCGGACCAGGTCGCGGCGCCCGCGCATGCCTCGGCTCCTGAGACGCCTAAGGCTGCTTCGACGCCTACGCCTGCAACGGCTGAGAAGGCCGTGCCTGCAACTGGTGAGGAGGCTGCTCCGGCAAAGCCCAAGCGTACGCGCCGCACGGCCAAGCCTGCTGCTGACGGCGAGGAGGTCACCAAGCCCAAGCGCCGTACCACGCGCATGACGCGCGTCAAGCGCACCGTTGCAGCTGACTCCTCGGCGCCGATTTCCGATGAGGTCGCGCAGGCACGTGCGTTGGCGCAGATTAGCGAGGCTCAGGTGGTGCGCGCCCGCCGTCGTGCTGCCGAGCGCGAGGCCGCGGCTCTGACCGAGCTTGCAGCTCCGTCTGTGCCCGAGACGCCTGCCGCCACCGAGACCCCTGTCGCCGACCAGCCGACCGAGAAGTCGGTACCGCGCACACGCCGTCGCACGGCTGCTAAGGCCGAGCAGGTTGCCGATCAGGTAACCCCCGAGCTCACTGAGGCTTCGGTCCGTTCCGCGGCAGGGGAGGGCACATCGCCTGTTGAGCCCGCTGCGCCTGTCGAGGCCAGCGAAGTTCCCGTTGTCGATCCGGCTTTGCGCCCGCACCGTCGCGGTCGCAAGCCCAAGGCCTTCGTCGAGGCCGAGAAGGCCGCAGCCGCAGCCGCCGCCGCTCGGGATGCTGCGGCGACCGCCGAGTCTGCAACCGCCGCCGACGC
Organism: uncultured Collinsella sp.; assembly: GCA_958447445.1. Classification (GTDB taxonomy): domain Bacteria; phylum Actinomycetota; class Coriobacteriia; order Coriobacteriales; family Coriobacteriaceae; genus Collinsella. The sequence continues at coordinate 4,037 of CAUDAE010000068.1, forward strand.
GCCCGTCCAGGATGCTACGACTTCCGAGGCCGCTCCCGCCGATGTCGAGCCCGCCGACCTCCGTCCCGGTCGCAGCCGTCGCACTGCTGCTAAGCGCACGTCCAAGGCTAAGGCTGCCAAGAAGGTTGCGTCCGAGGATTCCGCCGAGACGACCGCCGATGCATCGACTGACGCCGCCGAGCCCCAGGACGTCGAACAGCCTGCGTCTGAGAAGCCCAAGCGCGGTCGTAAGAAGTCCGCTAAGGCCAAGGCGTCCGAGCAGCAGGCCGAGGCCGAGCTGCAGGGCGATTCCAAGGCCGAGGCCAGCGATGATACTGTGGCTAACGCCGACGCCGCCGCAACCGATGGCGCCGCGCCCGCCGAGGCCGAAGACAACGCTCGCCCCAACCGTCGCCAGCACAAGCGCAACGAGGAGCGCAACGATCGCAAGGACGAGCGCAACAACGACCGTCGCAACCGTCAGCGCGATCGCAAACAGCGCAACAAGGAGCGCAACGCCGCCCCCACCGAGCCCACGCTTTCGCGTGAGGAGCTCGCTGCCATGAAGGTCGCCGAACTGCGCGAGAAGGCCAAGGAGTTCGAGATCGAGACGACCGGCAAGAAGAAAGCCGAGCTCGTCGAGGAGATCTACACCACCGCCGCGAAGGCAGAGGGCTTCCGCGACATCAAGGGCATTCTGCAGATTCGCCCGGACTGCTCCGGCATCATCCACGCCCATGGCTACATGAAGTCCAACGACGACGCCTTCGTGCCCGCCTACCTCATCCGCTCCGCGCGCCTGCGCACGGGCGACGTCATCGAGGGCTCGCTGCGTCCTTCGCGCGGCGGCGACAAGCGCGCCGGCCTCGCCAAAATCACGACCGTCAACGGTCTGGACCCCGAGCAGATTCGCAACCGTCCCAAGTTCGGCGACCTCACCCCGGTCTATCCCAACGAGCCGCTGCGCATGGAGCACGGCAAGGACTCCATTACCGGTCGCGCCATCGACATCGTGTCGCCGATCGGCAAGGGTCAGCGTGGCCTGATCGTGTCTCCACCCAAGGCCGGCAAGACCACGATCCTCAAGAAGATCTGCCAGTCTATCTCGATTAACAACCCCGAGGTGCACCTCATCTGCCTGCTCGTCGACGAGCGCCCCGAAGAGGTCACCGATATGCAGCGTTCCATCAAGGGCGAGGTTGTGGCGTCGACCTTCGATATGCCCGCCGATAACCACACTCGCGTGGCAGAGCTTGTCATCGAGCGCGCCAAGCGCATCGTGGAGCTGGGCGGCGATGTCGTGGTGGTGCTCGACTCCATCACGCGTCTTGCCCGCGCCTACAACTTGGCGGCGCCCGCCTCGGGCCGTATCCTTTCGGGCGGCGTCGATTCGGCGGCGCTGTATCCGCCCAAGCGCTTCCTGGGCGCAGCCCGTAATATTGAGAACGGTGGCTCGCTCACCATCCTGGCCTCTGCCCTCATCGACACCGGTTCCAAGATGGACGAGGTCATCTTTGAGGAGTTCAAGGGCACCGGCAACATGGAGCTTAAGCTCGACCGCGACCTGGCCGATCGCCGCATCTTCCCGGCTATCGACCCCGTTGCCTCCGGTACGCGTAACGAGGACCTGTTGGTTGACGAGCAGATGCGTCCGTTTGTCTTTGGCCTGCGTCGCATTCTTGCCGGCATGAACAACACCGAGCGTGCGGCCGCATCGTTTATCAAGGGTCTTAAGGGCACCAACACCAACCAGGAGTTCCTGGTGCGTTCGGCCAAAAAGCACAGCGACTACGAGCAGACGTTCTAGGTTGTCATCCACACGCAGCGATAGTCATCAATGCAATAAAGGGTCGGGCTTTGAGCCTCGGCCCTTTTCTATATCGCCGCTCCGCGCTTATTTTTGACCATAAGACTGGCAAGCAGCAGGTTTCCCGTTTCAATCCGACATCGTCGCTTGCAATCGACAGGGCGGTTTCGCATAATAGCTTTTAAGCTTCGCGACGGATAACGCAGATGAAACGAACCATATACCGTTGCTTTGGGGCATAGCCCCGCTTCATCTTCTCTCGCGCAGCCAACTGAATGATGCGATTTGGGTGCTGGAAGATGGGGAGAGCTCATGGCTTCTTCTGATGCAACACAACGAGCAGTCCTTGCCGGACTTTCGTGCGGGATCGGCCTTGCCGCTCCCGTGGTTATGTATGCCGCGACGCTGCCGTTTTCGTCTGTGAACGAGACGGTCGTGGCGGGTGCGGTTCCCTTCGCCGTGGGCGCGGTGGCGGGCGTGGGCATCTATGCCGCCTCGCTGGGTATCTCCGAGTATCGTGCGCAGCGTGAAGAGCGTCTGTTCCAGCCCGATGCCATGGGCGGTGCCGCCAATCTCAATCAGCATCAAAGCGAGTTCAAGACCGCCTCGATTTCAGCTCAGCAGCAGGATGCGACTCCTTACGCTGCGGCTTCTGATTCTCAGGCTCAGGCGGAGCAGTCTACCTCGGCATTCCTTTCCGGCCTGACTGGTGCGTTCCAGCGCCGTCATGCCGATGATGGTGTCCCTACCATCGCTCGAGCCGCAGATGCTATGGACGAGGACGAGGCTTGGTCCATGATCGACAGTATGCTCGACGACGATTCGCCGGTGAGCTGCGACCCTGCACACTCGCGCGACGTCTATCAAGTCGCCATCGACGAGCTCACCAACGGCGGGCAGACCGGCTCCTTCAATCGCGACGACATCGCCGCCGCGGCACGCGCCGTGTCTGGCTCCCAGGCCGCCCCTGCGGGCAGCACGGCGGCTTTCGTGGCACTCGTCGCCAACGCGGCAGCCAATAACGCCTACAGCGCTACCTCGGCGGACGCGAACGCTTCTGCCGACAATTCGTACGTTGATGAAGCCATGGACGCGGACGAGGAGGCCGTTGCCGCCCGCCGTGCAGCCGAAAGCTCGCTGTGGGGCGCTCCTGCCCAGCAGCAGGCGGCTGAGGCTGCGCCGTACAACGCAAACCTCGCCAGCATGCCTATCATCTCCGGTGCCGCGGATATCGATTTCGATGACCTCGATGAGCCTGCAGCCATCACCGCATCGATTGATGCCCAAGATCGCATCGACACCGGCGACCTTCCGGATGCCTCACTCGAGGTTGATGTCCCCATGGCTGATTACTCGGGCCACGAGGACATGTGGGCCGCCGCCACCGCGATTCTGGATGAGATTGACGAGCCTGCTCCTGTTGCAGCCCCCGCTCCCGTCGCTGCCCCTCAGCCTGCTGCCCCCGCCTATGTCGGCCGTCACAGCGCTGTGTTCCCCGAGGATACTGCCCGTATCTCGCGCGAGAGCATCGAGCGGGCCGAGGCTATTGCCGCCGGCATTATGGAAAACCGTCGTCACGAGCGCGTCAATCAGATCCTCGAGGAGGAGATCGAGCGCCTGCAGTCCTCTACCGCCAAGCGTACGGGCCGTGCCTACCTGAGCGTTATCGAGGGCGGTACCGCCAGCTTCGCGCCGCTCCGCGCGGAGGCATAACTTCTGCATGGTTAAGATCAATCGAAAATGGGCGGTCGTGACCTGCCTGATGGCGCTCTTGATCTGGGGCAATTCGCTGGTTCCCGGCTCGGGGTCGGGCTCGCTGAGCCTAACGGTCATGGAAGCTATCCGCGGTTTCCTGCACGGCGTGGGACTTCCATATGAATGGGTGACCAACTTTGTTGTTCGCAAGTGCGCGCATTTTACCGAGTATATGGTGCTCGGCATCTTGGCAACGCACGCCTTTGATTTTGAGGGCCGGCGCACCTTTGACGTGCTGCTGCCCACGGCGGTGTTCCTGCTGCTGATTCCTTCGATCGACGAGACGATTCAGCTCTTTGTGCCGGGACGCGCCGGCATGATCACCGATGTGATGATCGACTGCTGTGGAGCGGCAACGGGCGTTGTGCTCCGATATCTACTACGATTGCTCATATGTGCCAAAAAGGCCGCCTAGGACGTATGCTTGGTGCTAGGCGGCCTTTTTTATTAGAGGGCTTATATAGGGCGTGGTGGCGTCGTTCCGTAGGTTGGATTTGCCGGGCGCGCCACGCCCTGTGGGTGCGTCTGTTACTGAAGCGCCTGCGCGCCCAGGGCCAGGCAGCCCATGATGCCCTGCTTGCCCTCAAGGCTGTTGTTGACAATATAGGTATCGATGTCGTTGACCTCGGGCGTGACGATATAACCGTTGAGCATCTCGGCGCACTTCTTGCGCGCGAGCGGCACGATGGGGGTGTGGTCGGCCACGCCGCCACCGATGATGATCTTTTGCGGCGCGTAGCACAGCGTGTAGGTCATGAGCGCCTGTGCCAGATAGCCTGCGAGCAGGTCCATGGCCTCCGGGTCATCGGCCATGTCTCCGGCGCTCTTGCCATCCCAGCGCTTTTTAACGCCGGGGCCGGCGATGAGACCCTCGAGGCAATTGTCGTGGAAGGGGCAGGCGCTGTGCTCGCCAATGGTGTCGCGCGGGTCGCGCGTGACCAGGATGTGGCCGGCCTCGGGATGCATCATGCCGTGTACGAGCTTACCGCCCGAGAGCACGCCGGCGCCCACGCCGGTGCCGATGGTCAGATACACAACGTCAGTGAGGCCCTGGGCGCAACCAAAGGTGACCTCGCCCAGGCAGGCGACGTTGACGTCGGTGTCGTAGCCGCAGGGGATATTGAGCTCGTTTTGGATAGTGCCCAGCAGGTCAAAGTAGCGCCATGCCGTTTTGGGCGTCTCCAGGATCTTGCCGTATTGGGGCGAGGCAGGGTTGACTGCGGTGGGGCCAAAGGCGCCGATGCCCAGCGCGGCGATGCCCTTGTCGGCAAACCATGCATTGACGGCCTCAACGGTCTCCTGCGGGGTCGTGGTCGCGATCTGCTCACGCTCCAGGACCGTACCGTCTGCATAGCCCGTGGCGCAGACCATCTTGGTGCCGCCGGCCTCGAGCGCTCCGATAAGCTGCTGTTCTGCCATAGCATTCCTCTCTCTGGGACGAGTTGCTCCGTGACTAAAGTATAGGGCTCTAAACCATTTAAGAAAGCGCTATAAAAAGAAGCCTCGCAACGTGGCGGGCGGTGCGGGGCTTCTTTGGTTGCTTTAGTTGCCGGGCCGTCCTTACCCGCGCGGCTTGATTTTATCACGTAGCGACTTGAGGTTCTCCAGTGCCGCGTTAAGCGTCTCGTCCCGCTTGGCAAAGTGGAAACGAATCAGATGGTTGACGGGCTCGCGGAAGAAGCTCGAGCCGGGCACGGCGCCCACGCCCACCTTGGATGCGAGGTCCTCGCAGAATTCGAGGTCGCTGTCATAGACAAACTCAGAGATGTCCATCATGACGTAGTAGGCGCCCTGCGGCACGCTATGCTCAAGACCGATGCTATCGAGCCCCTGGCAGAACAGGTCGCGTTTGGCGGTGTAGAGGTCGAGGACCTCATCGTAATAGCTGTCGTCGAAGTTGAGGGCGGTGACAACGGCTTCCTGCAGGGGAGCGGCGGCACCCACGGTGAGAAAGTCGTGGACCTTCTTGATACGCTCGGTGATCTGGGCCGGGGCGATGGTGTAGCCCAGGCGCCAACCGGTGATGGAGTACGTCTTAGACAGTGAGCTGCAGCTGATGGTTCGCTCGAACATGCCGGGCAGCGTGGCCATATAGACGTGCTCATGGGGCGCGTAGACGATGTGCTCGTAGACTTCGTCGGTGATGCAGTACGCGTCGTACTTTTTGCACAGGTCGGCGATAAAGGTGAGCTCCTCGCGCGTAAAGACCTTGCCGCAGGGGTTGGAAGGATTGCACAGGACGATGGCCTTGGGGTCGTTGTCTCGGAAGGCCGCCTCGAGTACCTCACGATCAAAGTCGAATGTGGGCGGGTTGAGCGGCACATAGATAGGCTCGGCACCCGAGAGAATGGTGTCAGCGCCGTAGTTCTCGTAGAACGGCGAGAAGATGACGACCTTGTCTCCGGGGTTTGTGACCGTCATCATGGCGGCCATCATGGCCTCGGTGGAGCCGCAGGTGACTACGATATTCTCGTTGGGGTTCACCGGCATGCCCATAAAGAGCTCCTGTTTGGCGGCGAGCGCCTCGCGCATGGCCTGGGAGCCCCAGGTGATGGAGTACTGGTGATAGAGCGGCTTGGGGTCGCTGGCGATGGCGCTGAGGCTATCGAGCAGCTGCGCCGGGGGATCGAAGTCGGGGAAGCCCTGCGAGAGATTGACAGCGCCGTACTTATTGGAGATGCGTGTCATGCGGCGGATGACCGAATCGGTAAACGTTGCCGTGCGGTTGGAGAGTTCTTTCATGACGGTCCTTTCGAGGATTTGCAGTGGGGCAAGTTTACTCCTATGAAACCGGTGGGAAATGCTCGAAATGGATCCGAAAAACTCTTTGGTTGATTTTCAATCTCAACGCAACAGCCTGAACGGACTCCGCGTTTCCGCAG
>CAUDAE010000069.1 GCA_958447445.1 uncultured Collinsella sp.
TAAAACTGTTTTCTGCATATATATGTCGTCTGTCCATGATTCAATTTGGATTCGATTATATTCAGCTCGCAATCATTCTTATTCATACATCCTCACCAATTGAGTATGGATATGGATTGTTTTCAAAACGAGTCGGGCAGTTAGTTGCATGCCTTGACGGCGTAAGAAGTAGGTTAAGATACCGTTCGCACAATACGTCCGTGCCACAAGTCGACTAAATTGAGACAATAGCGAATAGGGTTAGGCTACCGTCCTCTGCGAGGACTGAACGGACAGATGCATATGCCGAGCAAAATCGAAAAGAAGCAAAAGGCCGCTAAGCTGCGCAAGCCGCCGCGCGACTTCTCGTACACGCAAAATCGAGAGCTCAGCTGGCTGCGCTTTGACAACCGCGTGCTCGACGAGGCCTTCGATGAGTCCGTGCCGCTGTTCGAGCGCCTTAAGTTCGTCTCGATCTTCGAATCCAACCTCTACGAATTCCTTATGGTGCGCGTGGGCGGCCTGTCCGACCTGGCAGAACTCAAAAAACAGCCTGTCGACAACAAGAGCAATATGACCGCCTCCGAACAGGTCGATGCCGTCATGGCAGAGCTGCCCGGGCTCCTTACCCGTTGGGAGTCCATCTTTAAGAGCATCGAGGGCAAGCTCGACACTCTGGGCGTTCACCGCGCCCGCATCGATTCGCTTACGCCCGAGGAACGTACCTTTGTCACCCGCTACTTCCAGGCCTACGTATCGCCGGTCATCTCGCCGTTGGTCATCGACCCGCGCCACCCCTTCCCCAACCTGCGCAACGGTGCGCTCTATCTGGCTTGTGGCCTAGACGGCGTCACCGACGAGGAGAGCCTGCTGGGCCTTATCGAGATCCCCGCATCGATGAACCGCGTGGTCGAGATTCCCTCGCCCACCGGCACCTATTCCTACATCTTGCTCGAGGACGTCATTCTCGCCTGCCTGGATAGCTGCTTTGGCTCCTATAGGCCGCTGGATCGCGCGCTGATCCGCGTCACCCGCAACGCCGATATCGACCCAGACGGCGAGGGCGTCGAGGAGGAAGAGGATTACCGCCAGCACATGAAGCGCATCCTCAAGAAGCGCCTGCGCCTGCAGCCGGTGGTACTCGCCGTATCGGGCTCGCTCGAGAAGGCAACGCTCAAGACCATCCGCAAGGCGCTCGAGCTTTCGCGCCGCTCGGTTTTTACCTGCGATACCCCGCTCAACCTGGGCTATGTCTTTGGCATCGAGGGCAAGATTCCCGAGCATCTACGCAACGAGCTGCTCTTTACGCCGTTTAAGCCGCAGCCCAACCCCACCATCGATATGACCCGCTCCATACGCGAGCAGGTGCTTCAGCACGACAAGCTGCTCTTTTATCCCTATGAGGCCATGAACCCCTTCCTGGATCTGGTGCACGAGGCCGCCTACGACCCCGAGTGCATCTCGCTGCGCATCACGCTCTACCGCGTGGCCAAGCAGAGCCGCCTGTGCGAGTCGCTGATCGATGCTGCCGAGAACGGCAAAGAGGTCACGGTGCTCATGGAACTTCGTGCCCGCTTTGACGAGCAGAACAACATCGAGTGGGCCGAGCGTCTGGAAGAGGCAGGCTGCACCGTCATCTATGGTTCCGAGGGCTTTAAATGCCACTCAAAGATCTGCCAGCTCACCTATCGCGAGGGCATGGCGCTTACACGCCTGACGCTGTTGGGCACCGGCAACTTTAACGAGAAGACGGCCAAACTCTACAGCGACTTTATGCTCATGACAGCCCATCCCGGCATCGGCGAGGACGCCAACCTGTTCTTCCGCAATCTGTCGCTGGGCAACCTGCGCGGCGACTACCGCTTCCTGGGTGTGGCGCCCGTCGGACTGAAACCGCTCATCATGCGCGGGCTTGACCGCGAGATCCAGCGCGCCCTTGCCGGCGAGCCCGCCCGCGTGTTCTTTAAGCTCAACTCGCTGACCGACCGCGAGGTTATCGACAAGATCGCCGAGGCATCGTGTGCCGGCGTGTGCGTAGACATGATCATCCGCGGCATCTCGTGCCTCAAGCCCGGTGTTCCGGGCAAGACCGAGAACGTACATGTCCGCTCCATCGTCGGACGCTTTTTGGAGCACGCCCGTGTTTACGCTTTTGGCGTGGACTCGGACATGATTTACCTGAGCTCGGCAGACATGATGACACGTAACACCGAGCACCGCGTGGAGATCGCCTTCCCTGTGCTCGACCCCACCTGCCGCGCCCTGGTACACGAGTACATGGGCATGCAGCTGCGCGACAACGTGAAGGCCCGCAGCCTCACGAGCGACGGCACCTGGGTCCCCGTGGAGCGTGCAGAGGGTGAGAAACCCTTCGACTCGCAGGAGGCTCTGCTGGAGCGCGCCTATCGCAATGCCGAGGCCGCCGCCGAGGCAAAGCCCGCCCCTGCTCCTGAGCCGCAGCCGGCCACACCCGAAGTTCAGAAGGTCCAGGCGACCGTCATTGAGCCCGAGCCTGCACCTGCACCTCAGCCCGATTCGCAGGTCACCAGGCCCGCACCCGAGACGAGCGCCCGTCGCGATAAGCCCGCCGGCAAGACCAAGGCCATCGAGCGCCATCGCCCCGGCCGCGTGCGCATGGGCCTGGGTCTGATCGGCCTGGGTCTTAAGACGCTCATTACCGGCAAGACGAAATAGTCGTTTGTAGAAGCAGTTTGTAGAAGCGCCCCGCATTTGAGGAAAGCCTCGGATGCGGGGCGCTTTTCCCTGCTACCATGGTGCGAACAACAACGCGAATGACAGGCAGGAATATGAAGCTCACTATAGAATCGATGACCTACGGCGCCGACGGGCTGGCGCACGCCGACAACGGCAAGGCCGTCTTTGTGCAGGGCGCCGTGGCAGGCGACACCGTCGAGGCCGAGGTCGTACAGGACGGCAAGTCGTTCATGCGCGCCCGCACCACCGAGATTCTGGAGCCAAGCCCCGATCGCATTCAGCCTCCCTGCCCCTTCGTGGGCATCTGCGGCGGCTGCTCGTGGGGCAATCTCTCACGCACGGCACAGCTCGCCGCCAAGGAGCAAAACCTGCGCTCCACGCTCGAGCGCATCGGCAAGTTCGCGCCTGAGCAGGTCGATGAGTTGGTACAGCCCATCTGCCACACCAAGGACGACTGGGGCTACCGCAATAAAATCGAGCTCGAACCGACCGTCGTCAACGGTCGCGTGCGCCTTGGCATGCATGGTGTCGACCCCAGCAAAATCGTGACCGTCGATACGTGCCCGCTGTTCGATAAGCGCTTCCCGAAGGCGCTCAAATCGGTCGTCGGCGCACTCAACTATCTAAGCGGCAGCCATGACTTGGGGCTCGAACGCGTGGGCATTCGCGCATCGCGCCGCACCAAGGCACTCGAGGTCGCACTCTGGACGCCCACAGGCTCTTTTCCGCGCTCGCAGGTCTCCCGCGTGCTGGCGGACGCCGCTCATCCCACGAGCATCGTGCGCGTGATGAGTAAGGGCGAAAAGAAGGCCCGCCGTGTTTCCAAGGTCGAAATGCTCGCCGGAGAGGGCTCATGGACCGAGAATATCGCCGAGGGTCAGATGCGCTTGTCTGCCCCGTCTTTTTTCCAGGTCAACACCAAGGGTGCCGAGATTTTGATCGAGCTTGTCATGGAAGCGCTCGACCCGCAGGAAGACGAGCTTGCCGTGGACCTGTACTGCGGTGCCGGCACCTTTACCCTGCCGCTCGCCCGCCGCTGCGACTTTGTCGCCGCCGTCGAGGCCTACGGCCCCGCCGTGCGCGATCTACGCCGTAACCTGGAAATCAACAAGCTTGATAACGTCGACGTCATTGGCGGAGACGCGGTGCGCGAGTTCCCCGACCAGGATGCCGACATCTTGGTGGTCGACCCGCCGCGCGCAGGCCTCGCCCCCGAGGCGATCGACCTTATCGCCAGCACGAGTGCCCGCGATGTCGTCTACGTGAGCTGCGACCCGGCCACCCTGGCGCGCGATCTCAAACGCTTTGTCGAAGAAGGCACCTTCTCCCCCGTACAGATCACGCCAGTCGACCTGTTCCCACAAACCTTCCACTGCGAGACCGTCGTCCACCTTAGGCGCAACTAGCCGCTTAATCATTGCTCAGAAAATCATTGGGAAATCGAGCGTGGCAAGCGGAGGTCTTCGGGGTATAAGACGGCTAATTGTATGCCGCCTATGAAAGGAACCCTCATGCCCAGCGTTGCCGTTCTCGCCGCCGATGGCTTTGAAACTATTGAATGCTTGACCATGGTCGATGTCATGCGTCGCGGCGGCGTGCGTGCCACGCTCGTCTCGATTATGCCCACGCGTGAGGTCGTAAGCTCGCTGCAGATCCCCGTGACCTGCGATGCGCTCTTTGATGAGATCAACTTTGACGAGTACGACTGCGTCGTGCTGCCCGGCGGCCTGCCCGGTGCCACCAACCTGCGCGCCGATCAGCGTGTCTGCGACGTGGTCTGCGAGTTCGCCGCGACCAAGCACGTCGCCGCCATCTGCGCCGCCCCGTTTATCCTGGGCGAGCTCGACCTGCTCGAGGGGCGCCACGCCACGTGCTTCCCTGGCTTTGAGAAAAGCTTCCCCGAAGGCGCCTATACCGGCGAGAAGGTCACGCAAGACGGCAACATCATCACTGCCAGCGGCATGGCACAGTCACTCCCCTTTGCATTGGAGCTGCTGCGCACGCTCGCCGGCGACAAGGCCGTCGAGAAGGTCGCCGAGGGCATCCAACTATGATTTTGGCTTCCCAATCGCCGCGCCGCATAGAGCTGATGCGCGAGGCAGGCTACAACATTCGCGTGATTCCCGCGGATATCGACGAAACGCCCTTTGATCGCGAGCCCCCGCTCACGCTTGTCGAGCGCTTGGCACGCGCCAAGGCGGCTGCCGTTGCTGCCGAGTATGCCGAGCCCAATGAGTTGACCGTCGCGGCCGACACCATCGTCACCTTCGACGGCAAGATTTTGGGCAAGCCGGCAACCGAGGGCGAGGCGCGCACCATGCTCCGTGAGCTTTCGGGCCGCACGCACCAGGTCGCAACCGGCGTCTGCATCGTTAAGGCAGGCGATACGGCCGCCCCGCATGCAGCCGAGAGCCTGTCCTTTGTCGATGTGACCGACGTGACGTTCTACGAGCTCACCGACGAGCAGATCGAGCGCTACGTCGCCTCAGGTGAGCCCATGGACAAGGCCGGCGCCTACGGCATTCAGGGCACAGGCGGACGCATGCTCGTGCACGATATTTCGGGCGACTTCTATAACGTGGTGGGCCTACCCATCGCCCGCGTCGCGCGCGCGATTCAAAAACTCTCGTAATTGCATCTGGCGCTGGGTATTCCCCAGCGCCTACAATTTTGGCGTACCGTACGGATCCCGACCGGGCACAAGGCGCGGCGGAAAACCGATAGGAGTTAAACATGGACACACTGCTCGAGGCCATTGACGTCTGCGATGTCGATGGCTTTTGCTATGGCAACTACACGGACGAGGAGGCCGGCACCGGTTGCACCGTAATCGTGGCACCCGAGGGCGCCACCGGCGGTGTTGACGTTCGCGGCGGTGCCCCGGCATCGCGCGAGACCGACCTGCTGCGTCCCGAGAACACCGTGGAAAAGGTCCACGCCGTCTGCCTTTCGGGTGGATCGGCCTTTGGTCTGGAGGCCGCAAGCGGCGTCGCCCGCGAGCTCGAGAGCCGCGGCATCGGCCTTCCCGTCGGCCCCACGCAGGTGCCCATCGTGTGCTCTAGCTGCATCTTCGACCTCGCCTTTGGCGACCCCACCGTACGCCCCGACATTGAGGCTGGCATCTCCGCCGTGCGCGAGGCGCTCGACAACACCCCCACCACGCTCGAGCAGGGCAATGTAGGTGCCGGCACCGGTGCCACCGTGGGCAAGCTCATGGGCCCCGCCACCTGCATGAAGGCCGGCCTAGGCGCTGCCGCCGTGGCACTCGGCCCTGTTAAAGTGGGTGCCGTGGTCTCGGTCAACGCCTGCGGCAATGTCGTCGATCCCTTCACCGGTGAATGGGTCGCTGGCATGCGCGCTGCAGCAGATAGCGACCAGATCGTCGACATGGAGCTCGCAGCCTTTGCCGCCGCCGGCTCCATGCAGATGCCGCTCGACCGTACCAACACCACCATCAGCTGCATCGTCACCAACGTGGAGCTCACCAAGGCCCAGGCCACCAAGGTCTCCCAGATGGCAGCAGACGCCTATGCGCACGCCATCCGCCCCACGCACACCACCAACGACGGCGATACCATCTACACCCTCGCCAGCGGCAAACTGGGTGCCCAGGCAAGCGCCGCCGTACCCTTGGACCTGTTGGGCATGCTCGCCGTAAGGGCCCTACAGACCGCCATCGTAAACGGAGCCAAAACCGCCAAAACCTCCCACGGCATCCCGGGTGCCGCGAAGTAACCTTACTCGACCGGTTGCCCGGTGGGTCTTGGTTATGTTTGCTGCTCTACAGTCCTGGCTCGCACGAAGAGCACATTAAGTGCTCTTCGGCTCGTGCGGAACTCGCGACAAACATAACCAAGCTCCACCGGGCAACCTACTCAACAAGATCCCCTTCAGCCCAGGCCCCTGTGTACCGCGCGTCGAGGATCTTCAAATTCAGTTTGCTGACACAAAGCGAGACATAGCAGAGGACCCCTGGTCCTTAACTTGATACGAGTTCCGCACGCAAAGGAGGCGCCAGTGGCGCCTCCGTCTTGCGCAGGACTGTTCGAAGTAGCAAGTTAAGGACCAGGGGTCCCCATTACCCGAGCATTTCTGTGCTAGTTGAATTTGAAGATCTTTGAGGCAAGATGGTATAGGCCGAGTGTGGTTTTGTCTCCGGCCCGTCCATGCAGGTTGGTGAAGAATCCGACCACGCCGTAGCGAGCGCGACGATACATGCGCTCGTCGTACTCCTTCAGGTCCTTCCACAGCGTCTTCAGACGCTCATCGGCACAATCTTCCTCGGAAAGCTTGGTGAGCACCGAGCAAATCGCCATCATCATGGTGAAGTAGCCCATCATGTACGAACGCAGACGCGAGGACTCAACGTCCTGGTACAGGTGGAACGATTCCATCATGATGCGCGTTACGCGGAACTGCTGACCCAGGCGCTTGACCATCGTGGCCTCATTGACGCTCTGGCCCTCGCGACCGATAAAGTAGCGATAAAGGTCGATGTCGGCGTAGTACATGGTCTTGCAGCGCGGCAGCGGCACATATGCGTAGATATTATCCACGTAGAACGTGTGTGCCGGCATAGGCAGATTCGACTCGCGCAGCACATCCGTGCGATAGCACAGGCTGTGCATGAGCAGGTTCTGATCGGGACGGAAGTGCCCGATCTGGTCCCAAGAGAAAATCTTTTTGCGCGGCAGGGCAAACTTGTAGCCAATAGCGGTATTCGTGCCCTCGTAAACCTTCTCGTACACGTAGTTCGAGATAAACAGGTCGACGCGCTGGTCGCGCTCCTCAAAGCCACGCAGAATCGACAGCATGGTCGAAAGCGCCGCTCCGTCGAGCCAGTCGTCCGAGTCGACAACCTTGTAGTAGGTGCCCTGCGCCTCGCGCAGACCCGAAAGGACGGCAATACCGTGGCCGCCGTTCTCCTGGTGCACCGCGCGAATGATTCCAGGATAACGTGCCTCCCACTCGTCGGCCTTGGCGGCCGTCTCGTCCTTGGAGCCGTCGTCCACCACGATAATCTCGATATCGGTGGCGTAATTGCTCCCCTCCAAGATGGAGGTGATGCAATGGTCCATGTCCTTGGCGGCGTTATACGAGGGAATACCGAATGTTATGACTTTATGCATGGCAGGCGATAATCTCATCCGAAAGATCGAGGGCGGAATTGGTCACGGCGTCCATATCGTAGTAACGATACTCGGCCAGACGACCCACCGGGTGGAAGTTCGTCAGGTTCTGGACGCGCTCAAGATAGCGCTCGTGGAGCTCACGGTTCTCGGGCTCCAGGATAGCGTAGTACGGCGTCTCGCCCGAGCCGGGCGTATAGGCCTTGGAGTATTCCTTCATGATGGTGGTCTTGCCGGGCAGGACCTGACCGGTCATGTTCTTGAACTCGGTGATACGCGTGTAGTCCTCGCTCGTGGTGTAGTTGACGGTGCCCACGGGCTGGAACTGGTCCATATCGAGCGTCTCGAACTTCATATCGAGCGTGCGGTACGGCAGCGCGCCCAGGTCGAGGTTGAACAGCTCGTCGAGTGGACCGGTGTAGACGATCTCGCCGCCATAGACCTTGCCGTCGATCTTGACGGTGGTCTCGTCGATCTCGAAGAGGTCGCGGGCGTCCACGTCGCAGAACACATCAATCAGATCGTGATCGAGCATATGCTCGAACAGCGCGGTATAGCCGTCCTGCGGCATGCCCTGGAAAGGAGCCTGCGGGAAGTAGCGATCGTCATCGCCCACAAAGACGGGGACGCGGCCGGTGATCGAGGGGTCGATCTGATCGGGCGTCTGGCCCCACTGCTTCATGGTGTAATGCAAAAAGACGTTCTCATAGACGTAATCGGCGACCTCGGCAAGATCCGGGTCGTTCTTCTTGCGCAGCTCCATAATGGGCACCTTGACGTCCTTGCCAAAGGTCTCCACGAGCTTTTGGTACAGCTCCTCGCCGCGCTCATCGCCAAAGGCAAGCTTAAGGCTCACATGGTTGAAGGGCACGGGCATAAGGGTACCGTTGATGTTGGCGAGCACCTTGTGCTGGTAGTCCGTCCACTTGGTAAAGCGCGACAGGAAGTTATGCACGCGCTCGTTAAAGGTATGGTAGATGTGCGGACCGTACTCGTGGACAAGGATTCCCGCCTCGTCAGTGCAGTCGAAGGCATTGCCCGCAATGTGGCTACGGCGCTCCAAAACGGCAACACGATAGCCGATGGTTTCGGCAAGACGGCGGGCGCAAACGGCACCGGCATAACCGGCACCGACGACAATCATGTCGTACGCGCCGGCGTTAAAGCCTTCAGGCAGGCCTGAGGTAATCTGCATCGATACTCCTTGTCAAAAGCCACGGGCTCGTTAGCTGGGCTTTTCTCGAACATTCTTCGAGACATATTTATCAGAGCGATTATAGCGCTAATGCGTCCTATAATGAGCTTGCCACACAAGGAAAGCTCAAGCACCGCGGCGAACATAATTGAAAGGTAAACCCGCTAGCAGCGGGTTTATTCGTGAACAGCCGGGCGCCTGGAGCTTAGCGAAACGCTTGTAAGGAGTAACATGAGCGATTTCCTAAACCGTATGAAGTCTGCCGCCAAGGCCGACCTTAAGACGATCGTCCTGCCCGAGGGCGAGGATCCGCGCACCATCGTCGCGGCCACCAAGATCATCGAGGAGGGCCTGGCAAAGATCGTCATCCTGGGCAACCCCGACGAGATCGACGTTCCCGGCGCTACCGTCATCGACCCGCGCAATGCCGAGAAGCACGAGGAGTACGCGCAGAAGTTTGCCGAGCTCCGCGCCAAGAAGGGCGTTACCATCGAGCAGGCTCGCGCCCAGGTGATGGACGCCACCTACTTTGGCACCATGATGGTCAAGATGGGCGATGCCGACGGCCTGGTCTCCGGCGCCTGCCACTCCACCGCCGACACCCTGCGCCCCGCGTTGCAGATCCTCAAGACCGCCCCGGGCACCAAGCTGGTCTCGGCCTTCTTCGTGATGTGCACCGACACTCCGCAGTTCGGTACTGACGGCACGCTGATTTTTGCCGACTGCGGCCTCAACATCAACCCGTCCTCCGACGAGCTCTCCGAGATCGCCATCGCCTCGGCCCACTCCTGGTCCACCTTCATGGGCAACGTTGAGCCGCACGTGGCCATGCTCTCCTACTCCACCATGGGCTCCGCCGGTGGCGAGGTCGCCAAGAAGGTCCAGGAGGCCGTGAAGTTCTGCAAGGAGAAGGCTCCCGAGCTCGCCATCGACGGCGACCTGCAGCTCGATGCCGCTATCGTCCCCACCGTCGCCCAGCTCAAGGCTCCCGGCTCCTCCGTCGCCGGTAAGGCCAACGTGCTCGTGTTCCCCGACCTCGAGGCTGGCAACATCGGCTACAAGCTGGTCCAGCGCTTCGCCGGCGCTGACGCTTACGGCCCCATCCTGCAGGGCATCGCCAAACCGGTCAACGACCTTTCGCGCGGCTGCTCTGCCGACGACATCGTGGGTGTCGTGGCCATCACCGCCGTCCAAGCTCAGATGGCTGAGTAGCAGACATATCCCCTCGGGACCCTACAGGGTAAAGCTCTGAAAACGTCCTCGGACATGTCGGAAGCCCCCGCTGCGCACTACGTGCGGCGGGGGCTTCCTCCGTCCTGACGCTCCTATTTGGCAAGGTGTTTTTTAGAATCCATTTTGCGCTCGGCCTCG
>CAUDAE010000070.1 GCA_958447445.1 uncultured Collinsella sp.
GGTCGAGTATCTTGTCGTAGGTGGCGTAGTCGCATACGCCGGCATGGTAACAGGGCGCACCTTCGAAATCGCCGATTGAAAGAAAGTCTCCAAAGCCCAGCTGCTGATAGATTTTATCTCGATGGTAGTTGACGGGGTTTTGCGGGTGCATAGCGGTAGCGGTATACCCAAGCTCCTTAAGGTCCTTTGCCAGGCTGTTGACGCCATTCATCTGATATAGCTGATAGGGGATTTTGCCTAATCCGACAAAGGCCGTTGTCGCTCCGGTCAAAAATTCGAATTCGGAGTTCGCCGTTCCGCCACCGGCGACCGAAGCGAGCATGGTGCCGCGAACAAGTGTGTCGGGAAGCGAGTTGTAGAATGCGGGGCCGGTGTACCCGGCCGCCTGGAGCTGCTCAAAGCACGAAAGGTCGCTAAAACTCTCATTCATGACGGCAACAATCGTCGGCTTGATTTCATTGAACTGGGCAACGGCCGCCGCGCGCTGCTCGCTCGAGCCATACGTGCTGTCGTAGGTGGCGGCGAGCTCCTGCTCGATGCTCTGCGCCTCATCGGGCGTATAGTCTTCGGGCTTCTCAATGGGCAACTCGTTGACCATTTCGGTGAACGAAGTGATAAAACCCTGAGACGCATACGTGGTGATGGGCTGCCAACGGTCAAATCCAAAATTCAGCGCCTGCTCCAAGTCGATGCTGGAAAAGCCCGAGAGCCCCACAACGGTCACTAGCAGAAAAGCGCAGAGGTTAGCGGCGATTGCGGGGAAGACATGGGTGGACGTACGGAGCTTTCGCGGTCGGATAAGCGAAAGAAGCCCCAGGGAAATCTCCAGCAGGGCTAGAGAGGTTACGATTCCGGCGGTAAAGGTAAACTCGTATCCCTCGCTCACTTCCATTGCGGTGCCAAGGGCCAAGATATCGCTTGGCAGGATGGCCTCGCCTTTAAACGTTATGACGAAGTGCTCGGCAATGCCAAGGATGCAACAGGCGACGGGCACGAGGGCCATGACGCCTCCATGACGCTGTCCCAGCAAATAAAGGGAGAGCAGAACCGTCGCGAGCAGCCCGACGGAAAACCCGAATGAGTTGGCGGGAATGCGATAGAACGTTTCGTTACAGGCAATTTCGAGTGAAACGAACGAGAGCGTTGAAACAGCGGCGATGACAAGGATGTCACGGCAAA
The DNA here is from genome assembly GCA_958447445.1 of uncultured Collinsella sp. Classification (GTDB taxonomy): domain Bacteria; phylum Actinomycetota; class Coriobacteriia; order Coriobacteriales; family Coriobacteriaceae; genus Collinsella. The sequence goes on from CAUDAE010000070.1 coordinate 1,180, forward strand.
TACAGGCAACCGTTCCCGTCGCAAGATCGGTTTGGTCGATAAATCCCGAAACCAAGGGCTCGACAAGAAGTATGACGGCGGTAGCACCGAGCGCCGAATAAGAAAGGACCCATAGGGAATTGTCCTCATTTACGAGCAATTGATTCGTAATCCATGCAGTTACCATGCCGAGCGGGATGAGGAGCGTCGCGCACCAAAAGACGCGGGCAATGGGCGGCTTTTCATTGTGTTTGATTGAAAAATATACGCGCACCACGACGATGGCCACGATAAGGACGGCGATGAATATGGGCAGATTGGCCATGTCGCTCGAAGTGATTTCAAGGGGGATATCTTCGGTCATGGACGTTCCTCTGTTACGGCAAATTAAGTTCAGTATTAGATTACTGTAACCTTTCCACGGCATTTCGAGAAACAAAGCGCCCGATACGCAAAGCTAAAGGTCTGCGAATCTTGTATCACGAACATCTGTGCGCGTCGAGTGCGCTAAACTCATCGGCAGTATGATTCGATGCAATAGGAGGCAAGGAGCTTCCATGTCTGATTCTTCTATCGTTATTCGCGGCGCTCGTGAGCACAACCTCCGTGATATCGATGTTTCCATTCCGCGTGACCAACTCGTGGTCATTACCGGTCTTTCTGGCTCGGGCAAGAGCTCGCTGGCATTTGACACTATCTATGCCGAGGGCCAGCGCAGATACGTCGAGAGCCTTTCGAGCTATGCGCGCCAGTTCTTGGGCCAGATGGACAAACCCGACTTGGATTCAATCGACGGCCTTTCGCCGGCGGTGTCGATCGACCAAAAGACGACGTCTAAAAACCCTCGCTCGACGGTTGGCACCGTAACCGAGATTTATGACTATCTGCGCCTGCTGTTCGCCCGTGTGGGCACTCCGCACTGTCCCGAATGCGGCCGCGTCATTGAGCGCCAGACGACCGACCAGGTTGCCGACAAGGTCTTGGCGGCGGGGGAGGGTCGCCGCGCGTTTGTGCTGGCACCGGTGGTGCGCGGGCGAAAAGGCGAGTACACCAAACTGTTTGAGGACCTTCGCGCCGAGGGCTTTAGCCGCGTGCGTGTCGACGGCGAAGTGCGCTCGCTCGATGATCCGATCGATCTGGACAAGAAGTTCAAGCACGATATCGAGGTCGTGGTCGATCGCATCGTGATCCGTGAGAACTCTCTTGGCCGTATCGCCGAGTCTGTTGAGCAGGCGACCGCGCTGGCTCACGGCAATGTAAACGTGTACATGCTGCCCGATCGTGATGCTCCCGAGGGGACCGAGGGCGAGCTTCTGGAGTATTCGTTGGCCTTGGCGTGCCCGGAGCATGGACACTCCATTGACGATCTTCAGCCGCGTGATTTTTCGTTCAACGCTCCCTATGGCGCATGTCCTGAGTGCGACGGCCTGGGCTTTAAGAAAACCGTTGATGCCGAGGCGCTGATTGAGGATCCCTCGAAGTCCATTGCCGACGGAGTCTTTGGTAGCCTGTTTGGCAATTCAAACTACTATCCGCAGATTTTTGCTGCGGTCTGCAAACACTTTAAGGTGAGCGCCGATACGCCGTGGGAGGACTTGCCCCCTCGCGTGCGTCGTGCATTCTTGGATGGCCTGGGCGATACGAAGATCTCGGTCGACTACCAAAAGCTCGACGGACGTCGCAGCCAGTGGGATACCAAGTTTTCGGGCGTTCGCAACATCCTGTACGAACGCTATACCGAGACGACGAACGAGAACACCAAGACGCGCCTGGAGAAGTACATTCGCGAGGAACCGTGCTCGAGCTGCCACGGCGCTCGTTTGCGCCCTGAGATGCTCGCCGTCACCGTGGGCGGCAAGTCCATTTACGAAGTTTGTTGCCTGTCGTGCCGTGAATCGCTCGAGTTTTTTGAGGGCCTGGAACTCACCGAGCGCCAACAGTTTATCGGCGGCCGTATCGTCAAGGAAATTCTGGAGCGCCTGCGTTTTCTGGTCGATGTTGGACTCGACTATCTGACGCTCGATCGTGCCTCGGCGACGCTTTCCGGTGGCGAGGCACAGCGTATTCGCCTGGCAACGCAGATCGGCGCGGGTCTCATGGGCGTGCTCTATATTCTGGACGAGCCCTCGATCGGTCTTCATCAGCGTGACAACGAGCGCCTGATCAAGACGCTCGAGCGCCTGCGCGATATCGGCAATACCGTAATCGTTGTCGAACACGACGAGGATACAATCCGTGCCGCCGACTACGTGATCGACATGGGGCCCGGCGCCGGTGTCAACGGCGGACACGTAGTCGCGGCGGGAACGCCTGCTGATATCATGGCGTGTCCTGAGTCGATGACGGGCGCTTATCTGACCGGCAAACGAATGATCCGGGTGCCTGATGAACGGCGCAAGCCCGGTCGCGGCTGCCTTAAAATTACGGGCGCTCGAGCCAACAACCTCAAAAACGTTACCGCCAAGATCGAGTTTGGTACGCTTACGGTTGTTACCGGCGTGTCGGGATCGGGCAAGAGCTCCCTGGTTACCGACACCATTGCGCCTGCCCTTACGAATGCTATTCACCGTTCGACGCGCCCTGTGGGTCCGTATAAAAAAATCGAGGGCATCGAGTGTATCGATAAGGTTATTGATATCGACCAGTCGCCGATTGGCCGCACGCCGCGTTCCAACCCTGCTACCTATATCGGCCTGTGGGATGATCTTCGCGCGCTGTTTGCGAGTACGCCGGAGTCGAAGGCGCGCGGCTACTCGCCGGGTCGTTTCTCCTTTAATGTGAGTGGCGGGCGCTGCGAGGCGTGCAAGGGCGACGGGCAGATCAAGATCGAGATGCACTTCCTTCCCGATATCTACGTTCCCTGCGAAGTTTGCGGCGGTAAACGCTACAACCGCGAGACACTCGAGGTCACCTACCGTGGCAAGACCATCTCGGACGTGCTCGACATGAGCGTCACCGAGGCGCTGGCCTTCTTTGGGAATATCCCGCAGATTAAGCGCAAGCTCCAGACGCTGTACGATGTAGGCTTAGGCTACGTGAGCCTGGGCCAGCCCGCCACGACGCTCTCGGGCGGCGAGGCGCAGCGTGTGAAGCTCGCCAAGGAGCTTCATCGACGCCAGACGGGCAAGACGTTCTATATTTTGGACGAGCCGACGACCGGTCTTCATTTTGAGGACGTCCGCCAGCTGCTCGATGTGCTGCAGCGCTTGGTCGATGCGGGCAACACGGTGCTGGTGATTGAGCACAACCTTGATGTCATCAAGGTTGCCGACCGCCTGATCGATATGGGTCCCGAGGGCGGTAACGGCGGCGGAACCGTCGTGGTTTCGGGCACACCGGAGCAGGTTGCGGACTGTCCGCAGAGTTATACGGGCAAGTTTTTGGCGCCGTTGCTCAGGCGTGACCGGGAGCGTCAGGCTCAACTTGATCTCAATAAATAGGCGATTCAGTTTATGGGCGCCATCGACTCCTCGTGATTCGATGGCGCTTGCTGTGTCGAAGTGACGTATGCAGCCGAATTGGACATATACTTAATCTTTGCGTCCGAATGCGAGGGAAAGGATATGTCATGGCAAGGGCTGTAAAGACGCCAAAAACCAATGCGATGCGCGAGCTGGAAAGCGCCGGCATTTCCTATGTTCTACATACGTACGAAGACGATGGTGATGAGTCGGTGGGCCTGGGGGTCGCGATTTCGGAGCAGCTTGGCGAGGAGCCCGGTCAAGGATTTAAGACTTTGGTCTGCGTGACACCGTCCAACGACTATGTCGTGTGCTGCATCCCTGTTGCCGACGAGCTCGATCTAAAGTCCGCCGCGCGTGCCGCGGGGGAGAAGTCCTTGGCCATGATGCATGTGAAGGATTTGCTTGCGGCGACTGGCTACGTTCGCGGCGGCTGCAGCCCGGTCGGTATGAAAAAACGCTACCGGACGCTCATTGATGAGACATGTGTCCTTTGGGATACCATTTTTATTTCGGGAGGCAAGCGTGGTTATCAGCTCGAGCTTGCACCCGATGATTTAATTGCATTTTGCGGGGCTACGGTTGCCGCGATTACGAGAGAGGACTGAGCGATGCCGCAGGAAGAATTGAAGCGCGGAGCTCATTTTGCAAGAGAATCTGCGCCTCAGACACCCTCGTCCGAAGCTCCTTCGTCGCGAGATGACACTGACGACATGGGCTCGTCGGACTACTCCACGGTTGGTCGTTCCGCCGGGCTTATGACCATCCTGACCATCGTGTCTCGCGTCACCGGTTTTATCCGCACGTGGGCAATGGCGGCCGCTATCGGCATGTCGCTACTCTCGTCCTCCTATCAGGTCGCCAACAACCTGCCCAATATGCTCTACGAACTCGTGATGGGCGGCATGCTCGTGACGGCGTTTTTGCCCGTGTACATGGGCGTGAGGCGTGAGCAGGGTCGCGAGGCCTCGAACGAGTACGTGGGCAACCTGCTCGGCATTCTGCTTTTGGTGCTGGGTGGCATTTCGTTGCTGGGGACCGTGTTCGCCCCGGGCTTTATCTGGACGCAATCGTTCCTTTCGGGTGACGGCGGCAGCATGGATACCGCTGCGTTCATGTTCCGTTTCTTTGCCATCCAGATTCTGTTTTATGGTTTGGGCTCGGTGTTCTCGGGCGTTCTCAACGCACACCGCGACTACTTCTGGTCGACGTTTGCCCCGGTCCTCAACAATGTGATCGTCATTGCGAGCTTTATGGGTTTTGTGCCCGTGTCCGCACAGTTTGGCGAACGTGCCGGCATCATCTTGATTGCGGCCGGTACGACCCTCGGTGTCTTTGTTCAGATGGCATGTCAGATTCCCGCGCTTGGCAAGCACGGCGTGCATCCCCATATCCATATCGACTTTAAGGACCCCGCGCTGCGCCAGACGATTGCGCTCGGTATCCCGACGCTGCTCGCCACGGTGTGCATGTTTGTCTCGACTTCTATCACCAACGCTGCCGCGCTGGTGGTCCAGCCCGAGACTGGTCCTTCCGTCATCGCCTATGCGCGCCTGTGGTACACGCTGCCCTACGCGCTGATTGCCGCCTCGCTTTCGACGGCGCTCTATACCGAGCTCTCTCACGACGCACAGGAGAAGGATTACGACAGCGTTCGCACGGGTATTTCGCGTGGCGTCGCCCAGATGCTGTTCTTCCTGATTCCGTTCGCGCTGTACCTGATTGTCTTCGCGCGTCCGCTCAACATGATTTACTGTGCCGGCAAGTTTGATGAGTCCGGCGTGGCGCTGGTGTCCGAGTTCCTTGTCTACCTGGCGTTCTCGCTGCCGCTCTACGGCGTGGTCGTGTTGATGCAGAAGAGCTTCTCTGCCTTGCTCGACATGAAGCCCTATAGCCGCTATTGCCTGTATTCCGCCATCGGCCAGGCCGGCTCGGTTCTGCTGTTTGGCGTTGTGCTGGGCTTCGGTATGCCGGCAATCGCGCTTTCGTATGTCGTCGACTACGTGATCTTGGTCGGTTGCTCGCTGTGGTGGCTGCGTCGTCGTCTGCGTGGCCTTCAGGTCAAATCTATCCTGCGTGGCGGTTTCTTTGGCCTTTTGCTCGGTGGCCTGGGCGCTGCCGCAGGCGCCGGCGTCATGTGGGCGCTTGAGCACTTTGTCGGGGCACTTGGCGGCTCGATTCTGATTACTCTTGGCTACGTTTGCGTTGCGGGTGTCGTCTCGCTTGCTGTTACCTTTGGCCTTGCCGTCGTCCTTAAGATGCCCGAGGTCTCGGCGCTGCTTCGTCACAAGTAGGTGCGTGTGGCCGGTCACGACAACATTCCAACACTCGCCGAGCAGGTTTCGCGCGTTCCCACGCAGCCCGGATGTTACCTTTGGAAAGATGCCAAGGGCGATGTCATCTACGTTGGCAAGGCGAAAAACCTGCGTTCCCGTATGCGCCAGTACGTGACGCTGCAGGATGAGCGCCAAAAAATACCGCTCATGATGCAATTGGTTGCGAGCTTTGACTACATCGTTGTCGAAACCGAGCATGAGGCGCTTGTACTCGAGCGCAACCTGATCGGCCAGTACCATCCGTACTTTAACGTCGACCTCAAGGATGACAAGAGCTACCCCTTTATCGCCATTACAAAGGGCGACCTGTATCCCGCTATCAAATATACGCGCGAGCGCCATAAGCCGGGAACGCGCTATTTTGGACCCTATACCGATAGCCGTGCGGCACGTGAGACGATAGATACGCTGCGCAAGGTTATCCCCATCTGCTCCGCATCCTGTGCGGAGTGGCGTCGTTGTCGTCGTATCGTCGAGTCCCACAAGGGCGAGGAAGACATCGTCAATATGATTTGCGCGCAAAACGGGCGTCCCTGCTTTGACTACCATGTCGGGCGCGGCCCGGGTGCGTGTGTCGGCGCGATTTCTCCTACGGACTATGCCAAGAACGTCAAACGTGTCGAGCGCTTTTTGTCGGGCCATCGCAAGGATGTCGTCGATGAGCTGACCTCCGAGATGACGGATGCCGCCGAGGCGCTCGACTTTGAGCGCGCGGCACGCGTCAAACGTCGTTTGGAGGTCATCAGGGGTCTGGACGATCGTCAGCAAGTCGTTTTTCCCTCCAGTGTCGATATCGATGTCATCGGTTTCTATCGCGAGGAGACCATCTCTGCCGCTTGCGTCTTCGTCGTTCGCGAGGGCCGAACAGTTCGCACCTGCGAGTTTATTCTCGACAAGGGCTTTGATGTTGACGAGGAAGAGCTCCAGTCGGGCTTTCTTAAGCGCTATTACGATGAGACGGCTGATATTCCAGCTGAGATAAACCTCTCTGTCGAGCTTGAGGATGCGGAGGCGCTGGGGGAGTGGCTTGCAGGCAAGCGCGAGCGTTCCTGCCATCTCCATAGGCCGCAGCGTGGCGAAAAGCACCGTTTGCTCGATATGGCATCCAAAAATGCACGCCATGCCCTCATGCGCTACATGATGCGAACGGGGTACGCTGACGACCGCACGAATCAAGCGCTCCTGGAACTCGAAAGCGCGCTGGCGCTGCCGGCGCCGCCGATGCGTATCGAGTGCTTCGATATCTCGACGCTGCATGGAACCTTTACCGTCGCCTCGATGGTGGTGTTTACCAACGGACGCGCCGACAAGAGCCAGTACCGTCGTTTTAAAATTCAGGCCGAATTGGACGAGGCAAACGACTTCGTGTCGATGTCCGAGGTTTTGGGACGACGCTATGCTCCCGAGCGCATGGCCGACGAGCGCTTTGGCTCGCGCCCCGATTTGCTCGTTGTCGATGGCGGTAAGCCGCAATTGACCGCTGCGATCAAGCAACTTGAGGCTCTTGGGCTCGATATACCGGTTTGTGGCTTGGCAAAGGCCGATGAGGAGGTTTTCGTGCCTTGGGACGAGACTCCCGTCGTGCTGCCGACCGGGTCTGCTTCGCTCTATCTAATTAAACAGGTGCGCGATGAATCGCACCGTTTTGCAATCACATTCCATCGTGAGTTGCGTGATAAAGCCATGACAGTTTCGGTACTCGATGACGTTCCAGGCGTGGGACCCACCAGAAAACGTGCCCTTATGCGCCATTTTGGCTCGATGAAGCGTTTGCGCGCGGCGAGCGAGCAAGAGATCGCGGAAGTTCGCGGCATACCTGCCGATGTTGCCAAGGCGGTCCACGAGGCGCTCGTTGCGTGGAATGCCGAGCGCGCCGAGGCGGCGGCTGGCCATTCCGATAGCTAAACACGAGCCTAAACAACTGATATACATGATTGCGCGATTTTCAACCATTTATTTCGCCATGATTGCCTGCTGGTTTCGGGTTTTATTAACGCTAAAACGTTTGACTAACCCAAGCGAAAACCCTGCTATCCTGCGGGTTGACGAAGACTGATATCTCACCTCGCCGATACATACTGTCTGGCGAATCGTTTGTCAACGAATTCGGTGAACGGTAGTAAATACCGTTCAAGCGTATGTATGTATCGGTCGCCGAGCGCGGCACCTCAGTTGGGTTCGTCGGTAGGTAAGGTATATATCGTCCGCAAGTTGCGCGGGGGCAAGTCTAGGTGCTCCCGAGTAAGATTCTCTATTGATAGGAGAAGACATGGCCATCATCAACAAGGGTATGTCCAGGCGTTCGTTCCTCGGCCTCACCGGCAGCGTCGCTGCTGTCGCAGGGCTTGGTCTCACCGGCTGCGGTGGCAGCTCTAACGACGAGGGTTCCGCTTCCGGTTCCACCGATTCCGCTAACCGTGGCGGCGGCGTGATCACCGCTGGTTCCGCTTACGCTCCGTCCAGCTTCGATCCCGCCAGCACCGGCTCCGCTGTGGGCCTGGGTGCTAACTGGCATGTCGTCGAGGGCCTCTACGGCATCGATTACCACGACTACAGCACCTTCAACGAGCTCGCCACCGACGATCCCAAGTCTGTGGACGACACCACTTTCGAGGTCACCATCCGCAAGGGCGCCAAGTTCTCCGATGGCACCGAGGTCACCGCTGACGATGTCGTTGCCTCCTACACTGCTTGCGCCGCTTCCGCTACCTATGCTCCGTTCTTCCAGCCCTTCGAGTCCATCGAGGCCAAGGACGCCAGCACCGTGACGGTCAAGACCAAGGTCCCCAACTTCTCCCTGCTCAAGGATCGTCTGGCCATCGTCCGCGTTACCCCGGCCACCCAGACCGAGGAGGATCGCGCCAAGCAGCCGATCGGTTCCGGCCCCTGGATGTACGACTCTATCTCCGATACCGAGATCACTCTGGTTCCCAACCCCGAGTACAACGGTGAGTATGCTGCCGAGGATAAGAAGATCCAGTACAGCATCCTGACCGACCCCACCGCTCGCGTTACCGCTCAGCAGGAGGGCTCCACGCTCGTTATGGAGCTCGTTACCGCTGACGCCGTCGACCAGCTCGAGAGCGCCGGCTGCAAGATCGATAACGTTCAGGGTTTCGGCACCCGCTTCATCATGTTCAACGTCGCCAAGGAGCCTTGGAACAACGTCAAGGTCCGTCAGGCCGTCA
>CAUDAE010000071.1 GCA_958447445.1 uncultured Collinsella sp.
GACGCAGATGTCTTCGAGCGCCTTGTGGGCGGTGATGAGCGTCAGGGCGCCGGGAACCTCATAGCACTCGCGGCTCTTGAGGCCCACCAGACGATCCTCGACCAGGTCAAGACGGCCAAAGCCGTTATCGCCCGAAATCTTGTTGAGGGCGATGACGATCTCGGAGAGCTTCATCTTCTTGCCATCGACGGCGACGGGCTTGCCGGCCTCAAACTCAATCTCGGTATACGTCGGGGTGTCCGGCGTGTCCTCGGGGTTCTTGGTCATAACCCAGGCGTCGTCGAGCGGCTCGTTCCAGGGATCCTCCAGGTGGCCGCACTCAATGGCACGACCCCACAGGTTGTCGTCGATGGAGTAGGGGTTGTCGTTGGCACCCTCGGGAACCGGCACGTTGTGGGCGTGAGCATAGGCGACCTCGTCGGGACGGCACTTCAGGTCCCACTCGCGAACCGGGGCGATAACCTTGAGCTCGGGGTCGAGGGCCTTGACGGCGGCCTCAAAACGGACCTGGTCGTTACCCTTGCCGGTGCAGCCGTGGGCGACGTAGGTCGCGCCAAACTCGTGGGCGACCTCAACAAGCTTCTTGGCGAGCAGCGGGCGAGACAGGGCGGAGAGCAGCGGATACTTGTTCTCGTACATGGAGTTTGCTGCGATGGCTTTGGTCAGGAACTCATCGGAGAACTCGTCGCGCAGGTCGAGCACCTGGCAATCGAGAACGCCCAGGTCGAGCGCCTTCTGCTTCTTGGCATCCAGTCCGGTCTCTTCCTGGCCCACGTTGCCGCAGACGCAAACGACATCGAGATTCTTCTCGTCCTGGAGCCACTTGACACATACGGATGTATCAAGACCACCGGAATATGCGAGAACGACTTTTTCCTTGCTCATGGCTGTTTCCTTTCGCCCTTGGTAGCTAGCTAGAACATCGGTCAGTTGCAAGTCATTTCAAGGTCATATACCGTGCAATATCAGGTTAAATAGCAAAAATCAGCACATACATGCCCTAGAAACATGCAGCAATGTCGTGCTAAAACCCAACGACCTCAAAATGACTCTGTTGAGGCAATTCGCCCCATGCGGACAGAGACGATTGTTATCGTCGTCGGGAAATTGCGCGCTGGCGTCGGATGGCATTGTCTGCAGTGGTGATGATCTTTACGAACTGCATCTGCCTCTCCTTTCACGTATCGCCGGGCGCAATTCAAATATCGTAAACGGTACCTTTTACTCGGTAAGCGGTTGTTTTTCCGTCTCCGTTTTCGATGGTCGCTATATTACGCTAAAGTGCCCGCAGCACAAGCGACAAATTCAAATTTCTGAAAAGTTTTTTCATTACTTTGTGAAGCGTGGTGCAAACACGCTCCGTTCCTGCGAAAATACGCTCGACTACGAGTTGATGGTTATAACGTCTGAAACAATCTCGAAACGAAAGGCTCGCTTTTATGCAAACTTACGAATCGGACGCCAACATCGGCAACATTAAGATTCTCGCCGTCGATATGGACAAGACGCTGCTGACCGACGAGCGTGTGCTGCCCCAGGGTCTTGATGAGCGCCTGGACAAGCTCGCCGACGCCGGCATCGTATTCTGCCCCGCCAGCGGACGTCCCGCCCCCAAGCTCGAGGAGATGTTCGAGGGCATCAAGAACCGCCTCGCCTTTTGTCCCGACAACGGAGCTTGCGTGATCTATCGCGGCAGCTATATCTATAAAAGCAATATTGATGTGGAGCTGTATCAGCAGGTCTTGAACCGTGCCTCGGAGGATCCTCGCGCTGTCCCCGTCCTGTGCTGCTTCGACGAGTTCTACGTGCTTGCCCGCGACCATCAATACCACGACGAGATCAGCGTCTACTACAACACAATCAACTACGTAGACAGCTTTGAGGGCATTGATTTCGAGTCCAACAAGATTTCGGTCTTCTTCCCCGGCTACGACGCCGAGCCCGCTTTCCGCGAGACCTATAGCCCCGAGTTCTCGGACAAACTCTACGTCACCAACGCTGGGCGCGAGTGGATCGACTTTATGAACCTGGGCGTCGACAAGGGCGCCGGCGTCGCTCACCTGTGCGAGCACCTGGGCATCGATATTGCCGATGCTGCCGCCGTGGGCGACACCTACAACGACATCCCCATGCTGGAGCGCGTCGGTCATAGCTTTATCGTGGACAATGCCGAAGAGCACATGAACGCGCATGCCAAGTGGCGCATTCCGAGCAACAACGACGGGGGCGTACTGACGCTCATCGACGCCATTCTGGCGGCTCGGTAACGTTGCTCGTCGGACCTGGCCGGGCGAGGCGGGTAAGTTTTTCGTTCGGTCAGGTCCTGGGCTCGCTCGGAAAGCACATTAAGTGCTTTCCGGCTCGTGCGGAATCTACGAAAAACTTACCCGCCTCGCCCGGCCAGGTCCTGCGGTGACTTGCTTGCCGCCTAGATGGCGTCTTGGCGTCTAGATACTTGGCTGTTTTTTGGAATGAAGGGGGCTCCTTGTTGGCAAGGAGCCCCCTTCTGCTTTTAGTTACTTTGGAATTGTGAGCGCTTCCCTATTTGGCGTCGGCCCAGGTTATGCCGGTGCTGGCTTCGGCGATTAGGGGGACGCGGAGGTCTACTACGTGTTCCATGACGTCGCGGACCATGGTGGTTAGGCGCTCGACTTCGTCGATGGGGCACTCAAAGTCCAGTTCGTCGTGCACTTGCAGGATCATGTGGGCGGCAAAACCTTCCTCTTCCAGGCGGCGGCTTACGCGGGCCATCGCGATCTTGATGATGTCGGCGGCGGTGCCCTGCATGGGATGGTTCATGGCCGTGCGCTCGCCAAAGCCGCGGAGTTGCGGATTTTTGGCCTTGAGCTCCGGAATATGACGACGGCGGCCGTACATGGTCTCGGCGTAGCCCGTCTGCTTGGCGCGCGCCACCACGTTGTCGAGGAACGTGCGCACGCCCGGGTAGGCCTCGTAGTAGCGGTCGATCATGTCGCGCGCCTCGGCCATCGAGATATGCAGCGACTGCGACAGGCCGTAGGCCTGCTGGCCGTACACGATGCCAAAGTTCACGGCCTTGGCGCGACTGCGCAGGTCGGGCGTTACCTCGGACACCGGCACGCCGAACACGCGCGCCGCCGTCTCGGCATGGAAGTCCTCGCCCTCGTTAAAGGCGCGCACCAAGTGCTCGTCACCCGAGAGATGCGCCAGCAGACGCAGCTCGATCTGCGAGTAGTCCACCGCCAAAAAGACGCTTCCCTCGCCTGCCGAAAACGCCGTCTTAACGGTACGACCCAGCTCCGAGCGCGTCGGGATGTTCTGCAGGTTCGGGTCGCTCGAGGACAGACGCCCCGTTGCCGTGATGGTCTGGTTGTACGTAGTGTGTACGCGACCGTCACCACGGCGTAGCGGGCCCAGGGTGTCCAGATAGGTGGACTTGATCTTAGACTTCTCACGCCAGTCCAAGATCAGACGCACGATTTCGTGGTCACGCGCAAGGTCGCTCAGCACCTTGGCGTTGGTCGAATAATAGCCGCGCTTAGTCTTCTTGAGGCCCTTGGTCGGAAGCCCCATAACGTCAAACAGTACATGCGAGAGCTGCATGGGACTGCCGATATTGAACGTCTCGTCGCCGGCCAGATCGCGAATGCTTCGCTCGACCTCGGTGATCTGCGTCGCCAGGCCCTCGGACAGGCTGCGCAGGCGCTCGGGGTCCACGAGCATGCCCGCGCGCTCCATCTTGGCAAGTACCGGAACGAGCGGCATCTCGATGCCATCGAACACGTTGGCGGCATTCTCACGGGCCATGCACTCGCGCAACGGTGCCACGAGCGCCAGCGTCAGAGCCGCAGTACGGGCGGCAGGCGCCGGAGCGTCCTCACCAGCACCCTCTGCGCCGCGCGCCGCAGGCAGCGCCATCTGCAGATACGTATCGGCAAGATATGCCTCATCGAACTCGGAGCGATCGGAATCCAGCAGATAGGCAGCGACCACGGTATCGAAGATACGCGTGGAATCGGTAGCGAGCGGATCCATGAGCTCGGGCTCGGAAGAATCGATGGGCGAAAGCTCGTGCAACAACGCCTTCATATCCGGGCTCGCCACGCGGCCCTCCACAAACAGGTGCGCAAGCACGCCGGCAATCACGCCGTGGGCGAAGTTGAAGCCATCGACTACGGCAGTGGTACCGCCGTCGCCCTCCTCGAGCGCGAACAGGCCCTTGGACGTCGCCAACCACAGCGTGCGCGTCAGTCCAAAGAGCGCGCCCTCTTCCTTGTCGTCGTCCACCACGGCGGCGACCCACTCGCCGGCATCAATCGCGCGGGAAACCTCAGCCGCAACGGCACCAAGCGCGTCGGCATCGCCGGCGGCTGCGCGAACCATCGCAGGTATCTCAAACACACTGGAGGCAGCAGCAGCCCCGCCCTCGCCGCCGATCAGCGCCAAGAAACGGTTCTGCATGGCGGTGATACCAAGCGTGCCCAGCGCCGCGGACACTTCGTCGGCAGAAAACGCCGGGAAGGACGTTTCGTCAAAGTCGAGCTCGACGGGCGCATCGGTGCGAATGGTTGCGACCTTGCGGCTCAGCAGCGCATCGTCGATGTGCGCACGCAAGTTCTCGCCCATCTTGCCCTTGACCTCGTCGGCATGCGCGATGACCTCGTCCAAGCTGCCGTACTGTGCGATGAGCGCGCTCGCCTTTTTGGGGCCGATGCCCGGTACGCCGGGAATGTTGTCCGACGTATCGCCCTTTAGACCGTAAAAATCGGGCACGAGCGCCGGCGTAATGCCGTGATACAGGTCGTCCACGCTCTCGGGCGTCATGATCGCCACGTCGGACAGGCCCTTGCGGGTCGAGACCACGTTGACGTGCTCGGTCACGAGTTGATACATGTCGCGGTCGCCGGTCACCAGCAGCATGTCGCAGCCGGCCTCTTCACCCAGGCGCGCCATGGTTCCCAGGATATCGTCGCCTTCCCAGCCCTCGGACTGCAGAATCGGCACGTTGAGCGCGGTGAGCAGCTCCTTGATCATCGGAAACTGCGCATGCAGATCGGGGTCCATGGGCGGGCGTTGCGCCTTATACTGCGGCAGCATCTCCATGCGCACGCGCGGTTTGCCCTTGTCAAACGCCACGACCACACCGTCGGGGTTAAAGGCATCGATCATCTTGAGAAACATGTTCAGAAAGCCGAAGATCGCGTTGGTGGGGCGCCCGTCCGGCGCATTCATGGTCGGCGGCACGGCGTGGAAGGCGCGGTGCATGAGCGAGTTACCGTCGATGACGGCAAAGGTACGGCGCTTGTCAGACATATTAAATACCTCGCTTTGGGCTGGGCACGGTTTGCTTACTCCAGTTTACACGCTCCCCGCCCCGCGGCCACCGCACATCAAGCTCCCCCGCCACCGCGAGCCCGCGCGTGATACGATGGCTCACGGTACATCAACCAGCACGATCGATCCGAAAGGAGCCTGCGTCATGGAGCGTCCCTGCGCATGGAAAAAGTACACGCCACAGCAAGTCGAGGAGCTCGAGGAGCTTTGCCGCGGCTATAAGCAGTTTTTGAGCGAGAACAAGACCGAGCGCCTGTGCGTCAAGACCGGCATCAAGATGGCCGAGGAGGCGGGATACGTCGACCTGGAGACCGTGATTGCCGAGGGCCGCACGCTCAAGGCCGGCGACAAGGTGTACGCCGCCAATCACGGCAAAGACCTCATGCTCGTCAACCTGGGCACCGCCCCGCTCGAGCAGGGCTTTAACATCCTGGGTGCTCACGTGGACTCGCCGCGCCTGGACCTTAAGCAGAATCCCGCCTTCGAGGCCGGCGACATGGCCTACCTCGACACGCACTACTATGGCGGCGTCAAGAGCTACCACTGGGTGGCCTCCCCGCTTGCACTCGTGGGCGTCATCTGCAAAAAGGACGGCACCACCGTCGACATCAATATCGGCGACAAGGCAGACGATCCGGTCTTTACCATCTCCGACCTGCTGATCCACCTCTCGAGCGAGCAGATGTCCAAGCCTGCCAAGGACGCCGTCGACGCCGAGATCCTCGACGTGATCGTAGGCGGCCGTCCCGTCAAGTTTGACGAGGACGACAAGGACGCTCCCAAGGAGCCCGTCAAGCAGATGTTCCTGGACATCCTCAAGGAGCAGTACAGCGTCGAGGAGGAGGACTTCCTCTCCGCCGAGATCGAGGTCGTGCCCGCCGGCCCCGCCCGCGACATGGGCCTCGACCGCTCCATGATTCTGGGCTATGGCCATGACGACCGCGTCTGTGCCTACCCGTCCATGCTCGCCCAGATCAATGTGGCCAATGTCGAGCGCACGAGCATCACGCTCATCGTCGACAAGGAGGAGATCGGCTCCGTGGGTGCCACCGGTATGACGAGCCGCTTCTTCGAGAACACCGTCGCCGAGATCATGACGCTCGCCGGCGAGGATAGCGCGCTGGCCCTGCGCCGCGCACTCGCCCGCAGCCGCATGCTCTCCTCCGACGTGTCCGCCGGCTTCGACCCGGGCTATGCCGGCAAGTTCGAGACCAAAAACGCCGCCTTTATGGGTCGCGGCCTGTGCTTTAACAAGTACACGGGCAGCCGCGGCAAGGGTGGCTCCAACGACGCCGACGCCGAGTATGTGGCCCTCATCCGCGACATCATGGACGAGGCGGGTGTGGACTTCCAGACCTGCGAGCTCGGCCGCGTCAACGCTGGTGGCGGCGGCACCATCGCCTACATCATGGCCAAGTACGGCATGAACGTCATCGACTCCGGCGTTGCCGTCCTGTCCATGCACGCCCTGTGGGAGGTCGCCAACAAGGCCGATATCTACGAGGCCTATCGCGGCTACAAGGCCTTCATCGAGCGAGCCTAACCAACCCTTCATCAGTTGCGGTGAAATACGGACTAAACTGGCCCATAAACGGCCAAAACAGACCGTATTCCACCGCAACTTCCTTTTTGGCAGAGGAGAGTCCATGCTGCAGGTCATCATTTCGCCCGCCAAGCAGATGCGCGCGTCCCAAGATGCTTTTGAAGTCCTGGGCATCCCAACCTTTGTGCGCGAGACGGCTCGCCTCCACCGCGCACTGCTAGATATTGAGCGGAATGAAGGCAGCGGCGGCCTGCAGGCGCTGTGGAACGTGAGTGACAAACTGCTGGGGCCTTGCCTCAACACCCTGCATGAGTTCGGGCCCGTCCTGAAAAGCGACGATCTCGACAATCCCGCACTCGCTCGCCACCTCTCCCCTGCCGTCATGTCCTATCACGGCATTCAATACCAGAGCATGGCACCCGAGGTGATGGATTCCGCGCAGCTCGCATGGCTGCAAGACCATCTGTGGATCCTCTCCGGCCTCTACGGGTGCGTTCGTCCCTTTCATGCCGTCGAACCGTATCGGCTGGAGATGGGCGCGAAGCTCGCCGTTGACGATGCCCGAGACCTCTACGCGTTTTGGAGCGACAAGCTCGCGCGGGCTATCGCCCCGGCAGGCTCAAACACCACGATCGTCAACCTCGCCAGCGTAGAGTATGCCAAAGCCGTTCTGCCCCACCTCGCGGGCGACGCCACGGCCGTCACATGCCTCTTTGGCGAGGGTATCCGCAACGGGAAGCCCATCCAACGGTCGACCGCCAGCAAAAAGGCGCGCGGCTCCATGGCGCGGTGGATGGCAGAAAACAAGCTCGAGGATGCAAGCGAACTTACCGCATTCAACATCGGCTATCGACACATCCCCGAGCTTTCAGACAAAAACACCCTGGTTTTCATGAACGCGCAGGCACAATAGACCCGCCGTTTCCAAACACCTCGTTACTCCGCCAAGCCATCGGCCTTTGCAATCTCGCTCGTCGAGCCATCTTGGTAGGTAATCTTAACGTGCTCCACCTCGGATACCGCAGCGCCCGCCGGGGGCTCCAAGCGCCATTCCGTCAGCGCAATGTCCATGGTCGTGGGCACGTCCCCTTGATCTTTGAGCTTCACCGTCAGCGTTTTGAGCGTCGCATCAAACGTCACGCGTTCGATTTCTTCGCCCGGAATAGACCCGCCGCTCAGCTGCAGCTGCACAAACTCGTCGCGCGGATACCAATAGTCACCCGGCGCGGCAACGGTATTGCCGCCCGTAACCTTCACTGTCATGATCGGCAGGGCATCGTCGGCCTCGAACTCCCATGCAGCGCCGCCGCGACCACCAAACGTCCAGATACAAAAGGCAATCACCAGCACGGCAAGCACCGCAAAACCAATCGCGACCAACCCATGGTGCGCACGGCTTTCCTCGGCCGATACATCCCATTGTGTCTCTCGATATAGATGCTTGTCTTCCATGTACGCCTCCCCACAGGCACGCTCGTTAGGCCAATCGTACCCATTCGAGCTATACTTGAGCCCATTACATAAACGGGGAGCTTGCAGGACAAGACGGCAGGCTGAGACTGGGCGCGCCCGCCCTGACCCGCAAACCTGATATGGGTAATGCCAACGAAGGGAGCCGTGCCAATGAGTACACAGACCGAGCCCAAGCTCGTCACGCAAATCGACTTCGCCCGTGCCGGGCAGATCACGCCGCAGATGAAGGAAGTCGCCGAGCGCGAGCATCGCGACCCCGAGTACATCCGCGAGCGCGTGGCCGACGGCCGTATCGCCATTCCCGCCAACATCGTGCACATCAAAAAAGGCATGCGCGCCTTTGGCGTCGGTGAAGGCCTGTCCACCAAGGTCAACGTGAACTTGGGCATCTCGGGCGACAAGGCCGATGCCGCCGAGGAATGGAAGAAGGTCAAGATCGCCGAGGACTACGGCGCCGACGCCATCATGGACCTCTCCAACTCGGGCAAGACGCGCCAGTTCCGCCAGCAGCTCATCGACGAGACGCCGCTCATGGTGGGCACCGTCCCCATGTACGACGCCATCGGCTACATGGAAAAGCCGCTGGTCAAGCTCACCAAGGACGACCTGTTCGAGGTCGTGCGCGCGCACGCCGAGGACGGCGTGGACTTTATGACCATCCACTGCGGCATCAACAAGTCGGTCACCAAGACTTTTAAGGAGACCGGCCGCCTGATGAACATCGTGAGCCGCGGCGGTTCACTGCTGTTTGGCTGGATGGAGGTCACCGGTAACGAGAACCCGTTCTATGAGTTCTACGACGCGTTGCTCGAGATATGCCACGAGTACGACGTGACGATTTCGCTCGGCGACTCCTGCCGCCCGGGCTGTCTCTACGACTCCAACGACGCCACCGAGACCGCTGAGATGATCGAGCTGGGCAAGCTGTGCAAGCGCGCTTGGGCCGCCGGCGTCCAGGTCATGGTCGAGGGCCCGGGTCACATGGCGCTCGACGAGATCGCCGCCAACATGAAACTGCAGAAGCGCCTGTGCCACAATGCTCCGTTCTATGTGCTCGGACCGCTGGTGACCGATATCGGCGTGGGTTACGACCACATCACCGCCGCCATCGGCGGCGCCATCTCCGCCAGCTCCGGTGCCGACTTCCTGTGCTACGTGACACCGGCCGAGCACCTATGTCTGCCTAACGCCCAGGATGTGCTCGACGGCCTCATGGCCACCAAGATCGCCGCACACGCCGCCGATATCGCCAAGAAGGTGCCCCACGCCCGCGACATGGACGACAGGATGGGCCAGGCACGCCGCAAGCTCGACTGGGACGCCATGTGGAAGTGCGCGCTCGACCCGGGTACGGGCAAGAAGCGCTACGAGGAGTCCCCCGCCGCCACCGAGGGCACTTGCACCATGTGTGGCAAGATGTGCGCCGTCCGAACCGTCAACAAGATCTTCGAGGGCACCACGATCGACCTTGGCATGGAGGACTAGCCCTGTCGCCGCGGCCGCTTCTGGCGGCGAGCCGGTGCCTGTCAATTGTTGACGTGTGAACATTTGCTTGCATTTGCGTAAAGATTGCATCGCCCGCCCGGGTTCGACATAGAGTCGGCCCGGGCATCTTTATAATGCTGGCTTATAGACCCATTTGATTCCGACCGAACAAG
>CAUDAE010000072.1 GCA_958447445.1 uncultured Collinsella sp.
GAAATTAGCGAGGAGACCACCTTTGACGACCTCGATGCCAACTCGCTCGAGCGCCTGCAGCTGGTTACGGCTATCGAGGACGAGTTCAACCTCGAGATCGATGACGAGACCCTGCTCTCGCTCAACTCTGTCGCCGACGCCGTCGACGCTATCGAAGCTGCCAAGGAGGCCTAAGTCTTGGCTTTATCCGAACGACTTACGCGCGCCCAGGAAATCTTGGGCCACGAGTTCAACAATAAGGTGCTGCTGCGCGCGGCGCTTACGCATCCCTCGGCAGTCGAGGGCCAGCCGGTTTCTGCCAGCTATGAGCGCCTTGAGTTCTTGGGCGATTCCATTTTGGGCGCTGTGGTCGCACGCTCCCTGTTTGAGTCCTATCCGGAGTTTGACGAGGGCAAGCTCACGCGCCTGAAGGTGTCGCTTGTCTCGGGCGCTACGCTGTCCGAGGTTTCTCACGAGCTGGGCATTGACGACATCATCATCTTTGGTGCCTCCGAGACCGGTACCGGTGCGCGCGGCCTGCATTCGGCGCTCGAGAACGTCTATGAGTCGCTCGTGGGCGCGCTGTACCTGGATGCCGGCTGGGATGCGGCGGCGGAGTTCATTCACCGTACGCTTAAGCCGCATTTGGCTTCCGAGCGTGCCGAGCATCCTGCGAACCCCAAGTCGTTTTTGCAGGAGTGCGTGCAAGCCGACGGTCACGAGCCCCCGGCGTATAAGCTCGTTGGCTCCGAGGGCCCGGCGCATGCGCCCACCTTTACCGCCGTGGTGTTGATCGATGGTATTCGTCAGGGTCGCGGCTCCGGCTCCTCAAAGAAGGAAGCCGAGGGAGCCGCCGCGCTCGAAGCGCTCGACCGCATGGGTTACACCACCAACGGCGTGATTCTGAATAAGAAGCACGTGTAAGCGAGGAACCGTGTATCTCAAGTCCCTCACGCTCAAAGGGTTCAAGTCGTTTGCCGACCGCGCCCATATGACGTTTGAGCCGGGCCTGACCGTCATCGTCGGTCCCAACGGCTCGGGAAAATCGAACATCTCCGACTCCATCCTGTGGGTCCTGGGCGAGCAGAGCGCCAAGCAGTTGCGCGGCCAGGCCATGGAGGATGTTATCTTCTCGGGCTCGTCAGCGCGCAAGCCGGTGGGTGTCGCCGAGGTCACACTGGTGCTCGATAACTCGGACCATATGTTGCCCGTCGATTTTGACGAGGTCGCTATCACTCGTCGCATGTATCGCTCGGGCGAAAGCGAGTACCTCATCAACTCGAGTCCGTGCCGCCTGATGGACATTCAGGATATCCTGCACGATTCGGGCCTGGGCAAGGATACGCATTCCATCATCAGCCAGGGCAAGCTCGACGCCATTTTGCAGAGCCGCCCCGAGGAGCGCCGCGCCCTCATCGAGGAGGCCGCCGGCATATCCAAGCACAAGCGCCGCAAGGAGCGTGCGCTCAAAAAGATTAAGTCGATGGACGAGCACCTGATGCGTGCCCGCGACATCAATAAGGAAATCGCCCGTCAGCTGCGACCGCTGGAGCGTCAGGTCGATCGTGCGCGCAAGTACAAAGAGCTGTCCTCGCGCGCGAACGAGCTTACGCAGATGCTGGCCGTCGACGAGCTGCGTTCGCTGCAGTCGCAGTGGAACGACCTGGAGAGCCGCTCCAAAGAGGGCGCTGCCGAGCTGGAGCTTGCGCAGTACCGCTTGGGCGAAAAAGAACGCGAGCTCGAGAAGCTTCAGGTTATGCTCGAGGAAAAGGGCCTGTTTGTGGGCGATCTGGGCGAGCAGCGCCGTCATATGCAAGATGTGGTCGGCCGCATTAACTCCGACATGCGTCTGCTTGAGGAAAAGGGCCACAACATGGTGTCGCGCCTGTCTGACATGCGCGGCCAGATTTCGAGCTCCGAGCATCAGCGTCGTCGCGTGGTCGAGGAGCTCGAGGACGCGCGTGCGCAGCTTGAGGAAGTGACCGGTGCGCATATGCAGGCCCAGGAGGACGTTGACGCCGCCGGTCCTGCCGCCGCTGAGCTCCACGAGCGGCGCGTGGCGCTCGACAATCAGATTTCGCAGCTTACGCGTGAGCAGCGCGATGTACAGCGTGTGGCTGATAACGCCGCGCTTGAGCTTGCCAAGGTGAAGGACTCGCTGAGCAATGCCGAGGTCGAGGACAACATGTATGCCTCGCGCCTGGAGCAGATCGATGAACAGCTCGAGGAGGTCACGGCCTCGCTCGAGAGCCGTCGCGACCGCGCCGAGGAGCTTGAGGGCGCTCTTGAGGAGGCGCGCCAGGCCCAGGTCGATGCGCGTGAGGCAACCGAGGTCGCCCGTGCGGCCCTGAAGGACTTGCGTAATCGTGAAAGTGAGGCACGCAACAAGCTATCCGAGGTGCGTTCGGAGCTTGCCAGCCAAAAGAAACTCGATGCCCGCATGGCCGACAGCTCGCCGCTCGTGAGCCGTCTGGTGGGTGCGCTGGGCGACGATGTCTCGGGTCGTCTGGGCGACGTGCTCGAGGCCCCGCGCGAGCTTGAGGGCCTGGTTGAGCAATTGCTCGCCGGCGATATCGATGCCCTGCTGTTCGATAACGCCGCCGCACTTGAACGCGCCGGTCGCGCTGCCCTGGACCAGAAGAAGGCCTCGGGTGAGGCGCTGCTGGTGGCGCGCGGCGTGAGTGGCTCTGCTGCCGCCGAGGGCGCTGCCGGTACCCGTCTGGTTGATCGTCTGTCCGTGCGCGCAGGCTACGGACCCGTCGTCGAGGCGTTGCTCGGCGGCTATTACGTCGTGGACGATCTTTCTGCCGCGCTGTCGGCGCCGGTCGTTGACGGCGTGACTTACGTGACCTCCGATGGCGCCCGCGTCGCCTGCGGCGGCCTGGTGCGTGTGGGCCTCGATGCCGGCGAGGCGTCGGGTGCTCTGGAGCGTAAGCGTCGCATTCGCGAGCTGGAGGGGCTTGAGCCCGATTTGGCCGCTGTGTTTGAGCATGTGTCGGATCAGGTCATCGAGGCCAATGCGGCCGTTGAGGAAGCGCGTGCCGCTGAGGGCGATGCCGCCGGTGAGATTGCCCGTCTTGAGGGCGAGCGCCGCTCGCTGCTCTCCGAGATCGGCCGCTTGGAGCAAAGCGCCAACAATGCCGAGGTCGAGCGCGTGCGCATCTCCAAGCGCCGCGATCAGGCCGCCGAAGCCGTTCGCGCTGCGCGCCCGCGCGTTGACAAGCTCACCCGTTCGCGTGACGAGGCCCGCGCGCAGGCAAGCAATCTGGGCTTGCAGATTGCCGAGGCCAACGACGAACTCGACCGCGTTCGCCGTGACGATTCCGAAGCTGCCGGCAAGCTCGCCGACGCCAAGGTTCGCCTAGCCCCGCCGAGTGAACGCCTGCGTTCGCTGAAGGGCCGCGTGCCCGACCTGGAGCATCGTCTTGAGGGCATCGACCGTCGTATCCGCGGAACACGCCAGGCCTCGCGCTCGCTCGAGCTGCTGCGCCTGCGCGTCGATCCCATGCACGAACGCTATTCTGCCCTGTTGGAACGCGCGTCGGATTGGGTAGCGCGCCTGCGTGACCAGGCCTCTCTGGAGGAGGCGGACTCCGCTTCGCTCAAGAAGACCATCGAGGATGCCAAGGCCGAGGTCTCCCGTGCCAAGGAGCGGGTTGATGCCGCCACGGCGACGCAAAACGAGTTCAAGGTCGCGCGTGGCAAGCTCGAGGTGCAGGTCGAGGCTGCCATCAAGGCCATTACCGCCGATGGCACGACGGTGCTCGAGGAAGCGCTCATGCTTCCGGCGCCCACGGACCGCGATGCCGCCGAGCGCGAACTCAACCAGCTTGTGCGCCAGATCAACAACCTGGGTCCCGTTAACCAAGTTGCCATGGAGGAGTACGAGCAGCTCAAGCGCCGCGCCGACTACATCGAGGAGCAGCTGGCCGATCTGGAGAGCGCACGCAAGGCGCTCACCAAGATCACGGTGGCCATTGATCGCAAGATGCGCAAGGCGTTCCTGGTGACGTTTGAGAAGGTCGACGCGAACTTCCGCGAGATCTTCGCTATGCTCTTCCCGGGCGGCCAGGCTCATCTGGAGATGACCGATCCCGAGCATCCTGCCGAGACGGGTATCGAGGTCGTGGCGCAGCCGCGCGGCAAGCGCATCACCAAGATGATGCTCATGTCGGGCGGCGAGAAGAGCCTGACGGCGCTCGCCCTCCTCTTTGCTGTGTATCGCACGCGCACGGTGCCGTTCTATGTGCTGGACGAGGTCGAGGCGGCACTCGATGACGCCAACCTGTCCAAGCTCATCGGCGCGCTCGATGTGTTGCGTTCCGATACGCAGCTCTTGGTTATCTCGCATCAGCGCCGTACTATGGAGGACGCTGACGTCCTCTATGGCGTCTCGATGCAAGCCGACGGCGTCAGTCGCGTCGTCTCGCAAAAACTCGATCGCGAAACCGGAAAGGTCGTGAATGCATAATGGGATTCTTCGATGCTCTCTCGCGCGGACTTGAGCGCAGCCGCGAGGCCCTCAACGAGGTCTTCTACTTTGGCGGCGAGGTCGACGAGGATTTTTGGGAGGACCTGGAGGACACCCTCGTAATGGGTGACATGGGCGCCGAGGTCGCCATAAAGGTCTCCGATGACCTGCGCGATGCCGCGGCCAAGAAGAACCTCAAGACCGCTCCGCAGCTTCGCCGCGCTCTGGCCGAGCAGCTTGAGCAGCACTTTGTGCCCATCGAGCGCGATCCGTTCTCCGATACGCCGAGCTGCGTGCTGTTTGTGGGCATCAACGGTGCCGGCAAGACCACGACGGTCGGTAAGATCGCGAGCGCCATGGCTGCCCGCGGCAAGAACGTGGTGATCGGTTCGGCCGACACCTTCCGCGCCGCCGCCATCGAGCAGCTTGATGTGTGGGGCCAGCGCGCCGGCGTTCCCGTCATCAAGCGCGATCGCGGCTCCGACCCGGCAAGTGTTTGCTACGACGTGCTCGACGAGGCCGATAGGCGCGGCAGCGACCTGGTGCTCATCGATACCGCCGGCCGTCTGCACACGAGCCCCGAGCTCATGCGCGAGCTCGCCAAGGTGGTCAATGTGACCCGTAAGCGCGCCGCCAATATGGCCACCGGTCCCATGCCGGTCTCGGTCGTGCTTGTGATCGATGCCGCGACGGGCCAAAACGGTCTGAACCAGGCGCTCGAGTTTAACGAGGCGCTTGGTCTGGACGGTATTATCATGACAAAGCTCGACGGCACGGCTAAGGGCGGTATCGCCATGGCCGTGGCCGAGAAGCTCAAGCTCCCGATCCTGCGCATCGGCGTGGGCGAGCAGGTCGATGACCTGCAGGAGTTTAATGCCAAAGATTTCTGCCGCGCCCTGGTGGGCGAGTCCAATTAAGGAGTGACTAGTGTTTGATTCCCTGAGCGATCGCCTCAACGACACATTTGACCGCCTGCGCGGCAAGGGTAAACTGACCGAGGCCGATATCACCTCGGCCATGCGCGACATTCGCATGGCGCTGCTCGAGGCCGACGTCAACTTTAAGGTCGTCAAGGAGTTTGTCGCCAAGACCAAGGAGCGCTGCATGACCGCCGAGGTCATGGAGTCGCTGTCGCCGGCGCAAAACGTCGTCAAGATCGTGCTCGACGAGCTCACCGAGATGCTCGGCTCCACCGAGCGCATGCTCGTCTTTATCAACCGAAAAAAAAACATAATAAAACAAGTAAACCTGCAGAGCTCTGGTAAGACCACGGCGGCCGTAAAGCTTGCCTACCTGCTCAAGAAGCAGGGCCGCTCGCCGCTGCTCGCCGCTTGCGACGTCTACCGTCCCGCCGCTGCCGACCAGCTGGCCACGCTCGGCGGAGAGATCGGTGTCCCGGTCTTCCGAGGCGACGGTGCGCACCCGGTCGACATCGCCAAGGGCGCCATTCAGGAGGCCGTCGACCACCTGCGCGATGTGGTCATCGTCGATACCGCCGGTCGTCTGCAGATCGACGAGCAGATGATGCAGGAGGCCGTGGATATCAAGAAGGCCGTCAAGCCCGATCAGGTGCTGATGGTCGTCGATGCCATGACCGGCCAGGATATCGTCAACGTTGTCTCGACCTTCGCCGAGCGCACCGACTTTGACGGCGTGATCATCTCCAAGCTCGATGGCGACGCTCGTGGCGGCGGCGCGCTTTCCGTGCGCCAGGTGACCGGCAAGCCCATCAAGTTCGTGAGCATGGGCGAAAAACCCGATTCGCTTGAGCCGTTTTATCCCGATCGTATGGCCAAGCGAATCTTGGGCATGGGCGATGTTGTCGGCATCATCGAGAAGGCCCAGGAGGCGGCCGACGCCGAGCAGCTCGAGGCTGCCGAGCGTATGCTGCGCGAGGGCTTTACCATGAACGACATGCACGACCAGATGAAGGCTGTCAAGAAGATGGGCGGCATGAAGGGCATCCTGGGTATGCTCCCCGGCGGCCAGCGCGCGCTCAACCAGATGGGCGGCAATTTGGACGAGGGCATCTTCGACAAGAACGAGGCCATCATCATGTCGATGACCAAGGAGGAGCGCCTGCGTCCCTCCATCATCAACGGCCAGCGCCGCGCCCGTATCGCCAAGGGCGCCGGCGTGACTCCCACCGAGGTCAATAGCCTTATGAAGCAGTGGGGCGAGATGAACAAGATGATGGGCCGCATGCGCTCGATGGCCAATCAGGCACAGGCCGGTGGCAAGAAGGGCAAGAAGGGTAAGAAGGGCAAAAAGATGCGCATGCCCAATATTCCCGGTCTGGATGCCATGGGCCTGGGCGGCATGGGCGGCCTGGGAATGGGCGGTCCTAAGTCCGATATGGACCTGCTGCGCCAGATGGAAGCGCAGATGCGCAATAAGAAGTAACGACTGGTTGAGTCGTGTATGGCGTAGGCCGCCTGGATGGTACTCCAGGCGGCCTACGCCGTTTGTTCGCAGGTTGTCGCACGCGCGGAAGCGTGTTGACGTCGAGGTGCTTGCCGCTAGTGGCAGCTGCAGCCCTCATGTCCGTCGTGGTCGTGATGGCCGTGGCAGCCGCAGGACTCGCCATGCTCGTGGATGTGCTCGTGATCATGTCCATGGCAGTCGCAGGTGGCCTCGCCGGTCTGTGCGAGCGTGCCGGCAATGAGGGCCTCGACGCAGGCATCGCAGCTGCCCTGGGCGCCCGCATAGACCGTGATGCCGGCTTGGGCAAGCGCGTTGATAGCGCCGCCGCCGATACCGCCGCAAATGAGCGTGTCAACGCCACCGTTGGCAAGCAGGCCCGCCAAGGCGCCGTGGCGGGTGCCACCGGTGCCTACGACCTGCTCGTTGAGCACCTTGCCATCCTGGATGTCGTAGATCTTGAACTGCTCGCTGCGGCCAAAGTGCATAAAGATGTTGCCGTTGTCGTACGTTGTTGCCACCCTCATGGTGCCGACCTCCTTTGCTGGCCATGCGGCCGTCGTCGTGGTGATGGGGGAGTATGCGATATTGCCGCCCTCGATACTGAGCGCTCGCCCGTTGACCAGCGCGTTTGCCACCTTACGATGCGCTCGGCTGCAAATAGCCGCCACCGTGGCGCGCGCGATGCCCATCTGCTGTGCGACTGCCTCTTGGTTAAGACCTTCCAGGTCGCACAGGCGCAGCACCTCGAGTTCGTCGATCGTCATGTCGATGGCGTCTCCGCTGGCTAGGCCGTCAGGGGTAAAGCCGCGGTATTCGGGGATGATCCCAACACGGCGTAATTTTTCGCGTCTTCCTGCCATGCGCACTCCTTATCTGACATATGTCAACAATAGAATAGCGAACGTGCAGATTTGCGCAAGGAATTTCTGTCATATGTCAGAAAATGAGCGCTTATGTTTTGGCTGTGGGGCCGCGTGCGCCTGGGCTACAATGAATCTCGCTTGTAGGCGACTGACAGGAGGGTCAATGAGCAAGGCCGATCAACAGTTTGTAACCATGTGCCGCGATATCTTGGACCATGGCACCACCACCGAGGGCCAAAAGGTCCGTCCGGTGTGGGAGGACGGCACTCCTGCCTATACCATTAAAAACTTTGGTGTCACGGCGCGCTATGATCTGCGCGAAGAGTTCCCCGCGCTCACCCTGCGTCGTACGGCGCTTAAGTCTGCCATGGACGAGATTCTGTGGATCTATCAAAAGAAGTCCAATAACGTGCATGATCTCAACAGCCATATCTGGGATGAGTGGGCCGATGAGACCGGTTCCATCGGTAAAGCCTACGGCTATCAGATTGGTCAGAAGAGCCATTACGCCGAGGGCGACTTCGACCAGATGGACCGTGTGCTGTACGACCTTAAGCACACGCCGTATAGTCGCCGCATTATGACCAATACGTACGTGTTTAGCGATCTGTCCGAGATGCACCTTTATCCGTGCGCCTATAGCGTGACCTATAACGTGACGCAGCGTCCTCAGGACGACAAGCCGACGCTCAACATGATTCTCAACCAGCGCAGCCAGGACATTTTGGCCGCGAACAACTGGAATGTTTGCCAGTACGCCATCTTGCTGATGATGGTCGCACGGTCGGTCGATATGATTCCCGGCGAGCTGCTGCACGTGATCGCCGATGCTCACATTTACGACCGTCACGTCGATATCGTCCGCGAACTTATCGAGCGTCCGCAGTTTGCAGCGCCCAAGGTAACGCTTAACCCCGACGTGCACGATTTCTATGCGTTTACGACCGACGACCTGATTGTGGAGGGCTACGAGCACGGTCCGCAGGTCAAGAACATTCCCATTGCGGTGTAGGTGGTGCTCATGACGTGTAAGCTATCTGCTATCGTTGCCGTGTGTGACGATTGGGGCATTGGGTGCGAGGGCGACATGGTGGTGTCCAATCGCGCCGACATGCGCCATTTTGTGGCCTGCACCAAGGGCTGCCCGGTCATCATGGGGCGCAAGACGCTGCTGAGTTTTCCCGGTGGGCGTCCACTCAAGAACCGTCGCAATATCGTGCTTACCCGCGACGAGGATTTTGCTGTCGAGGGCGTCGACGTGGTGCATAGCATCGACGAGGCGCTCGCCGCGGTTGCCGATGAGCCCGTTGCCTGGGTGATCGGTGGCGGCGAGGTGTATCGGCAGTTTTTGCCGTATTGCGCCGAGGCCGAGGTCACGCACAACCATTGCACTCATGCCGTGGACACGTACTTTCCCGATTTGGACGCCGATCCCGCGTGGGAGATTGCGTGGCGTGGCGGTGTTGCCACGATTGCCTCGGGCGAGGGCGACGAGGGTGTCGATTATGAGTTCGTGACGTATCGTCGCGTTGAGGCGTAAATCGCCTGGCGTGAACGGTATTATCGGGTTGATTGAATGTATGGGGCGGCGCTTAGCGTCGCCTCGTTTGGTATAGATGTGCTGTAAAGAAGGGTGCGGGCAGGCTGCTATGACTGATGCCGTTGAGGTTCTGCGAATTGATTCGCTCGAGGACGAGCGGCTCGATGCCTACGTGCGACTGACCGAGCGTGAGCTGCGCTGCGTGCTAGAGCCGCAAAAGGGCATCTTTATCGCCGAGAGTGCCAAGGTTATTGAGCGCGCGGTGCGTGCCGGATACGAGCCGGTGAGCTTTCTTTTGGGCGAACGCTGGCTCGACCAGACGATGCCGCTGTTTGAGCGCCTGGTTGTGCGCGAGGGCGCAGGTCCGGTTCCTGTGTTCGTGGCTTCCATGGAACTCATGGAGCAGCTGACGGGCTTTAACGTGACGCGCGGTGCGCTCGCGGCGTTTCGTCGCCCGCGGCAGATTCCGGTTGATGAGTTCTTGGGTGGCGTCGTCGAGGCGGCGGGGGAGCGCCCGGTGCGCGTGTGCGTCCTCGAGGGCATTGTCGACCACACGAACGTGGGTGCGATTTTCCGCTCGGCCGCAGCACTCA
>CAUDAE010000073.1 GCA_958447445.1 uncultured Collinsella sp.
GCACTCATAGAGGGAATCTCCTCGGTTTCACATCGAAACAGTTCAAACGTAACGATATTACCATCCCACCGCGCCTATGCAAAAAAGAGGGCCGCCAAACAGCGACCCTCCAGCGAAATTGCATGTTAGCACGTATGAATGTTAACCCGAATTACCCCGCTAGTTGTCGTCATCGTCCATGGAGCCGTCGATGCCGGTTTTGGTATCGTCGTCCGAGTTGGAGTCATCATCTTTGGCGAAGGGGTTCTTGAAGAAGCCCGTGGCATCGGGCTGCAGACCAGAGAGCTTAATCCAGGGATTATCGAGCTCGGGCTTGGGCATGGCCTTGGCCTCGGGCGCAGTCTCGTTGCCGATGAGCTCAGACTCGTAGATGAAGGTGTCGTCGCCGAGCGCGTCGTAGGCGGCGACCGGGTTGCCATCGGCATCGCGGTACGGCGTGCCCTTAAACACGGCGCCGTCATAGGCCACAAGCTGGCGGCCGGTCTCATTCTCGAAGTAGTACACGAAGATACCCTTGAGGGCCGCACACAGCGGGATGGCAATAATCATGCCGATGGGGCCCATGAGTGCCGAGCCAATAACGAGCGCCGTGAGGCTCATGATGGGATGCACCTGCACCGAGCTCTGCATGACCTTGGGCGAAATGACGTTATCGGTGACGTTTTGCGCGACCATCGTCACGATGAGCGTCCATAACGCCAACATAGGGCTGAACATGAAACCGAGCACTGTGGCGATTGCTGCGCTCACCCAAGGACCGACGACCGGAACCAAATGCATGATGCCGGTAAAGATAGCCATGAGCGCCGCATACGGATGGCCGATGATCATAAAACCGATAAAGGCGAGGAAACCACCGCAGATGGACGTCACGACCATACCGCGCATGTAGCCGCCGACAGAGCGAGAAAGAATGGCGACCATAAAGCGGTACGAGGTCTCCTTCTCCTGACCGATGATGGTGCAAATCTCGTGGTGCATGCGCGGGTAGTCGCAGGCCATCCAGCAGGCAAGCACCAGGCCAAGGAAGATAACAAACAGCTGCGACGCTGTATTGGTGATGAGCGGGAACACACCACGACCAAGCTCGGCGGCAATCTGAGACACATACTTCGATGCCACGGCAACCAGCGACGAAAGATTATCGTCTAAATACTCCTTGAGCGGCGTGTTGTTGAGCGTCTTGGCATGCGAGATCATCTCGTTGAGGTCGCCACCCGCAACACGAAGCTGCTCGGGCAGGCGGCTCAGTACTTCCATGATCTGACCAAAGAGAATCGGCGACAAGATGCAAACGACACCGACGAGCACGGCAACAACAACAATAAGCGCGACAAGCGAACCGATGCCGCGATTCACGCCATGGTGCTCGAGCCAGTTGGTGATCGGGGACATCACAAAGGCAATGATGGAACCAACGGCGAGAAACTCGATAACCGGGGCCAGGATGCCCATAAGGTTAAAGATGACAGCGGCGATGACAATGCAGCCGACAACAGCCCAAATGCGCAGCGTCAGAATGCGGGTGTCGCGCAGCACGCGATCGGTTTGTTGGGGGTGCTCACTCATGAACGAATCATCACTCCGTCGGGGTCGATCTTGTCCTGAATCTTCTTAAGCGTGCGGCGAAGCAGACGCGAAACCTGCACCTGAGAAATACCCAGCTTCTTGGCGATCTCGATCTGGGTCATGCCCTTCACAAAGCGCAGCTCGATCACCTCGCGCTCGCGCGGCGAGAAATCACGGATAGCTTCCTCGATCACTAGGCGGTCATCGGTAAAGTCGAGCTCGTTGTCGTCGTCGGCGTAACGGTCGAGAATCGAGGGGGCATCGTCGGAATCGGACGCACCAGGAGCCTCGATGGGCACCGAGGTATAGGCCGAAGACGATTCCATAGCCTCGAGGACCTCATCGACCGTCACATCTAGATACTCAGCGATCTCCTCAACCTTGGGCGAACGCTGCAGCTCGTTGGTAAGTTTGTCAGTAGCTTGGTTGACCTTAGCCGAGAGCTCCTGCAGACGACGCGGTACGCGCACGCTCCAGCCCTTGTCGCGGAAATGGCGTTTAATCTCGCCCAGGATAGTGGGTGTTGCAAATGTTGTGAACTCGAGCCCGCGCTCAGGGTCAAAGCGGTCGATAGCCTTGAGCAAACCCAGATAGCCGACCTGCATGAGGTCGTCGAGCGGCTCGCCGCGATTCTTAAATTTGTTGGCAAGAAACCTTACCAGGTTCATATGGGACATGACGAGCTGCTCGCGGGCGTCCGGATCACCGGTCTCCTTGTAGCGACGAAACAGCTCGCGGGTTTTCTCCTTGTCCCAAGCGGTCTTGCCGCTCCGGGAACGTTCGGTCATTTTAAATATCCGCCTTGAGGTCGAGGGAAAGCGTCAGGGGCGCCGCAGTCTTTTCGTAGGAGTCGCACACGCTCGCGAGGATGAGCTCGGCATACACCGCAGCCTGGTCGTCTTCATCGACCGTAGCCTGATCGCCAAAGGTAATAGTCATGCCAACGTGGGTCTCATCGACATCGAATTTGATGGTGATGTCATCGCAGTCGACCGCGGTACAACCAAAGATGAAAGCCTCCTCGGCAGCCATGCGGATGTCCTCGATGCGATCGACAGACATGGAACACAGGGCACCAACGTTGGCTGCCGTCATGCGCACAAGGCGAGCGAGACGCGGGTCGCCGGCAACGGTCAGCGTGATGGGGCAGGTTGCTTCGCTACTCATCGCAGGACTCCTCAGAGGTCTCGGAGGGTGTATAGGTGTAATACTGAGCCCGCTTGGATGCAGACTTCTGAGCCACATCTGCGCCACCGGCGGCCTCGTCCTCCGCCTTGCCAATCAAGACGCGCTCGGTCGGCTGCTCGGCTTCTTCGGCGGCAGCGGAAAGCTTGCGCTCGGCTTCAGCTGCAGGAGCCTTCACCTTATTGAAGAGCTTCTGCACAGCACCGGCGGCAGAGTCGGTCACGCTCGACACAGCATTGCTGGCCTCGGCCATGCTGCCCGTAACCTCGGAAATGTCGCGAACCACGGCTTCGACCTCTACGAGATTGGAGGTAAGGGCATCAACTGCCGTCTTGCTCGACTTAAGCAGCGGCTCCATCTGGGCAAGCGCCGGCGTAAGCTCATCGACAGCGCCATCGAGCTTTGCCACCACAGGCTGAGCCTCGGCGATGGTGTTGTTGAGGTCGTTCACGGTCTTATCGAGCGAGTCGACAACATTGCGGGTCTTGCGCAGGGTAAGCGCGAGCTCAGCGATGGCCCACACGCCGGCAACGGCGAGCAACAGCAGGGCGATTTGAATGGGACTCATACAAGCCTCCCGGAAGAATCGAAATACAGACGCTTTTCATGGTACCCCAAAGGGGACCGAACATGCCAAGAGCAGCAACGTGGGACAAAATTATCAGCAGCTACTTCGGTGCATTCCCGCTGCGGTCGCGTTCGCTTTGCTCTACGCGCCATTCTTCCCAGCCGCGCCCGGCAGGCTGCCAAAATGCACCGCGTTCCAAGCCTTCGGGCAAATAGCGCTGATCGACCCAGCCTTCGGGATAATCATGTGGATACTTATACACACCGTATTCATCGCTGCCCGGGCGATGGCGATCGCGCAGATAACTCGGCACCTCGCGAAGCCCACTAGAATGGATATCGGCCAGCGCCGCATCGATCGAAGCCTCACACGCGTTGGATTTTGGCGCCAAGCACACATAGAGTGCAGCCTGAGCCAGGTTAATGCGGCACTCGGGATAGCCAATGACCTCGGCAGACTTAAACGCGGCATGCGCCACCAAAAGCGCCTGCGGGTCGGCGTTGCCAACATCCTCAGAAGCGTGAATCATAATGCGGCGAGCGATAAACTTAGGATCCTCCCCAGCATCGATCATGCGCGCGAGCCAATAGATCGTGGCATCGGGGTCGCTACCGCGCATGGACTTGATGAACGCACTGATGATGTCGTAGTGCATGTCGCCGTTTTTGTCATACGTAAAGCCGCGACGCGGGTTGGCGATCTTCACGTCATCCACGGTGATGGGATAGCGCTCCCCCGCCGCAGGCGCTGGCGTTCCCTCGGTATCGGGACGCGTGACGGCAATCTCGCTCGCAAGCTCGAGCGTCGTGAGCGCCGAGCGAGCGTCACCCGCTGCCAGCGTGCAAATGGTCTTGACCGTATCCTCATCGGCCGAGAACTTACCGTTCAAGCCCTGCGGTGCCTCAAGCGCACGCTCGATGAGCGTCGCGATATCCTCGTCCTTTAAGTGCTCGAGCTCCACCACGCGACCACGCGAGAGCAACGCCGAGTTGACCTCGAAGTACGGGTTCTCCGTCGTGGCACCAATCATAATGACGGTACGGTTCTCAACCGCATGTAGCAATGCATCCTGTTGTGACTTCGAAAAGCGATGAATCTCGTCAATAAACAGGATAGTGCGACGGTCATACGTATTCAGGCGCGTCTTGGCCTCATCAATCACGCGGCGCAAGTCCTTCACGGTGCCCGTCACAGCGCTGACCTCGACAAACTCGCTCTTGGTATGGTTGGCGATAATGTGGGCCAGCGTCGTCTTACCCGTACCGGCCGGCCCGTACAGAATCACGCTCGAAAGCACGTCGTGCTCGATCGCGGCACGCAACCATGAGCCTTTACCGACGGCCTTTTGCTGGCCCACGTACTCGTCGAGCGAATTGGGTCGCATGCGCACCGCGAGCGGCGCATTTTTAAAGGAACGCTCGCGCGTCGAGGCAGAAAAAAGGTCGTCCATAGCCATCCCGTGCATCAATCGAAAACGTTTTCAACTAACCAGTATACCAAAAGGATACGAACTACCGTTCGTTAATATAGGTACGATGCGGAAACTTTAGACCCGGGAACAGCTTGCTCGTCAGTTCGCAGAAATAACCGTCCGTCATGCTCGCAATGTAATCCACGACCGCCTGGTCCTTATCGTTCTGCCAGGCATAGGCGCGATCGTAGTAGGAAAGCTGCTGCTCGATGCGAGAAATGTGGTGTTTAAAGATATACGAGGACTCGTCACCTTCGTTTATATCCTGCAGGCAACGGTCGTAAAGCTTTTCGAACGCCTCGCGCAGCTCCACCTCGGAATCGCCTTCGATACCGCCCTTGCTATAGATCTTCTCGTAGTTCTCGCGCTTGGCTCGGCGGATTTCCTCAAACAGGTCCTCGCTCATCTCAATGCGCGGCTTACCATAGCTGTGCTCAACGATATCGATGGAAGCGTGCGTGAGAATCCAACTGTTGTAGGCACCGCCCCGGCCATCATCAAAAGCATCGGGCAAAAGCAAGCCCGCCGCAATGGCGTCCTGGCGATCGCGCCCAACGTAGGCAAGGATATCCGAGATGCGAACCACGCAGCCCTCGAGCGTCATGGGACGCAGATGCTCAATTGCGTTATAGCCCGTGGCAATGCAATCCTCAACCGTCTGATCAAACTGTTCAAAAGAGCCCATGTCCGAAAGCTCAAAAACACGCTGTTCGTACTCGCCGTTGTGGCACAGCACGCCATCGAGCGTCTGGAGCGACACGTTGCGGCCGTACAAAGCGTCGAGCACACGGACCGACTGCACGTTATGGAAAAAATAACGCCCCGTGCGCTCATGATAGATATCGTTGAGGAAGCGCTCGCCGGCATGGCCGAAAGGCGTGTGTCCCAAGTCGTGACCCAGGCCAATCGCCTCGATCAGATCGCAATTGAGCCCCAGGGCGCGACCGATATCGCGCGCAATGCGGGAGACAAGCTGCACGTGCAAACCCCGGCGTGACAGATCGTCATTGCTACGAAAGCTAAAGACCTGCGTTTTGCCCGCATACCGGGTGTACGCCGGAAGATGAAGTATCTTTTCGGTATCGCGCATAAACGCCGGACGCATAAGCGTGCCTTTGTCGGTAGTGCGATCAATACGACGAATGACCTGGTCGTCGTTGCAACGATACGGGTTGACATAGCCCGAAGCACGATCGGCGGCAATGCGCTCGACAAGTTCGGGCGACAACGCCGAGGGAATACGGTCCATGCGCGCCTTAATGACGGCCGTTTCTTGATTAGTTGCCATGGCATGCTCCTTAAGAAGGATGCGCAATCGGTTACAAAGTGCAGCCCACGACCTCGATTATGGCAAAAATCGGCACCAAAAACGGGAGCAATGGCAGGGAGCGCGATTTTGTGAAGAGGCAGAAAAGGGCAAGGACCAGGAGCGCGACGGCAAATGCCACGATGCCACCCATAGGGTCGAGCGTGCAAAGCGCGAAGAGTGCCTTGGCATCTCCCATGCCGATGCCCGGGGTTTGGCGAAGACGACGCCAGAGGGACTCAGTCAGCACGAGAGCAAGATACACGATGACGGCAAGGCCTGCGTGGTCAAGCGCTGTGTTCAAACCAAGGTCGAGCCAGACGCCTGCAAGAGCCGCCACCGCACACGCGCCGGCAAGCTCATTGGGGAACCGTCGCTCGCGGACATCAATCGCCGCGCCGGCAAAGATGCAAATCCAAAACGGGATATAAAACATCGAGTACCTCCTCGAGCTGCATCGCAAAAGCAAAAACCACCACAAAGGTGCCTGTCCCCTTTGTGGTGGTTTTGAAGGTGGCTATTTAGCGCCTTGCATGACCTCGTCGAGGGTAACGTTGACGGCGTGCTGCGTCGGGACCCAGTCGACCTTCAGGAACAGCGCTGCCACCGTGATGGGGATATAGCTGAACATAAAGATCGGGAAGGTAAACAGGTTGGTCACCAGACGCCACTTTTGCGCGCAGTGAATATGCTTGTACTCAAAGATGGTCGTAAGCAGCGCCAGGATAAAGAACGTCTGATACATCATGGCGAAGGTCATAATGAGCGACACGGCACAGGCCTGCATCTCGACTTCGGTAGCCAAAAAGCCGTGCGAAAGACCGCCCACGATCAGGAACGTCGCATTGGCGAGCATCGAGATGAGCGACAGCAGCATACCCGGGGCGATCGTCATGAACATGTCGTAGGCGGCAAAGCGATGGTAGCGGAAGGTCGACTTGACCAGGTGCTTACCGTAAGTAAAGAACACCTGGTAGAAGCCCTTGGTCCAACGCATGCGCTGTTTCCAGGACGCCTTAAACGTCACGGGTTGTTCGTCAAAGAACTCCGCCGGCGCATAACCAATGCGAATGCCGTGAATGGCGCAGAACGTGGTGAACTGAATGTCCTCGGTCAGCGTATGGAACTGCCAACCGTGCATGCCCTCGATAACACTGGCGGAGATGAGGTAGCCCGAACCCGAGACGGCGCAGGACGTCTTGCAGATATTACGCGCGTTGTTGAGGAAGCGGGCCTCGCGCAGATACCAGGTGGCATTAGCTGCCGAGATCCACGAGCTGCCAAAGTTCTTGGAGTTGCGGTAGCTCGTGACCACATGGAATCCCTGGTCAAAGGCATCGTTCATCTTGGAGACGTAATCGCGGGAGATAACATTGTCGGCGTCGAAGATAAAGTAGCCCTCAAACGTGTCGGGATACTCGTTGAGAATGCGATCGAAACCAAAGTCCATGACCCAGCTCTTGCCCTTACGGGCCAGGTCATTGCGCTCATAGACGATGGCGCCCGCCTCGCGCGCGAGCTGTGCCGTGTTGTCGGTGCAGGCATCGGCGACCACGAAGACCTCGATAAGCTCGGACGGATAATCCTGGTCCTTGATGGAGCGAAAGGGGTTGGCAGTAACGACCTCCTAATTATGTGCCGCAATAAAGAAAGCATAGCGATGGAGTTTTTTGGCCTTAGGAGGCGCGACCTCGCCACGAAGAGCGCCAATGACAAAGAAGACCACCTGGTACAGAAAGCAGACCGTGAGCAGCGTGACGACAATCTGGTTGAAGATCACGATGGGTGTGTTGGTTTGTAAAAAGGCGAGCATGCAGGCTCCCAGGAACGCGTTACGTAAACAATCGTATATCTTACCGCAGGCTTATCGAGTTCAAGAAACCACCTAATACTGGTTAGGCTTCGAGAAGACCGAGCTGCGGAACGATTTCGTCGCCAGCGGCAGTACGACCGAGTGAGCGCGGAGCCAGGTCGTCGAGAACCGCAGCGAGATCCCACGGCAGCTCATCGCGGCACTCAATACGCTCCCCCGTCACGGGATGATCGAATGCGACGCGCCAGGAATGAAGGAATTGCCTGGTCAGGCCCTGGTCAGCGCGCGCATCGCACTTGCCGTAGAGTGGATCGCCCACGCAGGCGTGGTTGATATGGCGCATATGCACGCGAATCTGGTGCGTGCGACCGGTAAACAGATGGCACTCAACGAGCGTATAACCATCGTCAAAGCGTGTGGAATCAAAGCGCTCGAGGACCTTAAAGGTCGTAATGGCCTGACGGGCAAAGGGGTCGTCCGAAACCGCCATCTTGACGCGATCGCGCGTGGAGCGGGCGATACCGGTATTGATGGTGCCCTCGTCCATGGCGATGTGCCCGTGGACAA
Organism: uncultured Collinsella sp.; assembly: GCA_958447445.1. Taxonomy (GTDB): domain Bacteria; phylum Actinomycetota; class Coriobacteriia; order Coriobacteriales; family Coriobacteriaceae; genus Collinsella. Next base: position 8,480 of record CAUDAE010000073.1, read on the forward strand.
GCGTGATATAGCGGCGGTCGAGCGTACGCGTGCGAATGAGATTTTGAAGCGCGCGCTGCGTGTCGTCGTCCTTTGCCGCAAGCATGAGACCCGAGGTGTCGCGATCCAAACGATGCACGATCCCGGGGCGGTCCTCACCCTGCACTGTACCAAGATGGTCGATGCCACAGTGATAGACCAGGGCATTCGCGAGCGTACCGCTCTCATGACCATGCGCAGGATGGCACACCAGGCCACGCTGCTTGGAGAGCACAATGAGATAGTCGTCCTCATAGCGAATGTCGAGCGGGATGGCCTCGGGAATCACATCGGTGGGATCGTGCGGCTCAGGCAAATCGACCGAAATACGGTCGCCGGCTCGCACGGCGTACTTTTTAGACAGACAGGTCTCGCCATTGACACATACGGCACCGCCCTCAATCAGATGCGCGCAGGCAGAGCGCGTAGGGCAGCCGTCATTGGAGCCCAGATAGGCGTCAAGACGCTGACCAGCGCAATCGTCGGCAACGAGAATATGGATGTCGGCCATTAACGCTCATTCCTTTCGCGAATCTTGCGGGCACGCTCCCCACGCTGCTTGGCTTTGCGCTTGGCGCGTGCCTCATCACGGGCATTGAGCTCGGCAGTCGCATCGACCTCACGGGCAGCGGGGCTCAAGAACATGTAGCCGATGAGGGCAAGCACGACGCCTACGGTGATGCCGATATCGGCCACATTAAAGACGGGGAAGTCGACGAAGGTGGTGGCAATAAAATCGGTCACGAAGCCAAAGGCCAAACGATCGATAGCGTTGCCGATAGCACCGCCCGCAACCATCGCCATGCCCACAACCTCAAGATGGGCGAGCTGGGGTGCACGAACGAGGTACACGGCAATAGCGATAATGACCGCCAAAGCCAGCACAGCAAACGCGATGCCATGCCCCTCGCCCATACTAAAGGCAGCACCGATATTGCGGACAAACATAAAGTCGATGACACCGGGGATGACAGTCACATGCAAAGCGTCGCCCACGGCACGAACCGCAAGCTTGGTCAGCTGGTCAACAAGCAACACAACGAGCGCTACCCCACCAGCAACACCCAACCGCCAACGCAAAGGCGGTGTCATATCCCCAGCACGACCCAAATCAATCCCCTACCCTCAAGAACATCGAATTACGTTTAATGCAAATCAATATCTTATATTGACCAGCAACGAAATAGCCGATGATTCGTTACCGACAGACACTATGACCCAATCCGAGGGCACTAAAAAGATAGGAGCCCCCGCTCGT
>CAUDAE010000074.1 GCA_958447445.1 uncultured Collinsella sp.
GACCCGTCGTCTGGACTAGTGACTGGCGGGGTTGCCCGCTCACATAACCTGTCCCCATTTCTCAGCCGGGGGCGGCACGTCACACGGCGCGCCGCCCCCGGTCTTTTTTGGGCGGACCGTGTCGCACGTTTGTCTCGATCTGTAACATCTAGCCGAGTTTTTGGGTCCTAGCTGTTACAGATTGAGACGAACGAATCCGAACCTACGCCCGCAGGTCCTTTACGCTGGAACGTTCGACCAACACGCCCGAGACGAGCGTACGGCTTCTGGAGCTCGGGGCTTCCAGACCTGCGACGACCTCGTTAAGCGCACGGATGCCCAGTTCGCGGTGGCGAAACTTCACCGACGTCAGAATCGAGTTGGGAATCGTCTTGTAGAGCTCATCGTCGAAGCCGATCACGGACACGTCGTCGGGCACATTGAGCCCTTTGTCACGTAGAGCCATCATCACGCCGTTTGCCATGCAGTCGTTAGCAGCGAGGACCGCCGTGCAATCGGGCTTATCGGCAAGCGCAAGGCCCGCGGCATAGCCACTATCCGCATTCCAATCGCCTTGCAGAGGCTCGGGCGGCTCAATGCCACGTGCCTCGAGTGCCGCTCGCCAACCTTTCATACGGCACTGGCTCGACAGTGACTCTTTCTTACCAGAGACGAAGTACACGTTCTTGTGCCCGTGGTTCAAGAAGTACTCGCACGCCATGCGCGCGCCGCCCTCTTGGTCGTCACTGACGGTAGAGCAGGTAGGATGTTCCATCGGTGTGATAATCACCGTCTTGAGGTCTTTCGGCGCCTCAAAGGTATCAAAGTCATCGACCATCTGGCGCAGGTTGAAAATCATGCCGTCGACGGGGAGCTGCGACATTCTACGCGCCGCTTCGGCAAGGGTCATCTTCTCCCCCGCCCGCTTTTTGATCATCGTAAGAGCAAAGCCTCGCTCTTCGGCGGCATCGGCGATACCGTCGATCATGTCCACGGCACCGCCCGACAAGTGGAACAGCACGACGCCGATGCACCCGTAACGGCCCAACTTGAGCGAACGCGCGGCAAAGTTGGCTCGAAACCCGAGCGCCTCCATGGCCGAATGAACCTTATCGCGTGTCGACTCTCGCACGCTATCGGGCTCGTTAATCACGCGCGAAACCGTCTTGAGAGAAACACCAGCGGCAATCGCCACATCATTCATTGAGACATTTTTCTTGCCCATCGTTGCCACTGCTTCTCCAGTCGGTTTTACATCGCTTGTTTTTGCGTTCTAGCATACACTACCTGCCTGACTGATAAATCAACCGTTTACCGAACAATATCGACCGCTCACCCGTATATCCTTGTTGCTCTTCCAAAAATGTCTTACGTTGTCATTAACGAAATGACAACGTTGTCATTTCGCAATGCCTTCCTTAAGCAGGAAGGTTTCCGGGCAGTCCTGACCATCCATCGACGACCAGTTCCATCCACATGCATCGCGCATCAAGTAGCAAAGGAGCTCTATGGACGCCATCGTAAAGATGCTCGAAAAGCATCAACCGTTCTTTGAGAAGATCTCGAGGAACATATACCTCCAGGCCATCAAGGACGGATTCCTTGGGTGCATGCCCATTGTCCTCACCTCTTCGATCTTTCTGCTCATTGCCACCCTTCCCGGCGTAGTCGGCGTCACGCTGCCCCAGCCGCTCATCGACTGGTGCAACAAGCTCTACAACTTCACCATGGGCGTCATGGGCATCATGGTTGCCGGCACCACTGCCAAGAACTTCACGGCTTCCATGAACCGTCGCATGCCCGCCGGCAAAGTGCTCAACGACGGTTCCACCATGGTGGCCGCCCAGTGCAGCATGCTGCTGCTCGCAGTCACGCAGTTCACCACCAAGTTCAACGGCTCCGAGCTTTCGGTCTTCGATTGCACCAGCATGGGCACGCGCGGTCTGTTCTCGGCCTATATCGCCGCGTTCATTACCGTGTGGGTCTATAAGTTCTGCGTCTCGCGCGATCTGACCATTAAGCTGCCTAAGGAGGTCCCGGGCGCCATCGCTCAGAACTTCCGCGACATCATCCCCTTTGGCGGTGCTGTCATCATCTGCGGCATCATCGATGTCGTCGTGCGCAACCTCATGGGCGTTCCGTTCTCCGAGCTGCTTATCAAACTGCTCTCCCCGCTCTTCACCGCTGCAGAAACCTATCCTGGCCTTATCCTTATCCAGGCAGCCACCGCGTTCTTCTGGTTTATCGGCGTCCACGGCCCCTCGATCGTCCAGCCGGGCATCGACCCCATCCGTCTTGCCAACCAGGCCGAGAACCTGCAGGTTCTGCTGGCCGGTGGCCACCCCGCCCACTCCCTCACCTTTAACATGTCGCTCGTGGGTGAGTTCGGCGGCACCGGCGCCACGTTCATCGTGCCGCTTCTGCTGATTCTCTTTATGAAGTCCAAGCAGCTCAAGGCCGTCGGTAAGGCCTCGATTGTTCCTGTTGCCTTCGCCGTCAACGAACCGCTGCTCTTTGGCGCGCCGATGATCCTTAACCCCTACATGCTCATCCCCTTTGTTGCCGCCGGTTGCGTCAACGTGAGTGTTGCCAAGTTCTTTATCGATAACGTGGGCATGAACGGCTTCTCCTTCGTGGTGCCTTGGGCTACCCCTGCCCCCATCGGCATCTTCATCACCACGAACTTCCAGCTTATCGCCCTGGTATTTGTCGCGATTATCATCTTGCTGGACGCCATCATCTACCTGCCGTTCTTGAAGGCATACGATAAGCTGCTCTGCGACCAGGAGGCCGAGCGCGCCGCCGAGCTGGGTCTCGAGTCCGATGGTGCCGCTGCCATCGCCGCCAACGCCCCTGCGCCCGCTGTCGAGCAGGCTACCGCTTCCGTCGAGACGACTGTTGCCGCCGCCGACAACAAGCCTGTCGTCGATCAGCCCGAGCCCGCTGCCGATGCATCCGCCAAGAAGGATGTCGATGGCCTGAAGGTCCTCGTCCTGTGCGCCGGCGCCGGCACCTCTGCCATGCTCGCCAACGCCATCAAGGAAGGTGCCGCACAGACCGGAGAGAACATCGCTTCCTCCGCAGGCGCCTATGGCCAGCACACTGCCATCATGGATCAGTACGACGTTATCGTGCTTGCCCCGCAGGTCCGTAGCTACTACAACGACATGAAGGCCGACACCGATCGCCTGGGCATTAAGCTGCTCGCCCCGCGCGGCAAGGAATATATCGACCTTACCCGCGACCCCGCCGGCGCCATCAAGTGGCTCCGCGAGAACCTCGACTAGTTACCTCCCTCTGTTGGTGCCCGAATCCCCAGCTCGGGCACCTCTCCCTATTCGTATCCCACAGAAAGGATGACTCATGACCAACCCCATGCAGTTCCCCGACGGCTTTGTGTTTGGCGGCGCCACCGCTGCTTACCAGGTTGAGGGCGAGACCCGTACGCACGGCAAGGGCAAAGTGCCCTGGGACGATTTCCTGGCGGCTCAGGGTCGCTTCTCCCCCGACCCCGCAAGCGATTTCTACAACAAGTATCCGGTCGATATCGACCTGTGCCAGCGCTTCGGCATCAACGGCATCCGTGTCTCCATCGCCTGGAGCCGTATCTTCCCCAACGGCACTGGTGAGGTTAACCCCGAGGGCGTTGCCTTCTATCACGAGCTCTTTGCCACCTGCAATAAAGCCGGCGTTATCCCCTATGTCACGCTCGATCACTTCGATACGCCCGAGGCCTTTTACCAGGACGGCGGCGAGGGCTTCCTGACGCGCACGACGATCGACGCCTTTGTCGAGTACGCCAAGTTCTGCTTTGCCGAGTTCACCGAGGTCAAGCACTGGTTTACCTTTAACGAGATTCCCGCGACCGCCGAGGGCAGCTTTATCGTCGGCAACTGGCCGCACGGCGAGAAGTATCGCCTGGACAAGGCCTTCCAGCTCATGCACAACATGATGGTGGCCCACGCCAAGGCCGTCGTCGCTTTCCATGAGGGCGGCTTTGAGGGCGAGATCGGCATTGTTCAGAACCTGGAGCCCAAGTATCCCCTCGATCCCAACAGCGCTGCCGACTGCGAGGCAGCTCGCATGGCCGACGTCATCAACAACCGCTGGGTACTCGACGCCACCTTCCGCGGCCACTATGCAGCCGATACCATGGAGGCTGCGACCAAGCTGGCTCATATCGCCGGCGGCGAGCTCGACGTCCGCGACGAGGACATCGCCGCGCTGACCGCCGCGCTCCCCTACAACGATTGCCTGGGCGTCAACACCTACAAGTGCCAGTTCCTGCGTGCCGCCGAGGGCGAAAACGACATCAACCACAATGGCACCGGCGACAAGGGCTCCTCGCGCTGGTTCCTCAAGGGCGTGGGCGAGTCATGCGTGCGCGAAGGCGTACCCACCACCGATTGGGACTGGATCATCTATCCCGAGGGCCTCTACGACCTGCTGCTCCGCATTAAGAACGATTACCCCAACTACAAGAAGATCTACATCACCGAGAACGGCATGGGCTATAAGGACGACTTCGAGGACGGCTTTATCGACGACGCCCCTCGCATCGACTACATGCGCCAGCATCTCGCATGGATCCTCAAGGCAATCGACGGCGGCGTAAACGTCGACGGTTACTTTGTGTGGTCGCTGCAGGACCAGTTCTCCTGGACCAACGGCTACAACAAGCGCTACGGCCTGTTCTACATCGACTTCGAGACCCAGAAGCGCTATCCCAAGGCGAGCGCGTACTGGTACAAGAACGTCGCGGAGACCGGCCTGCTCATGGCCTAATTCAAGCCGCATACCCCCTGTCGGCCGCATGCGAATCCCTCCACGGGTTCGCATGCGGCTTTTTTGTTTTGGCTCGACCCGAGCAGGCCGTTTGTCTCGATTTGTAACATCTAGCAGGGATTTTCGGCCCCAATTGTTACAGATTGAGATGAACGGGGGCACCCGGTTCGAAATATCTAGATCTGTAATACCTAAGCTAGCAGATGACCTGCGTGTGTTCCTCGATGGCGGCACGATTCTCGGCGGCGATACCCGGTTCGCACACCACGGCATCCAGGCTGTCCAAGCGACAGAAGGTGTAGAAGTCGCGCTTGCCGATCTTGCTGGAATCGGCGATCAGATAGCGTGAGTCGGCCTTGCTAAAGGCGAGCTGCTGGATACGGCCCTCGTCCATGTTGGACGTAGATACGTCGCCATCCAGAATGCCGTTGGCGCCGATAAACGCCGCGTCGATGCCCAACGCACGCAGGGTATCCTCGGCCGTTGGCCCCACAAAAGCGGCGGTGCGGCGACGGTACATACCGCCCACGAGGCACAGGTCGCAGTCTTCGCGCGACTCGAGCAGGTTAAACACCGAAAGCGAGTTGGTCACAATGCGCAGGCGACACGCCGGCAGCATCGAGGCCATCTGTTCCACCGTAGTGCCCGTACCCAAAAAGATGGTCGAGCCCTCCTCGATAAGCTCCACAGCACGGCGCGCAATCTGCAGCTTTTCCTCGGCATGCTTAGTGCGCTTTTCGCTGTGCGAATACTCATGGCGCAACATAGCATGGGGACGTCCCTGTGCGCTACGGGCGCCACCGTGCACGCGCTCGATCTCGCCCAGGCTCGCAAGTTCTTCGAGGTCGCGGCGAATCGTCATATCCGAAACGCCCAGCGCATCCGAAATCTCCTTGACCGAAACCGTGCCCTGCTCTTCGAGCAGCTGACGAACCTTATCCTGTCGCTCTGCCTTAATCACGATGAATCCTCGCCGTTCTTTGCGCGCATATCATTCAAACAGTAACGAACAAATTGTATCAGACTCGTGCGCGTCAAAAATGAACACCCGCACAGCTCCAATCATCACTTTTTTGAGAAAAATACCCCCTGCTTTAGTGGGGTGTAGTGATAATCTCACCTGTTCGCGCTACAGTTTGTCCGAAATACCTCGATGTTAGGAACCAAATGATCACTTCCGAGCTTTTCGGCACCGCGCCGTGCGGCACCTCCGTTCATCGTTATACCCTCAACGGGCCCGAGATCTGCGTTCGCATTATGGACTATGGCGCCACCGTGCTGGGTATCGATGTGCCCGATATTCCCGGCAACGTGCGCGATGTGGTGCTGGGCTTCGATAAGCTCGAGGATTACTTTGACAACCCCGCCTGCTTTGGCGCGACCATCGGCCCCGTGGCAAACCGCACCGCGGGCGCCACGATCACCATCGACGGCACGGACTGGCACATGCCGGCCAACGAAGGCGTCAACAACCTGCACAGCGATCTTGAGCATGGTCTGCACAAGCGCGTATGGGACGTTGAGCTCGACGAGACTCACAACGCCGTGCGCATGACCACCTCGCTTAAGGATGGCGAGCTGAGCCTGCCCGGCAACCGAATCTTTACGGCTGTGTTTACCGTTACGCGCACCGGCGTCTTCCGCATCGAGTATGGTTGCGAGAGCGACCGCGCCACCTACGTGTCCATGACCAACCACACGTACTTTAACCTTGCCGGCCATAACGCCGGCATGGACTGTGAGCACTTCTTTATCGCCAACGCTGCCCACTACTTGCCCATTAACGAGCAGAACATCCCCACCGGCGAAATCGCTCCGGTCGAGGGAACACCGTTTGACTTTCGCGAGCTGCGCCCCGTCGCACCCGGCATGGAGGCCGACGACCCGCAGATTAAGCAGGCCCGTGGCTACGATCACTGCCTGTGCATCGATGGCTATCAGTACGGCCGCAACCTGCGTCGCGCCCTACATGTCGAGGAGATGTGGACCGGTCGTGAGCTGGACTACTACACCACCGCCCCGGGCGTGCAACTCTACACCGGCAACTGGCTGGGCGACGAGCACGCCAAGGACGATGCCAACTATGGCTGGGGCGCCGGCTTTGCCCTCGAGGCCGAGATGTACCCCGACACGCCGCACCAGCCGCTGTTCCCGCAGGGCATTGTGGGTCCGGGTCACCCCTACAGCAATATGATCGAATACCACTTTATGAGGCACTAGGCCCACAACGCGACATCTCGCACAGCAACGCCCGCCGGCACCACCGCCAACGGGCGCTGCTTCATGCCTAAATCCTTCTTTTCGATGCCACCGAATTGGTGACATAACAAAACTATGCCGAATTACTACGATGAACCCACTATGTCCGACCACGCGCTGGTTTATAAAAAATTAGCAACTCGTCTACCTGCGGTTTTATTCTCTGCAAATTTGGCATGCTCGGCGATAAGCAATTCATCGTAGTAAACCGGCATAGTTTTGGCGGACAGCGCCACACAGATCCCCTACGAAGGCAAAATGATCCGTTTTCCTCCGTCCCCAAGGGATCAGTTGAACAGATTGCCGATGGGGTCGGGGGCGGAACTGGGGAGATAGCGGATTTCTAGTTCTATGCCGAGCTTTTGCAGCTCTCTGAGAACAGCGACGTCTGTGTCGTCTACGGCAACTGCGGGCGTTGCGGGACGCTTGCCCTCCCCTGCCTGCATATGACCAATGCTGATCTTGGTGATCGGCACACCGCCCTTAACCAGCGCGAGCGCATCGGAGGGTGAGGCCACCATGATCAGAATCAATTGGTGAGGCGTTGCGGTATGAATGACGTCGATGGTCCTTTGCACCGAGAAAAACCGCATCCAAACGCCTTCTGGCGCCGCCACCCTCATGGGTGCCCATTGGCGCGAATCTGCCGCGATCTCATCGTTGACGATTAGGACAAGGTTGGAACCCACGGCTTCGTTCCACAGCTCAACGTCTTGTCCGTAAATGAAACGGTCGTCGATGCGTGCGAGAAGAATCTTGGGTTGAGTCATCGCTGCCCCATTCTGTTTGAGACCCGTAAGAGCAAGACATCGCGTCTCCAATATTAGTGCATTTAAAGTGAGAAAAGCCGTCAGAACACTTGCGCGGATTTGCGATGTCCCGTATCATAGACAGCCGTTGACGCCTCAGTTGCGCCATCACATGGCCGCCAGCGTAGCTCAGTTGGTAGAGCACCGCTCTCGTAAAGCGGGGGTCACCGGTTCGAGCCCGGTCGCTGGCTCCATTGCACAAGATAGCCGCCTTCGGGCGGCTTTTTTGTTGCTGATTTCGGGCGCGCTTCCGCCAATCCAAGCACAACGCCGCCGGAAACTCTCCTACTCAACAAAAGCCCCGCCAACCGCAATCCCCAAAGGAACCGCGTTCAGCGGGGCCCAAGCGAGCTCCCCCAAGGGATAACGCTCGCAACACGAACAGCTCAGCCGAGCAGCGCGCTACTCCTCCCAGTAAGCATCTGCAAGCAGCTTAAAGCAAATCTTCTTGACCGGCTGCGCGCCATCGCCCTGGAACTCGAGCGTGGGCATGTGAGGCTCGCCGGCAACAAACAGCGCAAACTTGTCGTCAGCAAGATCGCCGGCGATCGAGGCGTCGGAATCGACCAGATCGTAGTCGTCCTTCTCGTCAAACTCCTGAACCAGCGTCAGGCTACCCGTGGCAACCTTAAAGGCCTCGCGACCCTCGACGTCGATCTGCAGGTCGTGATAGCGCTGATGCGTCTCATAGTGAGCCTCGGCTTCGGGACGCGTCGTGGGAGCCATGACGTTCGCAAAGACCTTGTCGCCCAGAATCGGATGGCTGCCGACCTCGAGCTTCGCCGGATCGTTCTCCTCGAGCCAGTCGATCAGCACGTCGAGGCCCTTGAGCATTCCACGGTACTCCTCGATATCGCCCAATGCACCGTAAATCATCTAAATCCCCTCTCGGATCGTTTCTTTGGCGGCTACTCGGCAAACGCATTACCGACGCTGTTGCCACCCACATGCGTCTCGACCAGGGTAAGGTCGGGATTGAACACGACAGTGTCGGCGTCGCGCCCCGGCATAATGCTACTGCACTTGTCGTCGACATGAGCTGGCAACCGATGCCGGGGCCGCAGCACAAGCTCCTACAGCTCGGTCACGACAACGCCGTTGTAAACCTCGTCCCAACGATCCATAACCAAGTGGCCAGTCATGGGATCCATGGCATTGAGCTTGCCGCAGGTGTTGGCGGTACGCAGCACCGTCTCGTCGTCGGCTCCGGCAGCAATCGCATGTGCGAAGCCGGCAATGGTCGAATCGCCAGAGCCCGTAGCGTTAACGGCGGGGATATCGGGGGTCTTGGCGCGGAACGCACGGCCGTTATGGAAACCAACGGAGCCGGCAGCGCCCATGGATACGACGACCCAGGGGATATCGGAGAAGCGGGCGTCAGAGGCGAGCGCGGAACGGAGCTCGTCCACATCGTCGGTGGTAAAGCTCGTGCCCAGAAGGCCGTTAATTTCGGTCAGGTTAGGCTTAACCAGCTCAGGCTTGACCTCGGACTTGAGCGCAGCCTCGAGCGAGGCGCCCGAGGTATCGAGCAGCACCTTGGCGCCGGCGTTCTCTGCAATGCCCGTGATCTTAGCGTAGTAGTCCGCCTCGACGCCGCGGGGCAGCGAACCCGAGATGGTAACGACATCGGCCTTGCTCGCAAGCTCGGCGAACTTGGCGGTAAAGGCATCGAGCTCCTCGGGGGCAATCGTCGGGCCGCTCTCGAGCAGCTCGGTCTGGTTGCCGGCGTGGAGGATGTTGAGACAAATGCGAGTCTCGCCCTTGATGGGCACAAAATCATTCTTAATGCCGTTAGCATCCATGAGCTCGGCCATATAGGCGCCCATATGACCACCAAGCAAGCCGGTTGCCACGACATCGTCGCCCAGCTG
>CAUDAE010000075.1 GCA_958447445.1 uncultured Collinsella sp.
CGTAGTTGAGGCTCCCGATATTAGGGTTGAGCGACGCGACGTCGTCAGCGAGCTTCATGGCGATCCACTGATGGGCGGAAAGTGTGGCGAACAGCCAGGTCTCGTTGTTGTCGGCGATGATGATCTGGTCGTTGGTGCAGACGCCTTGATCATCGATCAGGCTGCCGAGGAGCTCGACGCCCTCGCGGGCCGTGGCGCTCTCGCCCAGGATGATGCTGCCGTAACTGTACTCGCCCAGACCCACTTCCTCATCGATGAGGTCTGCTGCAGCGGCCTCCTCGTTATAGGAGGTGCTTAGCGTGGCGGAGCAGGAGACGCCCTTCTCGTTGATGCCGGCCTCGGAGTAGGCGTCGGTGCGACCCATCCAGTTGGAGGGGTGGTCGCGTACATAGCTGTAGCGATAGGTAGGCTTGTTCGAAGTGTATTCAAAAGCAGATTCAATCGAGCTGTACTTAAAGCCAGGTTCGTGGGCAGGTTCGATGCCGTAGTGCTTAAGATAGCGCTTGCCAAAGTCCTCGGCGCGGCCGTAGTACGTGTTGCCGTCCGCCGTGAGCTTGCCGCCCATGTAGATCTGCGTGCAGGCGAGCGCAGACGTCGGCATGGACATGATGGTTGCAGCTCCAAAGGCGAGGCCTATGCCAAGCTTTTGAGCGCGTTGACGGGGTGAGTTTTCCTCATTTTCCCTCCCAGCGTGCGAAAGCTCTCCGTTGCCAGAGAGCTTCAGCCAATAAAGACACCCCATTAGCGTAACGAACTGGAAACAATATTCATCTATGAAAGAAACTTACTCGATAAGCGTAATGAAATATGCGATGAGTGGTTAATTATACTCGGTTTGTAGCTTTACTTTAATAAAGACGTCCTGCAATTACATTACCTGAATAAAGCGCCTTGCACGGGGCGCAAAGAAAATCCCCCGCTGTTTGGCAAATGCATAAACAGCAGGGGAGACGATAATTGGATGAATATCATACCAATGTGGAATTACTTCTTCCGGCGGTGGATCACGTTGATCGCATAGCCGACGAGCATGGCCAAAACGATGATGATAAAGCCGAGCAGGGGATTGTCGCTCATGGGGTCCTCCTATTTACCAGCGGTGAGAATTCGTCGACGATGAGGTCGAGGCATTGCGGAAGTGCGCGGGCACCAAAGACGCCCGAGTTGCTGGAGATGATCTCGCCATCGAACTGCATGCCTAACGACGGCGTGCAGGTGATCTTGGCTTCTTTGGTCTGGATGATCTTGAACTGCGGGCGGCCGAGTACCTTGCCAGCGGGGTCGAGTGCGGCGGTGATCACGGTCGGTAGAAGCTGCACGGTGCGCACGGGTTCGATGACCGCAATGTCGACCATGCCATCGTTCATGCGGCAATCGGGGAACAGGTTGATGTCGTTTTGAATGACCGAGGTATTGCCCGCCATGCAGCAGATGCCATCGAGCTCCTCGACAATGCCGTCATGCTCAATCGTAAAGTGGGCCACCGTGGGGTTGGGCGTGGCGAGCGCGGAGAGGAAGTAGGCGATCTCGCCGATGTCGTTTTTGGTGGGGGCGGCCTTCATCATGATCTCGGCGTCGAAGCCCGAGCCGGCGATGATGATAAAGCCGTGGCGCTTCTCGTTGCCGTTCTCGTCGAGCCAAAAGAGCTCGCCCATGTCGACTTTGACCGTGCGACCGGCACGGCAGGCCTTGGCGAGCGCCGCCGCCTCAGGGGCATTGCCGATGTTGTTAAAGAACAGGCAGGCTGTACCGGAGGGGAAGACGAGCGTGGGGACACCGCATCCGCGCATCTGGTCGAGCACGTTGGAGACGGTGCCGTCGCCGCCCGAAACGACCACGCGATCAAACTCGCGCACGTCTGCCACGGCGTCCTCGGGCTCCATGCCATCGCCGATAAAACGCATCACGACCTCGTCGCCGCCCTGCGCGAGGGCGTGCGTGAATGCGTAGATTTCATCTGAGCTGGGGCCCGATGCCGGGTTGTGGATGATAAGGCAGCGCATACTTACGTTCCCGTTCTGTGACTAACCGAGTATAGTTGTAAGGCAATGCCGATATCCTACCCGTGTTTTTCGGGCCTAACCTTATTCGATGGGTTGATATGTACATTTCCACACATCAGGCTCTACTCGACTTTTGCCAGCGCGCCCGTGAGTTCGACGCGATTGCCGTCGATACCGAGTTTTTGCGCGAGCGCACATTCCATCCGCGTCTGTGCTTGGTTCAGATTGCCACCCCTGCCGAGAGCGTCGCGGTCGATCCCCTGGTAATCGACGACCTATCGCCGCTGGCCGAGCTTATGGCAGACGAGAGCGTGACTAAGGTCTTCCACGCCTGCTCGCAGGATATGGAGGTTATGCTCCATACCGTGGGCGTGCTGCCACGACCGATTTTCGATACGCAGGTCGCCGCTGCCTTTTTGGGCGAGCGCCAGCAGATTTCGTATGGCGCGCTTGTTCAGACGTTTTGCGGCGTCTCGCTGCCCAAGACCGAGTCGCTGACCGACTGGTCGCGTCGCCCGCTGACCGATAAACAGATCGAGTACGCGATTGATGACGTCAAGTACTTGATCGTCGCCTATACCGAGATGATGAGTCGCCTGCGCGAGCTGGGCCGTGTGGACTGGGTGCTCGACGAGCTACGCCCGCTGGCTGACGAGTCGCACTATCGCGCCGACCGTCACGAGGCATTCCGCAAGGTCAAGCGCATCAACTCGTGCAGCCGCCACCAGCTGGGCATCGCGCGCGAGCTCGCCGCCTGGCGCGAGGACCGCGCCGAGCGCCGTAACATCCCGCGCAAGTGGGTCATGTCCGACGACACGCTGCTTGCGCTCGTCAAGCGCAATCCCGTGCGCGTTGAGGAGTTCCGTAGCATTCGCGGTACCGATCAGTTGGGGGAGCGCGACGTGGACGGTGCGCTCATGGCCATCAAGCGTGGCGCAAGCTGCCCGCACGATCGCCTGCCGCTCATGGTGCGCGGGCATCGCCAGATCTCTCCGGAGTTGGAGAGCGTGACGGACCTGATGTATGCGCTCATTCGCCTGGTTGCCGAGCGCTCGGGCGTGGCGACCTCGGTCATCGCCTCGCGCGATGACCTGGCCGACTATATTGAGCACCCCGAGCAGAGCCCCCTGCGCGAAGGCTGGCGCTTTGAGCTTGTGGGCTCGCGTCTGGACGATCTGCTTTCCGGCAATATGGGGTTGACGGTCAAAGATGGCAAAATTGAATTGCTGTAAGGAAGCCTAGCCGCTTGAGTGGGTAGAATGCCTCCAACGTGTAACTCGATTCGGAGGAATTCGCATGCCCTATTACTATGGATACGGCTTTGGTATCGACCCGCTGTACCTGCTGGTTGTTCTTGTCTGCACGGTGCTTGGCCTTGCCGCACAGAACTATATCAACTCGACGTACAAAACCTGGTCCAAGGTTCGTTCGGACGGCGCCACGGGCGCCACGGTCGCTCGCCGCATGCTCGACGCCAACGGTTGCAATGCCGTGGGTATCAAGGGTGTCGCCGGTGAGCTCACCGACCATTACAACCCGCAGGATAACAACCTGTATCTCTCAGATGCCAACCGTTCGGGCGGGTCGGTCGCAAGCGTTGCCGTCGCCTGTCACGAGGCAGGTCACGCCGCTCAGCGTCAAAGCGGCTACGCCATGATGAAGGTGCGTACCGCCCTGGTTCCGGTTGTCAACTTTACCCAGAACACTTGGACCATCGTGTTGCTCTTGGGCCTGTTTATGAACATCGCAGGACTCACAACCCTCGCGCTGATCTTCTTCTCGTTTAGTGTGCTGTTCCAGTTGGTTACGCTGCCGGTCGAGATTGATGCCAGCCGCCGCGCCGTGGCGTACATCGAGCAGTCGGGCATGAGCTCCAAGCAGGTCAATGGTGCCAAGAAGGTCCTGACGGCAGCCGCGCTTACCTATGTTGCCGCTGCGCTCACTTCGATCATTCAGCTGCTCTACCTGATGGCTCGCTACAACAGAAACTCCAACCGATAACAAATTGGCTTGACAGGCGCCGCGGAGATTTGTGTCCCCGCGGCGCTGTACTATGTGTTGGACTTGAATTTGCGCAGGGCCGGAGCCCTTGTGCACGATAACGAAAGGAGGCTGCGTGGCAGGCTGGAATTTGACCGGCAATGCCGTTTCCGCTGAGTTCGACGGTTCGGACGAGCAGGAGCGCAAGGAGCTCAGCGTGAGCCAGGCGGTGGAGATCGCCGCCGGTGCGCTCGATGCCATTCCGCAGCTGAGCGTTCTGGGCGAGGTCACGGGCTTCCGTGGCCCCAATGCCCGAAGCGGCCACTGCTACTTCCAGATTAAGGACGACTCGGCCGCCGTTGACTGCATCATCTGGAAGGGCGCCTATCTCAAGCGCACGTTCGATCTGCGCGACGGCATGCAGGTGAGCTTTAAGGGCAGCTTCAATCTCTATAAGGCCACGGGCCGTATGAGCTTTGTCGCCCGCTCGTTCTCGCTGGCGGGGGAGGGCTTGCTGCGTCAACAAGTGGCGCAGTTGGCCGAAAAGCTTCGCCGCGAAGGCCTGATGGACGATGCGCGCAAGCGCCGCATTCCGGTGTTCTGCTCGCGCGTGGCAGTCGTCACCTCGCTTTCGGGCGCCGTAATCGACGACGTCAAGCGTACGCTGCGCCGTCGCAACCCGCTCGTCGAGCTCGTCTGCGTGGGCGCAAAGGTCCAGGGCGAGGGTGCGCCGGCAGAGCTTATTGAAGGCTTGCGCCGCGCCGCTTCCATTACGCCGGCGCCCGACTGTATTTTGCTGGTGCGCGGCGGCGGCTCCTTTGAGGACCTCATGACCTTTAATGACGAGGAGCTTGCCCGCGCGGTGGCTGCCTGTCCCGTGCCCGTGGTGACCGGTATCGGCCATGAGCCCGATACCTCGATTTGCGACATGGTGAGCGACCGCCGCGCCTCCACGCCCACGGCGGCGGCAGAATCGGTGGCGCCGGCTATGACGGAGTTGGCCGATGTGCTCGAGGCGCGCCATCAGCGCCTGGGCGCTGCGATGGCATCGATGATTGGGTCGGCCCAGGTCGACCTGGAGATGCTCGACCAGCGCGGTCGCCGCGCCTGGGATACCTATACGGCCCGCTTGGGCGATGCGCTCGATGCGGCTGCGTGCCGCCCGTGCCTCAACGACCCAACGTTTATGGTTGAGCGTCGCGAGTCCGAGCTTGCCCTGACTGCCGATCGCCTGTCGGGCGCCATAGCGCGCTCGGTCGGGACATTCCGCTCCAACTTTGAGCACCTGCCCGAGCGTCTGGTTGCAAGCACCTCGGGGCTCGATGGCAAGCGCCATGCGCTCACGCTTGCGAGTTCCCGTCTGGAGCATCAGGGGCGCACGATGCTCAACAAGCCAGCGTCCGACCTGGGCCGTGCGGCAGCCTCGCTCGATGCCCTGTCGCCGCTCAAGGTGCTTGCCCGCGGCTATTCCATCGCGTACAGCGTTGACGGCGTGGCTACAAGTGCCAAGACCTTTAAGCCGGGCGACGCCATTCGCGTGCGCATGGCAGACGGCAACGTGGCGGCAACGGTCGATGCGGTCGAGTAGGCCGCGTTTCATAGCGATAAACCTTTAGGAAAGGAAACAGATATGGCAGAGAAGACCCCGGTCGAGCAGCTTACGTACAAGCAGGCTTCGCAGGAGTTGGAGCTCATCATCCGCAGCTTGGAGTCGGGCGATATGGAGCTCGAGGAGTCGCTCGAGAGCTATACCCGCGGCGTCGAGCTCCTCAAGAGCCTGCGCACCCGCCTGTCCGATGCCGAGCAGAAGGTCTCGGTGCTTCTTAAGGACGTCGACGGCAACGACGTGCTCGCCGACGGCGAAGCCGCCAACACGGACGACAACCTCTCGTTCTAACCATCCCGACCAAATATAATTACCTTGGTCTGTGAGAAAGGAACCAACCATGTGCGATTGCATCTTCTGCAAAATTGCCAACCACGAGATCCCCTCGACCGTTGTCTATGAGGACGACCAGGTCATCGCCTTCGACGACCTCAATCCCCAGGCGCCGGTCCATACGCTCGTGATCCCCAAGAAGCACTACAGTGACATCGCCGACAACGTACCTGCCGAGACCATGGGCGCTATGGCTCACGCCATCCAGGAGGTCGCTAAGGCCAAGGGCTTGGAGGGCGGTTTCCGCGTCATCTCCAACAGGGGCGGCAACGCCGGCCAGACCGTCATGCACTTCCACGTGCACGTTCTCGGCGGCAAAAACCTGGGCGAGAACCTCATCTGAGGACGCTTCTTCCTTGCAATGAAACGGAAGCTCAAACACCGATAACTTATATATCAACGCAATAAACCCGAGCGCGAGGGCGTTTGGGTTTATTATTGAAGCGTATGTAACCTGGCGGCGCCACACCGCCTGTTAGTAGGGAGACACATGAACGTTCTGGTCGTCAACGCAGGATCTTCGACGCTTAAGTATCAGGTCATCGATACCAAGTCCCACAAGGTGTCCGCAAAGGGCTCCTGCGAGCGCGTCTGCTTTACCGGCGGTACCTTCACTCACGCTGCCAACGGTTCCAAGAAGATGACAGAGAACATCGAATCCCCTGACCACAAGGTCGCCATCGAGGTCGTTCTGAAGGACCTCGAGGCCAACGGCGTCAAGATCGAGGGCATTGGCCACCGCATCGTTCAGGGCGGTTGGTACTTTGGCGACTCCTCCCTCGTCGACGAGGACGTCCTCGCCAAGATCCGCGAGGTCGCTCCGCTCGCCCCGCTGCACAACAACCCCGAGGCCAACGTTATCGAGTACTGCCTCGAGCAGTATCCCGACCTGCCCAACGTCACGGTCTACGACACTGCTTTCCACTTCAATATGCCCGAGGTCGCCAAGACCTACGCCCTGCCCAAGGACGTCTGCGACAAGCTGCACATCCGCAAGTACGGCGCCCACGGCACCAGCTACCGCTACATCTCCAAGAAGGTTGCCGAGATGACCAACGGCGAGGCTCGCAAGGTCGTCGTGTGCCACATCGGTTCCGGCGCTTCCCTGTGCGCCATCGAGGACGGCAAGTGCATGGACACCACCATGGGCTTGACGCCGCTCGACGGTGTCATGATGGGCACCCGCTGCGGCTCCATCGACCCGGCTACCGTGTGCTACCTGCAGCGCGAGGGCGGCTACACCTTCGACGAGGTCGACGAGATGATGAACAAGAAGTCCGGCCTTTTGGCTGTGACCGGCGGCAAGACCAACGACTGCCGCAACGTCGAGGAGCTCGCCGCCGCTGGTGACCCCGATGCTCAGCTCGCCTTCGACATGTTTGTCTACAAGATTGCCGCCAAGGCTGCCGAGATGGCTACTTCCATGTGCGGCATGGACACGCTGGTCTTCACCGCTGGCATCGGTGAGCACGCTCCGGCCGTTCGTGCCGGCGTCGCCGACCGTCTGGCCTTTATGGACGTCAAGATGGATCATGCCCGCAACGCCCTGCGTGGTGACGGCGCTTGGTGCCTGTCTGCCAAGGATTCCAAGGTCAAGATTTTCGTCATCCCCACGGACGAGGAGTTCATGATCGCTTCCGACGTCGAGCGCATCGTCAACGGCAAGTAATTGCAAGAGGGGAGGGGCTGGACGACCGAGCGCCGTTCGGCCCCTCTTTTGCGCTCGTTGGGCGATATGCTGATAGCTATTTATCAAGATATGATAACTTCTTATTAAAATGCGGCCGCCTTAAGGGGTCTGCGTCGACCGTATTGCACTGCAAAGGAGTCTCATGAACGTACTTGTTGTCAACGCCGGCAGCTCAAGCCTTAAATATCAGCTTTTGGATACCGATACCCGAGAGGTTTTCGCCAAGGGCAACTGCGAACGTATCGGATCGGACATGGGCATCTTTGGCCACTCCGAGAACGGTGGCGCCAAGCAGACCGAGGAGGTCCCTTTCCCCGATCATCGCTCTGCTATCGCTCGCGTGCTCGAGGAGCTCGAGAAGACCGACTTTACGATTGATGGCATTGGCCATCGTATCGTTCAGGGCGGCTGGCACTTCGATGATTCCGCAGTTGTCGACGACGAGGTTATGGCCAAGATTCTTGAGGTGGCACCGCTTGCTCCGCTGCACAACTACGGCGAGGCCGCAGCAATCGAGTATTGCCGCGAGAAGTATCCGGAGCTGCCCAACGTCGCCGTCTTCGATACCTCGTTCCACATGACCATGCCCGAGGTCGCCTATACCTACGCGCTGCCCAAGGACGTGTGCGACAAGTACCACGTGCGCAAGTACGGCGCCCACGGCACGAGCCACCGTTACGAGTGGATGATGGCCAAGGAGATCCTGGGCTCGCGCTGCCACCGCCTGCTTTCGTGCCATTTGGGCAACGGTGCTTCGCTTGCCGCCATTGAGGACGGCGTGTGCCGCGACACCACGATGGGCCTCACGCCGCTTGACGGCCTGATGATGGGCACTCGCTGTGGTTCCATTGACCCGGCTACCGTGTGCTACCTCCAGCGCGAGGGCGGCTACAGCTATCAGGAAGTTGATGACATGATGAACAAGCAGTCTGGTCTGCTTGCCATCTCGGGCATCTCCAACGACGCCCGCGACATCCGTACACGCGCCTCCGAGGGCGACGAGCGCTGCCTGCTCGCCTTCGATATGTTCGCCTACAAGGCCATGCAGCAGGCCGGCTCCATGATCGCTTCCATGGCGGGCGTGGACACCATCACCTTTACCGCCGGCATCGGCGAGAACGACTGGTCGATCCGCAAGGCCTTCTGCGACTGCTTTGAGTGGCTGGGCGTACGCATCGACAACAACAAGAACCGCGAGGCTGTGGGCAACGGCCCGCAGGTTATCAGTGCCGCCGGTTCCGCCGTCACGGTCATGGTCATCCCCACCGACGAGGAATACATGATCGCCCACGACGTCGAGCGTCTGACCAAGAACAACTAACGCGCGCATTTGCAAGTAAACGAAAGGCCTCCAGAGCAACAGCTCCGGAGGCCTTTTTGCTAGCAGGTGGGCGGCGGAAACTCCATCCCATTTCGAGCACAAATTCTGGGACACGCTTTCCGGTTGAGGCGCGTTGCGGAAAGTGCGACCCACAATAAAGCAAAATTCCGTCCCGCAGTTTCCCATACAGCCCCCAAGCGGAAGCTACATCCAG
This sequence comes from uncultured Collinsella sp., assembly GCA_958447445.1. Lineage (GTDB taxonomy): Bacteria > Actinomycetota > Coriobacteriia > Coriobacteriales > Coriobacteriaceae > Collinsella. The sequence goes on from CAUDAE010000075.1 coordinate 9,148, forward strand.
CAATCCGCCTTCAAACCGGGACACGCTTTCCGGTGGCCAGACATCGAACCGCAGCCAACATCTCGGTCCCAAAGTGATCACCGCTGGCATCGCCTGCGCTTCCAACAACGACACCCGACCATTCAGATTCTCAGCCCCAACTCGTAGCCAAGACGCCGACAACTCCAGATTCTCTGATTGCCACGTGGCGGCAGGGACCCTACAGGGTAAAGCTCTGAAAACTTTCCGCACTGATATTTTCTGTATTGAAGACGTCGATGATGCACCCGTATACCATT
>CAUDAE010000076.1 GCA_958447445.1 uncultured Collinsella sp.
CGGATTCGTGGCGCCGAAATCCTCGACGACGCGCTTGTAGACCACGGTCGGCGCATCCTTGCCCTCACGCGGCACGGTGTAGCCATGCGGCGAGCAGGGCTCGTCGTGACGAACCTCATAGAGCGACGGCACGTAGTTGCCAGCAATGGATGCAAGCTGCTCGACAATCTGCGCGCGCGGGACTCCTTCATCACGCAGGCGGCGATGCAGCTGGCAGGTCTCGAGCAGCGATTCCTCGCCCTCACCGATGAGGATGGCATCGAAGAAGGCCGCGTACGGCTCGGGGTTGTACACCGAGGGGCCGCCGGCGATGATAATGGGGTCGTCCTCGGTGCGGTCAGCCGCTAACAGCGGAATACCAGCGAGGTCGAGTGCCTCGAGGAAGTTCGTCACCGCCATCTCGTGCGGCACATGCAGGCCGACGATATCAAACGAAGCAACCGGCGCTGCACCCTCGAGCGAGAGCAGCGGAATGCCTGCCTCGCGCATGGCGTCACCCATATCGGGCCACGGCACATAGCCGCGCTCGCAGGAGATGCCCTCGGCCTGGTTAAGGATGTTGTAGAGGATGGCGATGCCCTGGTTGGGCAGACCGACCTCGTACACATCCGGGTAGATCAGGCAGCAACGGTAGTCGGCATCGGCCTTGGAAAGCGTGCCCCACTCGTGATCGATATAGCGACTCGGCTTCTCGACCTTGGCGAGCAACGGCTCAATTAAATGAAAACAGTCTTGGTATGCAACGCGCAACGGAAAACCCCTAAGCTGCGAGATCGGATGCGTCTTGGTAGGACGCCATAGGACGGGTAGCGCCTGCGACCGTGGTCACCAGATCGCGAACGCGGGAGAACGTGGCAGTGACCACCTCGTTGGCACGGCTGTAGTCGACATCGCGCTCGTAGAGCGAAACGAGCGCACGGCCCATGCCATAGGTGCCCGCGGCGGCAGTGAGCGCCTTGACGGCAAACCCAATATGCGGCGTCTGCTTGACGAGTGCGCGGGTGACCGCGCGGATCACAAGACCGCCGGCAAGCACGCCCGCGACCTCGTAGCCACGCTCGGGTTTAATGCCGCGTCCAAAGACGGCAGCGAGCTCAAAGAGCATGCCCACCTGCGCCAGCGCCATAACGGGATAATCGGCGCCCGGCAAAAACACCAGTGCACCGGTCGCCATATTGGTGAGCGCGCACGAGGTGATGATACGGTTGGCCGCCGCGATGCGCATGAAGGCAAAGTTCGCCGCAAAAGCCGTTTCCTTGTCGGTGCGATCGAGAATCCAGCGGGCAAGCGTCTCGAGCAGATACGTCTTATCGATTGCCGCTACCACGCCGAGCCTGGGCGTGGCCTCCTCGATAAACGGCCCCTCCACAGCAGACTCGGCAAGCACGCACACGGGCGCGCCGGCGATCACGAGCTCCTGCACGGCACTCTCCAAGCGGTCGGAACCACACGAGAGCACCAGCACCACATCGGTATCGGTCTTTGGAGCAATTCGCTCCTCCCCCAGACGCTCGACGCGCACAATGCCCGAGGTCGTCTGCGGCACAAAGGCGTCACGCACCGTCTCGGCCAGAAAGCGCGAGGCGGACGAATCCAGATAGACCGAGACGCGCACCGGCGTATCGGAATCCTTCTTAACGGACGCGCCCATCTTAAAAGCGCGGGTCAGCTTATCTACGGGAATTTTCATAGCAAACCCCTCCAGCGGTTACGCGGCGCCCGAACGATGCCGCCATATGGATTGTACGATACCCACCGTCAGCAGCTGGATCATCATCGAAGACGAACCAAAGCTAATAAACGGTAGCGGAATACCGGTAATCGGCATCATGCCGATGCACATGCCGATGTTCTCGAAGGTCTGGAATGCCCACATGCCGACGATACCTACGCATGAGAGCCGCAAGAAGAGCGACTCGCACTTAAAGGCGACGCGAATCGTCGAAAAGATCAGCAGCACGTAGAGGCACAGGAGCAAAAAGGAACCGCAAAAACCAAAGGTCTCGGACAGGAAGGCGAAGACGAAGTCGGTGTGGAACTCAGGCAGAAAGCCGCCGGCCGACTGCGTCGCATGGCCCAAACCCTTACCAAAGAAGCCGCCCGAGCCAACGGCGATAAGCGACTGCTGCAGGTTGTAGGCATCGTCCGAATCGGCATTATCGGGGTCGATAAAGACCGTCAGACGGTTCATCTGATACTGCTTGATGAGCACATCGTGGCCGAGCAACGAATCAAAGACCGAATCGAGCGCCAGGACAAGGGCCACCAGGCCCACGAGCAGGGCCAGGGTCGACAGCACCCATTCGCGGCGTGCACCGCTCATACAAATGACGATGGCGCCCGAAACCAGCACGACCAGGCCCGAGCCCAGGTCGCCCATGGCAACGACAGCCAAAAACGGAATGGACAGCATGCCGCAGAGCTTGACGTAGTCACGAACGGTATCGATGCGACCGTTATACTGCGAGCCAAGCGTAGCAATAAAGAAGATGGTGATGAGCTTGGCAAGCTCAACCGGCTGGAATGTCAAGCCGATACCGGGAATCTTGATCCAGCCCGTCATGCCCAGACCGCCCGTATAGGACAGACCCGGAATCTTGGGCGAGAAGATCACGATCAGGTCGATGACGAGCAACGCCGTCGAGAAATTGGAAATACCGCGCAGATCGGTACGCCAGACCAGCACCGCCAGCACCGCTCCGATGCCAATTCCAAGTAGATGGCGTGAGAACGAAGCATCGGCCTTAAACTGCGAAGCCGACCAGATAATGATGGCACCGTAGGCGACGAGCGCCACAGTAGCCACGAGCACACCGATATGCACCTTTTGGCGAAACGTGCCGCGCGAGGCCGAAAGTTGCTTGTTGACGCGGTCCAGGCTGCTGCGAGAGCCGGTCTTGGTTGAACGGAACAGATCCGCCGGAGAAAAATCCATCGCAACCTCCTATCGAACCGAAGAATCGCCCGAGGCCGAAGAGGTATCGGGCTCGCCATAAATCACGCCGAGCACGTCGCGCACGACATGCATCGCGGTATCTGAGCCGCCGCCGCCCTGCTCCAGGACAGTAGCGATGACATACTTGGGGTCATCGGCCGGTGCATAGGCGCAGAACCACGCGTATTCGTCCTCGCCGCTTTTCTCGCCCGTGCCCGACTTGCCGTATACCTGCGGCGTCAGGGTGCCAAAGTGCGCCGCCAGGGACGTCGATGCCGTGTAAATCACGTCGTGCATGCCGTTGCGAACAAGAGCCAAATCCGAATCGCTGTTGATCTTGGCCACCAAGCGCTTCTTCTTGCCCTTGCCGTTGTACTTATAGGCATCGCCGTCGCCATCGCGCGACACGGCAGACAAAAACACGTGAGGCACGTACTGTTTGCCGCCGTTGGCAAGACCCATATAGGCACACGCCATCTGCAGGGGCGTCACCAGACTGTCACCCTGACCGATGGCAATGTTGGTCATATCGCCGGCATTCCACTTGCGGTCCTCGGCAGAGGCGTCGGTGAAGTACGACTCTTTCCACTCGGCATCGGGAATACGGCCCGCGCCCTCACTCGGCAGATCGATACCGCAGGTCTTGCCTAGACCCCAGCGACGAAAGACCTCCTGCAGGCCCTCGGGATGTTGCTCGTCATAAAAGAACGCCTTGCCCATGTCGTAGAAGACGGGGTCGCACGAGTTGGCGATACCCGACTGCAGCGTCATGGTGCCGTGGCCAGACGTCAGCCAGCAGCGCTTGCCCCAAGCCTTGCCCAGGCCCGTCCAATAGCCCGTGCAGTTGGTTGTCTGCGTTGAAGTGTAGGTTCCAAACTCAAGACCGGCCAGCGCCGAGAGCGGCTTAATGGTCGAGGCCGACATGTACTGTCCGCTAATGGCGCGGTTGAGCAGCGGGTGCGAACCCTTGTCATCATTGAGCTCGGTCCACACGTCATTTGAGACGCCGCCGATAAAGACGGACGGATCGAACTTGGGCTCGCTCGCCATGCCCAGGATCTCGCCATTGTTGGGATCGAGACACACCACAGCGCCGTTGCCGGCATTGCTGTAGCCAGTGGTCTTGGCAAGCTCGATAGCGCTCGCCAGTGCCGTCTCGCAGGCCTGTTGGATCTTAAGGTCGAGCGTGAGCTTAATGTCGGAGCCGGCCTTCGCGGGCACGGCGCCGGCCTGACCGGTCACATTGCCCGAGGCATCGACCTTGACGGTCTGCTCGCCACGAATACCCTGCAGCAGGTTTTCGTAGTAGCTCTCAACGCCCGCCTGGCCCACGATACCGCCCGACTGGTACGTAATCTTGCCAGCAGAAGCATCATCATCCCCAGAGGTTTTCTTATTCTGGGCCTCGAGCTGCTCGGAGGTAATGGTGCCGGTATAGCCCAAGATATGGCATGCCGTCTCGCCATATGGATACTGGCGCTCGGTACGCTCGGCAATCTTGACGCCCGGGAACTCGCCGGCATGCTCCTGAATATAGGCAACCGTGGAGCGACGGACGTCCGTCGCGATGGTATGCAGGCTCTGAGCGCCCTCTGTATTGTCCTGAATATTGCGAAGGACCGCCACGTAAGGCATTCCAAGCACGTTGGCAAGATGGCGAACCAGGACCTCATCCTCGGCAAGGTCGCGGTAGGCCACGACAGCAAGTGAGGGACGGTTCTGGACAAGCGCCACGCCATTGCGGTCGAGGATGCGGCCGCGCACAGCAGGAGTGGTAACGGTGCGAGTCTGATTACTATTGGCCTGCTTCTCGTAATAGTCCGACGAGACCATCTGCATGCCCCACAGCTTGACGGCGAGCGCCGCAAACATCGCGCCCACACCCGTGGTGAGGATGGAAAAGCGGCCCTTAAAGGCGGTCGCCGCGGTATTGCCCTCGCCCTCGGTGGCGCGCGGGGCCGTTCCATGCTGCGTATCGTAGGTAAAACGGGAATCGCCACGACGCATGATGACCAGCGCGACCACGATGGCCACAACCAGCACGATACCGGCGATAATAACCGTCAACTGGGAAGACATCTACGGGCCTCCCCTATTTGAGCTTGCGGGTCTTGGGCTTAAAGCGCATACCCGTCTGGCGTCCGCCACGTGCGGAGAATCCATAGCCGGACTGCGGCACGACGCCGGACATCAAAAACGGAATGGCAACCAGACCCGTCAGGATCGAGGACGGCAGCGCATGGCCGAAGATCGCCACGACAAAGCTCGTCTCCAAACCCATAAACAGCAAGATGATGCTGTAGATCACATTAATGACGAGCGCGAAGGCGCCCACGGTGATGCCGCGCGCACTCGGGGTACCGCCCGTCTGACCGACGGCGCTGTGCACCAGGGCAAAAGAACCCACGGTCAGCAGGAGCGACATAACGCCCACCGGCACGGCAGCGGACAGGTCATAAAACAAGCCGCTGCAAAAACCGCACACGACGGCACGGGTCGGGTCGCCCGAGAACACGCTTAGGCACAACAGGATAATCATGAAGTTGACGCGACCGCCCGCAATGGAGATCTGCGGTGCCAGGCCTGCCTGCAGCAGCACGCACACGATGGCGGCGATCACAAACGTACGGGAGCTCATCCCCTGCTCGTGTAGATCCATGGACATGCCCCCTATTCACTCGAGCCGGAATCGGTCGTCTCGGACGTGTCGGAACTGTCATCCGAGCTCTCGTCCTTCGTCTTGGTCGCAGCATCGCGCGACGTTCCCTGCGGCGTGCTATTAGCGGTGCTCACGTCCTCATCCGAGGCCGACTGTTCGTCGGTCAGTGAGGTAATGACCAGCACTTCCTCGTTGTTCTCGGCCGTGGTCTGGGCGCGCACCACAATGGTGTAGTACACATCGTTTGCAGATTTCTCAACCGACGAGACGGTGCCGAGCGGTAGACCCTTGGGGAACACGCCACCGATGCCAGAGGTCACGATGATGTCGCCAACCTTAACGTCGGAGTCGACGCTCACGTACTCAAGACGCAGCGTGCCGTCAGCCTGACCCTGCAGCATACCCTGGGCGCGCGTGTCCTGCACCATGGCGGATACGCCGGAGTTCTCGTCGCCAATCAGGCGCACGGTCGACGTTTTGGCCGAAACCTCGATGATCTGGCCGATAACACCGGCCGAACTCGTCACGGGCATGTTGATGGTAAGGCCATCGGCAGAGCCCTTGTCGATCGTGACGGTCGAGGTCCAGGCATCGCCCGAGGCACCGACGATACGAGCTGCGGTCGATTTAAGGTTGTAGGTCGACTGCAGGCCGACCAGCCCCTCCAGACGCTCAGCGGTCTTTTGAGCCTCGGAGAGCTCAGCAACCTTAGAGGTCAGCTCCTCGTTTTGCTTCTTGAGCTCGTCGAGCGTGTCCTGCGACGCCGTAAGGTTAGAGAACACGTTGCCGATGGCATTGAAAGGAGCCGCCACAGCCGAACCCACAAAGCGCACCGGCGAGGTAATCGTCGTTACGCCCGAACGCACGGCATGAATCGGTCCTGCCTCGCCCTCGCGGATGTAAAACGTGAGCAGCAACACCGAAATCAGGCTGAAAACAATCAACGGGCGCATACCCGTTGATTGTCGCTTGGTATTCAAATTTGTGGAGAAACCCGAAGATCGTGCCAAATGGAATCCACCTTTTGGAAATTAAGCATTGGTCTGGACGAAGCCGCCATCAAACGCATTGGCCTCGAGCACGCGGGCACAGCCGTTAACGACGTTATCGAGCGCCGTGGGGCTGACGTTGACCGAAACACCGGTCTCATCGCGCAGGCGCACGTCGAGACCGCGCAGCAGCGCGCCGCCACCAGTCAGCAAAATGCCGTAGTACATAAGGTCCGAGGCAAGATCGGGAGGCGTAGCGTCGAGTGCGTCCTTGACGGCCTTGGCCATCTCGTCGAGCGGCTTGTTGAGCGCGCGACGAATCTCCTCGCTCTCGATGCGCACGGTCTTGGGCAGACCGGTGATCACGTCGCGGCCGTTGACCTCGACGTCGAGCTCGTCCTTGAGCGGCACGGCGGAACCGACCTTGATCTTGATGTCCTCTGCCGTACGCTCGCCGATGGCAAGGTTGTAGGCATCGCGAACGTGCGTGAGGATGGCCTGATCGAACTCGTCGCCGGCAATACGGATGGACTGCGAGACGACGATGCCGCCCATAGCGATAACGGCAACCTCGGTGGTACCGCCACCGATGTCGATGACCATGGAGCCGGTGGGCTCCTCGACGGGCAGGTCGGCGCCGATAGCAGCAGCCATGGGCTCCTCGATCAGGTAGGCCTGGCGAGCGCCGGCCTGGATCGTGGCCTCAAAGACAGCGCGCTTCTCGACCGACGTGACGCCGGAGGGAACGCAGACGACAACACGCGGACGCGGAGTCCACGGATAGCGCTTCTCGGACGCCTTGTCGATAAAGTAGCGAAGCATGGCCTCGGTAACGTCGAAGTCGGCGATGACGCCGTCCTTCAGGGGACGAACGGCCACGATGTTGCCGGGCGTACGGCCGAGCATGCGCTTTGCCTCGATACCGACCGCCAGGATGCGCTCGTCGTTCTTGTCGATGGCGACGACGGAGGGCTCGCGGATGACGATGCCCTTGCCGCGCACGGAGACAAGCGTATTTGCGGTGCCGAGGTCGATGGCAAGATCGCCCGCATAGCTACCGAAGAACATATCCATCAAAGAAAACAACGCAACTCCTGATGTGTTGGATGATTGCTGGAAAACTACTAGCTCATCATACTAACGCAAGCCCGGCACCTCACTTGCGGTGAAGCGCCGGGCAAAGCTAAATCCCATAAGGTCACTACTGGTTGTCAGCAGCCGAGAAATCCATATCGAGCGAGGAAACGGCCCAGCCGATATGGCTGTCGGAGCGCACGAATTTGACGGTGTACTCCTGCTCGCCGCCCTTGGACAGCGAAGCCTTAACCTTGGCGGTCGTCTCGGTCATGGACTGATCCATACCCTCGACGGACACGGTGGCACCCTGCGGAATCGAGGAGATGATCATCGACTTGGCGTCCTCGGACAGGCTCGAGGCCAGGCAAGACTCGGCCTTTGCGGTGTCACCGTCGCCGGCAGCCTGGAACAGATCGGTAACGACAGACTCCTGAGACGGGAAGCCAAAGCCGCGCGTGTAGGCAAAGCCCAGACCGCCCGCGGCGATCAAAATGAGCAGAAGCAGCACGATGAAGACTTTGAGGCCCGTGTGGCGATGGCGACGACGGACCTTGGCCTGCTTACGATCCTGACGGTCCTGCTGGACCATCTCGGACTCGGACAGCGTAAAGAAGCCGGTGTCCGAGGGATCGGGCATAAACTGGCCGGTCGCGCCCGTAGGATCGAGCGGATCGACGGCAGGAGCGTCCATCGCGGGCGCCGGAGCCGTGGCCATAGCCGTCTGGGCAGACAGCGCGGCAAGCGAATCGTGCACGCGGGCAAGCTCATCGGCCTGCTCGGAGGTGAGCTGGTAGATGCCATCGGCAGTAGCGGCGTTAAAGGCGTCGAGTGCGTCGGAGGGGCGGCCGGCGGCAGAAAGCGCCTGACCCATGCCGGCGTTGAGCGCACGCGTGTCGTCGCGGGGACCGGCAAAGTCGATAGCCGTGCGGTAGGTCTCCACGGCATCCGCCGGACGGCCAAGCTTAATGAAGCAACGACCGAGCTCGCCGAGTGCGGCGGCAGGAGCCGGATTGGCGCCGTCGATGGCGGCCTGACGAAAGGCAGTACCCGCGTTGGCATAGTCGCCCGACTGGAACAGCGCATTGCCCAGGCCCAGATAGGCCTTGAACGGCGTGGCATAGGAAGCATCCTGCGTAGCAGCAGAGAACACCTGGGCGGCCGTCGTGTAGTCGCCCACGGCGGCGAGCGCCTTGCCGCGGTTGGTGAGCAGCGCGCCGCGCTTGCCGTAGGTGCCGTCATTGAGGGCAGCGGCGTAGGCCTCGGCGGCCTCGGCATACATGCCCAGGTGCATCAAGGCGTTGCCACGAAGGTGATCGGCCTCGCCCATAATCTCATCGGGAGTTTTTGCCGCCCCAAGCATCTGGGCTGCAGCGGAAAAATCACCCGCGCGGTAAGCGGCGCGGCCCTGTTGGATCAGCTGGCTATTCAAGGAAGTCCCCTTTACTCGTGAACGATCTCGACATGGACGATCTCGTCGCCGGCACGCAGCTGCGAAATCACATCGAGACCCTCGACCGTGGTACCAAAGACGGTGTAACCGGAATCGAGGTTATGCTGGGCACCCAGGCAGAAGTAGAACTGCGAACCCGCGGAATCGGGGTCCATGGAGCGTGCCATGGCAAGGGCACCATC
>CAUDAE010000077.1 GCA_958447445.1 uncultured Collinsella sp.
GTACGCAACCACGTGTGGACGGTCTTGGCGTCGTAGACGCCCTCGAAGCTCTTGAGCGCCATGCGGTAGATCTTGCCCGGCTCAAAGCCAAAACGCAGCAGGTAATAGAGGAAGTAATCGTGCAGCTCGTACGGCCCCACCAAATCCTCGGTCTTCTGTGCAATCTCGCCATCGCCCGTGGGCGGCAGAAGCTCGGGGGACACCGGCGTATCGAGGATGTCGAGCAAGACCTCGGCAATACGCCCGCCAAAGACATCGGCGGCATAGCGCACCAAGTGACGCACGAGCGTCTTGGGCACGCTCGCGTTGACGGCGTACATGCTCATGTGGTCGCCGTTATAGGTAGCCCAGCCGAGCGCCAGCTCCGACAGGTCGCCCGTGCCGATGACAAAACCGCCAGCCTGGTTGGCCAGATCCATCAGAATCTGCGTACGCTCGCGGGCCTGGCTGTTCTCGTAGGTCACGTCCTGCACGGTCGGATCGTGCTCAATGTCCTTGAAGTGCTGCTCCACAGCCGCGTGGATCGAAACCTCGCGGAAGCTCACACCCAGGTCGCGGGCAAGCGACTCGGCATTGGACTTGGTGCGATGCGTCGTGCCAAAGCCAGGCATGGACACGGCTGTGATACCGGTGCGCGGCAGCCCCAGCGCATCGAAGGCACGCACGGTTACAAGCAGTGCCAGCGTGGAGTCCAGGCCGCCCGAAAGGCCGATGACCGTAGCCTTGGTACCCGTGTGGGCAAGGCGGGTCTTGAGGCCCGCAGTCTGCAGATCGAGGATCGTCTCGCAGCGCTCTGCCAAGTCGCCGTGATCGGCCGGCACAAAGGGAGCACGGGGGAAGACACGGTCGATGTCGAGTGCATCGCGCAGGACAGGCTCTTTGGCCAGCACGCCCTCAAACGAAAATTCAACGGTTGTGGCCTCCGGCGCATCGTCCGCGCGCGTCCACGTTGTCGAGCGACGGCGCTCGGCAACCAGACGGTCGAGGTCAACATCGGCAACCGCCATATCGCAGGTAAGGAGCTTCGTCGCCGCCAGCTTAGAGCCGTTTTCGTAGACGAGGTTCTCGCCCGCAAAGACCATATCGGTCGTGGACTCGCCCTCGCTCGCGTCTGCATAGGCATAGGCACAGTAGAGGCGCGCACTCTGATTGGAGATGAGGCTGCGGCGATAGTCTGCCTTACCGATAATCTCGTCCGAGGCCGACGGGTTGAGGATCACCGTCGCACCGGCAAGCGCCATCTCGGTCGAAGGGGGCGCCGGCACCCACAGATCCTCGCAGATCTCAACGCCCAGCACCATATCCTCGGCACCTTCATCACAGCAGCGGTAGAGAAGCCCCGAACCCAGCGGAACCGGACCCTGACCGGCAAACTCAACCCACACAGGATCTGCGGGCGCCGGAGCAAACCAGCGGCGCTCGTAGAACTCGCCATAGTTGGGCAGATACTTCTTGGCCGTGAAGCCCAAAAGCTCGCCCGCGCAGCACACGGCGGCGCAGTTGTAGATATTCTCGGCAACCGCAACGGGAAGACCGATGGTAAAGACAATCGACAGCTCACGAGTCTCATCGAGGATATGCACCAGAGCGGCCTCGCAGGCATGCAGCAGCGTGCGGTTATGGAACAGGTCGGCCGCGGTATAGCCGCACAAGTTGAGCTCGGGCAACACCAGCGCGCGAACGCCGCGCTCGGCAGCCTCGCGAACAGCTGCCAGCGCAACCTCGGCATTGCCCTCGACATCGGCCACGCGAATCCGCGGCGAAGCCGCCGCCACACGCAAAAAGCCATCAGACTGAGAAAGGTGAAGATTCATAAGAATGCTCCCGTGCGTAGACGCCATTCAACACAATTAGCAAGCCCTATTGTAGTTCAACCGCCGGGCGCAACCGCATCCCACCAACTTGGTGAGCTATTGATGAGTTGATGGTATCTGTTAAATGTCACGTACGATTCACATCTGGTGGGTACCCTGATGGCTACACGAAACGAAGCAGATTTACACCGGGAGGACCCCGTATGACAACCAAGTACACCGACGCACCGCGCACGCGCGTCATGACGCCAGCATCGCTCAACAACGGCGTGCACGAGAACCATTCCATCGGACAGACCATGGCCATCGCGCCCAAAAAGGGCCTGTTCGACGACATTTCCATTCCCCAGATCATCGCCGGCGCCGCAGCTGCCGCCACGAGCGTCGCGCTTGCCTCCAAGATTGGTATCGCTGGTTCAGTAATTGGTGCCGCCGTGAGCTCGGTTATCACCGTTGTGTCCTCGCAGGTCTACCGCCACTTTATCTCTGCCAGCGCCGAAGCCCTCAAAGGTACGCACGCCGCCGTCGACTACCCCGCCGGCGCCTATGAGCCCGTTGAGTTTAATGCCGAGGAGCACCTGGGCGGCGCCGCGACTACGCAGGAGATGCGCCAGATTGCGGGGCGCGCGACCACGGCGCGCGTTGCTCCCGACAGCCTGCGCGCCAAGGCGGCGGCAGAGCGCAGTCAGACGCAAAAGAAGGTCATCGTCTTCTCGATCGCCATCGCCATTGTCGCGGTCATCGCCTGCGCCGGCGCCATCCTTATCACCACCGCCGGTGAGGGTCTGGGTGAGCGCCCCGAGCCAATCCTTTCGTCGCATACGACCGAGCACGACGCGGATAGCTCAGGTCAATCGCAAAGCCAGCAGGACGACCCGCAGGGCACCTCCGCATCCACTGACTCGTCATCGAACACCCCCAATCAATCGCAGGACGTCGATTCCTCTGCGAACAACAGCGACACGCAATCCGGCACGATCGACTCAAGCCAAACGACCGACGGCTCTCAACCGAGCACGGGCGACCAGACGAGCGGCAATACATCGGGCACGGGATCTACCGACAACAGCAGCACTAATAGCTCGGGCGGAACCGCGTCCGGCACGGCATCTGACAGCTCGAGCCAAGGCACGACGTCGGGCAACTAAGCGCGTTTGCCTCTCATAGATAACCGACCTGCATAACGGGCGCGAACCGGCAACGGTCGCGCCCGTTTGCCTTGGGCGAGGAGATGGCAAGCCCCGTGCGATGGTAAGATGCTTTGGTGTGTAAAGAGGAGATTTGCCATGAGCAAGACAATAGTTAGGCCCACGCTTTCGCTGGGCAACCACATCTATCTGTATCGCCTGCTGCGCGATGCAATCGGATGCGGCAAGCAAACGTTTATGACGCAGGTCGAGGAGGCACTCGCCGCTGGTGACATGGCCGCTTATGACCTGGGCTTCGAGTCCACGCGCGAGCTGCTCGAGGAGCTCGACGACTGCATTAAGCTGACCGTCTTTAAGGGCGGTCGCCTGTATGCCACTGTCATCGCCAACGAGGCCTGGGATGCCGCCCTTGCCAAGGGCGAGGACAAGCCCAAGGCAGCCAAGGGAGCCAAGCAGTCCTACAAAAAGAAAAAGCGCGGCGAGAAGGACCTCAAGGCCGTGCGCCTCAAGCACGTTAAGCGCGCCGAGCCCGAGCCCGTGGCCGAAGTCGCTCCGGAGCCCGAGCCCGAGCCCGAGATCGAAGCCGCTATTGAGGTAACAGCAGAAGCCGAAACCGAAATCACTGCCACGACCGATTCCGAAGTCATATCCGAGCAGGAAGCCACTGCCGAGCTCAACGAGGCTCCCAAGTCGACAACCGAAGAAGCCACTGACCAGCCCGAAACGCCTGCGTTCCAAAACAGCGATGTCTTTGGCGACGAGGCCGAGGACGATCAGCCCGACGAGCCCGACGATCAAGACGCTACCGAGTCGACACCGGAGCCCGAGACGCCGCAGCCCGCCATCTCGCTCACGGTCGTCTATGACCCCGAGAACGCCAACGCCGGCATCACCACCATGGCATCCACGCCCATCGAGGCAAAGTCGAGCGTCGAGAACGAGAACGCGACGCAGGTTGAGGTTGAAACTGCAGCTGCAGACGCGCCCGTCACCGTGAAGCCCGCAGATTCCACGATCAAGCCGAAAACGACGCCGGAGCCCGCACCCGTCATCGGATCCGTGCCCGCCTCTGCTTGCGACCAAATTCCCGCACCGGCACCGGCTTCGGTACCCGTAGCGGCCCCAACCCCCGCACCCGCGGCACCGACCATCCCCGAGGACTTCCCCGTCGATTTCGCAACCGAGGTCTTCTGCCCCGGTCCGCTTCTGCACCAGTTGTCGACCTATCTCCCCTACGGCGCCGACACCCTCGGCATTGTCGGCGAGTACTACTGGATCGCCCGCGAGCGCGGTACCATCGAGGCCGCGCGAAACCGCGCAATCTTCCCCCTGCGCTACACGCAGGCCGGCGAGCGCCACGAAGTCACCGTGCGCATCCGCCGCAACACCACCGGCGGCCTCGGAGCCGCCTGGACCATCGATAAAGTCGAAGAACCCGAGCAGTAACGACAAACGGCTCAAATCCTAATCAGGATTTGAGCCGTTTTTATTTGTTGATGTTCCGTGACCAACAGCGAGCGGGCCGCAAGTGCCCCAGGTTGCCGTGAAAGAGGAGCGACGCGTACTTCGGTACGCGAGCGACGGTTTGAACGGCAAGATGGGGTGCTTGCGGCCCGCGCAGCGTCGAGCAGTTACGCGGTTTGGAAAACCGCGTAACAATCTAGTCACGCGTCAACTTGCGGTGGATACGATGCGGCTGGGCTGCGTCCTCGCCCAGGCGCTCGATGCGGTTGGACTGATAGGCCTCGAAGTTGCCCTCGAACCAATACCAGTTGCCCGGATTCTCGTCGGTGCCCTCCCACGCCAGAATGTGCGTGGCGACGCGGTCCAGGAACATACGGTCGTGGCTAATGACCACCGAACAGCCCGGGAACTCGAGCAGTGCCGCTTCGAGCGAGGACAGCGTCTCGACGTCGAGGTCGTTCGTGGGCTCGTCGAGGAGCAGCAGGTTGCCGCCCTGCTTGAGCGTAAGCGCCAAGTTCAGACGGTTGCGCTCGCCACCGGAGAGTACGCCGGCGCGCTTCTGCTGGTCCTGGCCCTTAAAGCCAAAGCTCGCCACGTACGCGCGGCTGGGGACCTCGGTCTCGCCGACCATCATGTGGTCCAGGCCATCCGAGACGACCTCCCACAGGTTCTTATCGGGGTCGATGCCAGAACGGTTCTGGTCGACGTAAGAAATCTTGACGGTCTCGCCCACCTCGAGCTCGCCCGAAGTCAGCGGCTCCAGACCCACAATCGTCTTGAACAGTGTGGTCTTACCGACACCGTTGGGGCCGATGACGCCCACGATGCCGTTGCGCGGCAGGGTGAACGAAAGGTCGTCGATGAGCACACGGCCATCGAACTCCTTGTGCAGGTGATGGGCCTCGAGCACCTTGTTGCCCAGACGCGGGCCCACAGGGATGCGGATGTCGGTCCAGTCGAGCTTCTGGCTTGCGCGGGCCTCGGCCTCCATCTCCTCATAGCGAGCCAGACGGGCCTTGTTCTTGGCCTGACGAGCTTTGGGCGAGCTGCGCACCCACTCGAGCTCGGCCTCCATGCGCTTGGCGAGCTTGGCATCGCGGTTACCCTGCGCCTCGATACGGGCGGCCTTGGTCTCCAGATACGTGGAGTAGTTGCCCTTGTAGGGATAAAGGTGACCGCGGTCGACCTCGCAGATCCACTCGGCAACATTATCCAGGAAGTAGCGATCGTGCGTGACGGCAAGCACGGCACCCTGGTAGTTGTGCAGGAAGTGCTCGAGCCACAGGATCGACTCGGCGTCCAGGTGGTTCGTGGGCTCGTCGAGCAGCAGCAGGTCGGGAGCCTCGAGCAGCAGCTTGCACAGGGCCACGCGACGGCGCTCGCCGCCAGAGAGCACGTTGACCGGCATGTCGGAATCGGGCAGCTGCAGGGCGTCCATGGCCTGGCCGAGCTTGGAATCGATATCCCAGCCGTCGGCGGCGTCGATCTCGTCCTGGAGCTTTCCCATCTCGGCCATGAGGGCGTCCATGTCGCAATCCGGGTCGCACATCTCCTCGCCGATCTTGTTGAAGCGATCGACCTTGGCGATCATGTCGCCAAATGCCATGCGCACGTTCTCGATGACGGTCTTGTCGTCGTCGAGCAGCGGCTCCTGCTGCAGGATACCCACGGTGTAGCCGGGGGTGAGCTTGGCATCGCCGTTGGAGACTTCCTCGATGCCGGCCATGATCTTGAGCAGGGTCGACTTGCCCATACCGTTGGGGCCCACGACGCCGATCTTGGCACCGGGGTAGAAGCTCAGGGTCACGTCGTCAAGGATCACCTTGTCGCCATGGGCCTTGCGAGCCTGATACATCTGATAAATGAACTCCGCCACAGTCATTTCTCCTTATCTAGCTGCGGAAATCTTCTCCCCCTCTCCGTTTTGGAAAAAGCGGAGAGGCAGTTCGCGCGTTCTAATAAAAAGGGGCATGGTTGCCCACACCCCCTAATACTACCTGGGAAAAGTCCCCCGGAACATACTATGAACTGCGTACGCTAGTTTTCCGCAACCTTAACGAGCGGCTCGCTGCGATTTGCGCCACAACAGATACGAGTAGACGTAGACGGCTCCAACCGAACCAAACGCCAGAACCGCAATCACCGCGGCGACGACTTCACTCGAAAGCACGCTGCCTGCCACGCCCATCACAATCAGGCCAATACCCAGTACCATAAAGCAGGCGCCGCCAAAACGCTGCGTACGGCGCCAGTTCTCGGGATCGGCAAGCGCCCAGGGCGTCTTGATACCGAGCGTATAGTTCTGCTTCACACGCGGCAAGTAGTTGCCTACGCCGATGAACAGCAAACCGACAACACCGGAAATCAGCACGTTAACCGAACCGACCGCCGGCACCACGCCCCAGACCGTAAGCTCTCCCAGCCAGCTTATGGCGCACATGAACAAGGTGAAGGCGATTACGAAGCCCTGGTAGAACTTGCCCGAGGTTCGATATGCCTCGCCCTTGGGGTCGATGCGCGGCACCATGCGGAACATTGCGAGAAGCGCCAGAGGCAGCACGCCGAGCGCGGAGGCCATCCAACTAGGACCCCAACCGTCGACGGCGCCGTTCGCGCCCCAGTGCGTGGGAATCTGTGCAGGCAGGCTCGGCATCACCATGAGGTGCGCTACAACATTAATAGCGCAGACCACAACAAGCATGGCCCACACGCGCGACGATACCCCCGTGGCGTGAATGCCCTTGTTTTCGTTATTCATCCTTATCACCTTCCGTGTTTGTAAAGCCCATAAACCAACCGATCAAGTCCTGCATGACGGTGGTGTTTAAGCTGTAAACGATGTTTTGGCCATGACGTTCGTCGGTCACCAACCCGGCGTTTTTGAGCGTCGCCAAGTGATGGCTCAACGACGGCTTGCTGATGTCAAAATGCTCGGCAAGCTCCCCGGCCGTGCAATTGCCCTCGCGCAGCAGTTCCAAAATGTGACGCCGTGTAGGATCGGCCAGCGCCTTAAAACCCTCTCCCGGCATAAGACCTCCTCTCATCATCTCTCATGACGTGCACACTATACTCAATATTTAGATGTTTGTCTAACTATTTAATCGCAATGCTTCAAACCACATCAAAGCAAACGCCATCGCAACCTATGGGCGATTACCTATAATGGCGATAGCTAAAACACGACCTGCTTCCCCATCGGAGGATATTTATGACCGAAACCACAGTCGCAACTCCCATCGAGACACGCGACACCAAGCTCGAGATTATCATGGGCCGCGAGGCACTCGATAAGCTCGCCGATGCTACGGTGCTAGTGCTCGGCTGCGGAGGCGTGGGCTCCAACTGCTGCGAGGCACTCGCCCGCGGCGGCATCGGTCATTTCGTCATTCTGGATAAGGACATCATCGCGCCCAGCAATATCAATCGCCAGGCCATCGCCTTTCACAGCACCGTCGGCAAGCGCAAAGTCGACGTCATGGAGGCTATGATTCACGACATCAACCCTACCGCTACCGTCATCAAGCGCACCGAATACCTGCTGAGCGACAACATCGATGATTTCTTCGCGAGCGTTTTGGAGCAGACGGACGGCAAGCTCGACTACGTCGTCGACGCCATCGACACCATCTCGGCCAAGCTCACCATTGCCAAATATGCTCAGGACCACGACATTCGTTTGGTTAGCTCCATGGGCGGGGCCAACAAGCTCCATCCCGAGTGCCTCCGCTTTGCCGACATTTTCGATACGGTACGTGACCCCATGAGCCGCATCATGCGCAAAGAATGCAAGAAGCGCGGAATCAAGAGCCTGCATGTACTGTTTAGCTGCGAGGAATCGGTTAAGACACAGCCCCGCGACCCTTCCAACATCCACGAGCGCACCGAGCTGGGAACCGCCAGCTTTATGCCGCCCATCATGGGCCAGATGATTGCCGGCGAGGTTATCCGCCAGATCAGTGGGCGCGGCACCGAGCGCGTGCGCGCCGATGGCCAGCGCCTGGACTAGCAGGATGCCCTGCGATGGAACCGCGATTCTTTGACACGCATTGTCACCTTGATTTGATGCTCAGCCCCGATGCTACGGCCAATGAGTCGGCGGCATTGGGTCTGGGGCTCTTTGACTGTGGCATCGACCCACGCGACTTCACGGCAGCAAAAAAGCAGGCCAGCCGCTACCCAAACATTATCGCCGGCGTCGGCCTCCACCCCTGGTGGCTCGCCGACGGCCACTGTGGTCCTGCCGAAGTCAATCTGCTTTGCGAAGTTGCTGCCCAAGAGCGCTACATCGGTGAGATCGGGCTCGACTTTTCCGCTCGTTTTGCCGGAAGTGAGCCGCTACAAATACAGGCATTTGACCGGCTCTGCGATACGCTCGTGCAGCATCCTCTTACCGGACGCGTGATATCAATTCACGCCGTTCGTTCAGCAGGAGCCGTACTGGACGTCCTCGAATCGCATGGGCTACTCATCCCAAACCCCGACTCCCCCGTTATCATCTTCCACTGGTTTAGCGGTACTTCGGACGAACTCGTCCACGCGCGTAATGCGGGCTGTTATTTTTCCGTCAACGAACGCATGCTCGCATCTAAACGAGGACGCGAATACGCACGACAGATTCCACTCGATCGTTTACTGCTCGAGACCGATGCGCCAGCCGAGCCAAACACAGAAACAAGCGCACAGTCGCTCATCAGATCGCTCACAAGGACCTCGATGCGCATTGCCTCACTCAAAAACTGTGACGCAAAGCGCATCGAGTCGGCAGTCTTAGCAAATGCGCACTCTGTTTTTGACCTTCGCTAACCCCTGTGGGCAAAAATGCCAAGGGACATGCGAATCGCACAACGCAGTCCCT
>CAUDAE010000078.1 GCA_958447445.1 uncultured Collinsella sp.
TGAGGCAAACCGCGCAGTTGGAATCACCATCGTCGTCGTTGAGCAAAAGGTCGCCCTGCTCTCGGAGTACTGCAACCGCGTGTTCGTGCTCAACCATGGCGAAATTGCGCTGCAGGGTGAGCCACACGAGGTCTTCGCGCATACCGACGAGCTCTGTGCCATCGGCGTCGACTGCCCTCGCGTCACGCGTATCTTCAATAGCCTCGAGGCCGATGGCCTGGTAAGCGGTACCCCCTGCTTGGATGTCGATGAGGCCGAGCGCATGATTTCGGGCATCGTCGACCCCGCACACGCGGCTATCGAAGCTCAGGCGCCCGCCGGTTCCCCGCATGCACCGTCGTTGCGCCCTCATGCCAAGGACGCCGAACCCGTACTCACCTTCGACCATGTTGAGTTTGCCTATCCCAATGGCGGCGCCGCCGTACACGACCTTAGCCTGACGCTCTATCCTGGCGAGCTCGTGGGTATCGTCGGCCAAAACGGTGCCGGCAAGACCACGCTCACCAAGCTGCTCACGGGCCTGCTCAAGCCCGCCTCGGGCAGCGTGCGCGTCACGGGACTGGATACCGCAGCCGTTCCCACGAGCCGCATTGCCCGCGAGGTCGCGACCCTCTTCCAAAACCCCGACCGTCAGATCTGCAAGGACACCGTGCTCGACGAGGTCGCCTTTGGCTTGGAACTGGGCGGCATGGACCGCGCCGAGGCCCTGCGTCGCGCCCAGCTGGTCATCGATCGCTTTGGCTTGCCGGCCGACGAGGCGCCCTTCTCGCTTTCGCGCGGCCAGCGCCAAATGGTGGCGCTTGCCTCCGTCGTAGTGGTTGAGCCCAAGATCGTCGTGCTCGACGAGCCCACGAGCGGCCTTGACTACCGCGAGTGCATGACCGTCATGGAAACCGTGCGCACCATGGCCGAGCGCGGCTGCGCCGTTATCATGGTCTGCCACGACATGGAAGTTGTCTCCGACTTTGCCGAGCGCATCGTGGTAATGGCCGACGGCCGCATCCTCGACCGCGGCCGCACGCACGAGCTATTCTCGAACATCGATCTCATGCAGCGTGCCTACGTTGAGCCGCCCCAGGTCATCGAACTCTCGCGCCGTCTGGCATCTTCCGTCTCGCCCGCTTTTGCGCAGGTGAGCGAGGTCACCGATGTCGTTCGAATTACCAAGGAGATGGTCCACCGTGGTTAACGTCATCGACTACATGCCTGGCGATACGCTGCTGCATCGCCTGAATCCCGTCGTCAAACTGGGCCTCGCCGCCGCCATCATCGTCGGCATCTTCTTGTCCGACACCTACGTGGCGCTGCTGGGCTTTTTGGCACTCACCCTTGCGCTGGGTGCCTATGCCGGCGTCGTCGACCGTCTGTTCTCGCTGCTCAAGTTGCTGATTCCGCTCGCGCTTATCATGCTGGTGCTCCAGCTGGCCTTTATGCGCGGTGGCAACGTGGTATGGGGTTTTATCACCGACACGGGCCTCATCACAGGATCGAAGGCCTGTCTGCGCCTGCTGGGTGTGGCATTACCACTCATCCTCATGCTCATGGTGACCAAGCTCAACGACCTTGCCAACGCCTGCGTCGAGGTGCTGCACGTGCCGTATCGCTATGCCTTCACCTTTACCACGGCGCTGCGCTTTGTGCCGGTGTTTGGTCAGGAGATGAACGCTATCATGGAGACGCAGACCGCACGCGGCGTCGAGTACGACACCAAGAACCCCATCAAGAAGCTTAAGCTCATGCTGCCACTGTGCGTGCCGCTGCTCATCTCGAGCGTGGGCAAGACCGATGCCACAGCCTTGGCGGCAGAACAACGCGGCTTCTATCTGCGTACGCGCGCCAGCTCGTACAAGCGCTACCCCATCAAGGGCCTAGACATCGCCGTGCTCATCGTCAGCATCGCCCTCATCGCCATCGGCTTCCTGTTCTAGTTCACCACCGACAGCAACCACCCAACGCAAAAGGCCTCGGCTCGCACCAAACGAGCCGAGGCCTTTACTGTTTCACCAGATAAAACCTACCAAAATAAACCTGTCCCTTTTTGACAGGTCGGAAGCTAGAGGCGGTAGGGAGCGCCGCTACGGATGATGGATTCGCGCACCAGGACATCCATGGCGTCGAGGGTGATCTCGGGCATCTCTCGGTACTTTTGCAACACCGAGAGCTCGGTGCAGGCCAGAATGACGCGGTCGCAGCCGCTACGGGCGAACTCCCACATCACGCGGTCGAACTTATCCATATCGGGCTCACGTCCGGCCTTCACATCATCGTAGATAAGCGACATCACATCGTTCTGACGTTTCTCGCTGGGATAGACAACCTCAACACCCGCAGCCTTACATTCGCGGCCGTAGACACCCGCGCCCACGGTTCCGTCGGTGCCCATGCTGCCAATCTTCTGCACCGGCCCGGCCGGCATACTCAGGTTGGGGTCGAACTCCCCCCCCCCCATCACCGCACCGGCCAGAGCATAGCGCACCGACTCACGCGGCATGTGGATAATCGGCACCTTCGTAAACGACTGGATCTGGTCGTAGAAGTAGTGCGACGTGTTGCAGGGAATCGCAATGTGCGCACAGCCCAGCGACTCGAGTGCCTGGGCACACTCTTTCATGGTCGCCAGCAGCTTGGCATGCTCGCCGGTCTTAATGGCCAACGTGCGGTCGGGCATGGTCGACTTGGAGAGCACCACCATGTCGATATGTTCCTGATCGCAGGCAGCAGCCGTATGACGCACCACCTGGTCGTAGTAATACGACGTGGCCTCGGCGCCCATGCCGCCGATAACTCCCAGCTTTTCCATCGCCGCCTCCTTGGTGACGCTTGCGCAATTGCGCGTATCGTACCCGCGCCCGCCCGATGCAAACCGGACGGGCGCCGCGCTCATCTACTTGTAATACGTCTTGAACAGCTTAAAGTGGCGCAGCTTGGTGTGCCACATGCGCAGCCAGCGGTTAAAGACAAAGTCGCCCTTCATAAACGAAGGGTCGGCGCCCTTGCCTTCCTTGTCCAGGCGATGCACCTTAGCGCGCAGCTCGGGATCCTTGACGTACTTGTCGACGACGCCCATGGGGACGACCATCCACAGGGCCTCGTCCTGAGCCGTCACAAACTCCGGCTCAAACGGACGGTTGAACACATACTCGTCCACCACATACTTGGCAACGTTAAAGCCGCTGTTGGTAACGTAGTAGTTGCTGCGGCCCTGGCGCGTGTTGAAATCGAAGAACTTAAACGAGCCGTCGCGCTCGTCGTACTTTACGTCAAAGTTGGAATAGCCCACAAAGTGAAGGTCCTCGAGCAACTTGCGCACGCCGCCCATGAGCTCGTCGTTGGGCTCGGTAATGATACAGGCATGGTTGCCGACACCGTGGGGCTGATGCTCCTCGAGCAGCACATGGCCCAGGCACATCATGCGCACCTTGCCGTTGCGGTCGGAATAGCTAGTGAGCACGCGCATGTACTCGTCGTTGCCGGGCACGCGATCCTGCAAGATCAGATCGTCGGTGTAGCCGCTGGCATACGAATCGCGAATGACCTGTTCCAGCTCGGCGCGGTCGGCAATCTCATAGGCCTTCTTCTGGCCCTCGAACTCATGCTGCCACCACATGATGCCGTCGGAAGGCTTCAGAATCATCGGGTAAGGAAAATCGATCTGGTCGAGCACTTCGGCAGGCGCCTCACCCTGGGCATTGAGCATCGCCTTGGTAAAGGTAAACGTGTGCGGATAGGGCACGCCATGCTTCTCGCACAGCTCGTAGAAGATCTCCTTCTTCTGGCACTGCTCGAGCATGCTGTAGGGCGCGTAGGGAGCGACGATGTTATCCGCCAGCTCATGAGCATCCTTGGCTTGAGCCACGAGAGCGACATAGTTGTCGCCGCAGCCCACAAGGACAATAGTCTTGTCGGCATGCGCTTGGGCAATGCCGTTGACGGTTTTGAGCATCACGGGCATGGTATCGATATCCACGTTGGGCGTGTAATCGATAATTTGGCTGCGATACGCAGGGCCGGTCTGGTACTTGCCAAAGACCAGGCTCTTAACCTGATACTCCTCGTAGAAAGCGCGCGCCACCGAATACGCGTTGATGTCGCCGCCGAGCAGCACGGGGATAAACTCGCGCTCTGTAAACTGCAATGCCATGGAAACTTCCTATCTAGAACTGCCCACACGACGGGCGGTCTTTGTGCAACTGATTTATTCTAGCGTGCCGAGCCGCCGGCACCCAAAGCTCCACCGTATCTATGGCAATCGGCGTAATTATCCAGCACGAAGGCGGCGATCACCGGTGTACGACAACGGGCAATGAACCCACCGTTGTTGTAGGATTCAACATGTTGCCCGCCCCGTCGAAAGGTACACTGTGCCCCAGGCTCATCCGATCAACAACCCCATCATTGACGCCGCAAAGCGCGAACTTGCGGATCGTGCCCAGACGGCAGCTCCCCTACGCACCGCAAACGATGCTTACAACGGGCCTGCCCGCATCGTCTCAATCAACACGTCGGAGCACAAAGGCACGCGTAAGTCACCCGTCGCCGACGGGCACGACACCGTCATCGAGCAGTTTGGCCTCGCCTCCGATGCGCACGCCGGGCATTGGCACCGTCAGGTCTCCTTTTTAGCTGCAGAGTCTATCCAGACGGCGCAGGCGCGCGGGCTCGATGTGCACGAGGGCGACTTTGGCGAGAACTTCACAACCCAGGGCATCAACCTGCTCTCACTCCCCTTGGGCACGCAGCTCAAGATTGGCAACGAAGTACTCGTCGAAATCAGCCAGATCGGCAAAGTCTGCCACACCCGCTGTGCCATCTACTATCTCGCCGGCGACTGCATCTTCCCCCACGAGGGCATTTTTGGCGTCGTGCTGCAGGGCGGCGAAGTCCATATCGGTGACGACATACAGATGGTCAAGCTCGGTGACGGCACCTGTTCGTTTACGCCGGCTGAGGCGCTCCAAGAGGTGGAGCAGGCTCGCCGCGAAGGAACCCTATAGTTGCAAAACCCCACGTTGAGGTAGCTTTTGCAGCCAAGAATTCAGTTACAACAGGGTGCCGTAACGTTAAAGTTGAACTCTATGGTTTCTCAACAATTCACCATTCCCGCAGGTCAAGGCCAAAGCCTCAAGTTCAACTTGACCCTTTAGAACCTTTAAGGTTCAAGTAGAGGTCGAAAGCAGTAGTAGAATACACCTCGACCAATAACCTACGATTGATTGCAGAGGGACTGGATGCAGCATTCGAACCATCGCACCGCAGCGCTCTTCGCGTCGAAGCCGGCTCGTATCATCACGAGCGCCGCGCTCGCCGTCGCGCTGACGGCCACGCCGATGCTCTCCCCCGTCGCGGCCTATGCCGCCTCGCAGGCAACGCAGGATCAGCTTTCCGCCGCCCAGAAAAAGATCGAGGACGCCACGAGCGCCTACAACGACGCCCGAACCAAGCTCGAGGATCTGCAAAAGCAGATCGACTCCAATGAGGCGAACATCGATAAGATTGAGGCCGAGCTACCCGAGCAGCAGGCCAAGGCAAGCTCCGCCATGCGCGATCTGTATAAGTACCAGAAGGGCACCAGCCCCATCGTGAGCTTCCTGGTGAACACGCAGAGCTTGGGTGACTTTATCACCACCTGCAAATACACCAACCAGATTACAAGCTCGAGCGTCGACGAGATCGAAGAGCTTAACAAGATGCAGACCGAGCTCGAGCAGAACAAGACTGAACTCGAGCAGGCCAAGTCTCAGCTCGAAGGCGAGCAAAAGAATGCCGAGGATGCACTGGCGCAGGCTCAGCAGCTCCGCAGCGAGGCGCAGGCAAAGGCCGAGCAGGAAAATGCTGCCGAGCTGGCAAAGCTCGAGGCCGACAAGGCCGCTGCCGCCGAGAAGATCTCGGGCGAGGGCGTAAGCGGCAACAACTCCAACAGCCAGGCCAACAACGCCAACACCACCATCGACACCACGGTGAACAGCTCGAATAGCGGTAACTCCGATTACGACTCGTTCATTAACGAGTGGACGAGCCGCATCGATAACTACCTTGCCGGCTCCCCCATGGCAGGCCAGGGCTACAACTTTGCCGTCGCCGCCTGGAATACCGGCGTCGATCCCCGTTGGTCCCCCGCCATCGCCTGCATCGAGAGCAGCAAGGGCCTCTATTGCGCCGGCTCCTATAACGCCTGGGGCTGGAGTGCCCGCGGCGGTGGTTGGCGTAGCTTTGGTAGCTGGAGCGAGGGCGTCTCCGCCCACGTTGCCTACCTGGGCGCCAACTATGGTTCCACGCTTACTCCGGCAGCCGCCAAGAAGTACTGCCCGCCCACGTGGCAGGACTGGTACAACAAGGTCGCCAATCAAATGAACCGTATTTAAGTGCAACTGCAAAGGGGCCCCAAACGGGGCCCCTTTTCGATTCTCTAGGAGACGATACCGGTCGCGTTGCCGATAACAACGACGACGCACATGACGGCAAACATAAACCCGAGCGCCTTGAACCATAGTTCGACAAAAGCACTCCCCCGATACCGACCGAGCACGGGAAAACGACGTCGAAGCCTACGCCGGTCGAGCATTCCGAATGTAATGAGCAACACCAGGCCATCGACCATAAAGAAATACTCAAGCGCCAAAAACCACGTTGGATAGTTTCGGTTTTCGCCCGTTGGCGTAAATACCGCAAAATGGCTGCCCATCAGCAGCAACAATGTTGTCGCATAGACGCATCCATTCCATATGCGCCCCACGGGCTCGGGGATACGCGAGAGCAGACGCACACATTTGGATGTCACGGGAGAGACGATCGAACGCCGGCTTGCAGAAGACGGAAGCGTGAGGGCAACCGGCTGCTGTACCCGCTGCACCTGTGGCACCGCGGCCCGGGGCACGCTGGCAGCAGAAAAGGTCACGGGCGACGGTGCAGGGAGACATAGCTCATATGCCGCACGCGCAGCATGCCCCAGTGCCTTTGCACTCGCAAAGCGCTTAGCGGGATCGAGCGCCATCGCCATGCAAATCACATCCGCCAGCGGAACGGGAATGCCATGCGCCTCGCATTGCTCGCGCATGTCACGCCCAGGCTTGGGGTCAGTTCCCGTCAGGCAAAAGAACAGCAGCGCGCCAAGCGCGTAAATATCGCTGCGGACGCTCGTTTGCCCAAACCCAAACTGCTCGGGCGGCGCATAGGAACGCGTGCCAAACTTGACGGTGTCGGCGTCGGCGCCATCGCGCCAAACGCGCGCAATTCCCAGGTCAATAATCACCAGCGAGGAAAAGGTCATGCCGGCATCGGTCGCGTATCTCACGCCCGATACGATGATGTTCGAGGGTTTAAGGTCGCGGTGGATTACCGGCATCCCCGGCTCCCCCGCAGCTGCAAAACCAGCATGCAGCTCGCCCACCGCTTCACACAGAACGGGATACAGCCCGCGGGCATAATCGGGCGTCGTCCCCAAGCGTCCCACCAGGGCCTCGAGTGTCTCGCCTTCGACATACTCCATCACCACGTCAAGCTCGTCGCCCACACGGCGGCAATCGACGATTCGGGGCAAGTGCTCAAAACGACGACCGGCGCGCTGGGCCGCAAACAGGCGCTCATATGCTCCGCCAATCTGCACCGAAGCATCGATGCGCTTGCGGACAAAGGGACCGAGAGACCCGCCGCCAGAGCCCTCAAAATAGACGAGTTCGGTCGTCTCGACATCCGAGCACTTGAGCACGCGCTCCACACGATAGCTGTCATCGCGGTCGAGCGACGCCAAATGCTCGACAAGTGAAGCAGTCAGCTCGTCATCGGAATATGTTGGGCTCTGAGTATCCATGGTGCCCATCATAACGCAGGGTGCGGACACCCCATGGTGTCCGCACCCCGATCGTTTGCATGGCTGCTCTGGTGACACCGCCGGCTCAGCCATCGACCACTAACTCACCGTTTCCTCGCCAAAGCGATATAGCTCTTCATTGACCTTTTGGAGGCTACAGCCACGGTCGATGCAAAAGATAATGATTGCATCGCGACAGTCCTCACAGTTGAGGACGCTCACTCCGGCAGCCGTCAGAGCGCGGTTGGTCTCCTTCATCGACAGCGCCATTGCAAAGGCAATCTGCAGCACCTTATTGCGACTCGGATGCCGCGCACCGGTAAAAATCTGATAGCCAAAGGTCTCGTTGAGGTCGGCCATACGCACCACACGCGAGCGCTCGAGCCCCTTCTCTTGCAGCAACTGCTTTAAGTAATCCGAAAGCGACGGGGCGGCAAAGTCGTGCTCTTTGATATAGCCATCGATGTTTGGCGCGTCGAGGAGTTCATTGAGTAACTCGTCCGTCAGCTTTTTATTGGGCATACGACCTCACCTCCCATACGGCGCAACGGTAGCGACATGTTAGGCCAGCACCCAGCTTGCAGCAGCAGACTTATCAAACACGTTGGCAAAATAGAGAGCCTTCTTGATGTCACCATCAAAGTAGATATTGCCCGCCACGGAGCCACCGGCGGCAAGGGTACCAGACTGCAGCTCATCGGAACCCTCGCTGTAATAACCCTGGTTCTGCTGCGCACCGTTGGCGTCCTCGCCCTTCCAGTCGTAGATATTGTAATCTGCGCCCTCATCGCCATTGTTGACGTACGTGACGTGAATACCCGTCATGGTCGAACCGTCATAATTTGTAAGGCCGGGCTGGACGGAATCGACGACGACGGAAAGGCCAGCAGTCGTGGTCACCGTCGTGCCAACAGCCAGGTCAGTCGTAGGCTGCTCTTCCTTCTTCGTCTCTTCCTTCTTGTCGCCATCGCCGGCATCCTCGGTGACGGTCGCCTTATCGCTACCGCAACCGGCAAGAAGACCGGCAGTCCCCAAGGCAACAGTGGCGAATGCGCCAAGTGCAGCGCGACGGCTCAGCAGCACTTCGTTTTCGAGCTTATTCATCATGCATCCTTCCTACGATCCGGCTACCGCGCCGGCACACAGCACATCGTAGAAGGCAGCGAGCTCAAATTCATTAGCTGGGAGCTAATGGGGGTTTGTAAGCCAGATTGGTACTGGATTGAGAAGATGCCTGTTCAGATGGAGCGGTGATTGAGGCTGCAGCTTGATGCCAAAGCGCCCTTTCCGGGCCTCTGGCCGACGTTAGCCGCACCCCTCTCACCTGCAAGATGCCCATGAGGGGGGCGTTCCTATAGTCTTGTCAACTGGGA
>CAUDAE010000079.1 GCA_958447445.1 uncultured Collinsella sp.
CACCACATGGAAAGCGTGAAGGCGCGGTTCTGAATCCAGCCGCCCTTGTTCCAGATAAAGGCGGCGACAGTGGGCGCCAGCAGCAGCGCAAAGCCGCAGAACCAGGAGTGGGTGGGCAGGCAGTTGTAGGTGTAGCAGAAGTTCCAGATATCGTAGGCGATGATGTAGACCCAGGTCATATCGGGCCACAGCATGTCGGTCTGATCCTCGGAGGCGTAGACGCTCCACCAACCGGTCATGCAGAAGATGTTGATAATACCGGCGATGCCGTTGAACACGTTGTTCCAGCCGGCCAGCTGCGTAGCACCTTCGGAGGTGACCCAGGTGGACTCGCCCAGGACAAAGAAGTGATAGGCGCTCTCGAAGTCGGATACGACGGCAATCATGATGTTGATGGCGACGATCACAAACGGCCATGCGCGGAACCAATGTGCCTTGCCGATCTTGCCCCACTGGTACTTAATGGCAATGAAGCCCCAGCAGCCGGCCAGCGCCGCGTATACCTTGGCGTAGTGGAACCAGCTGTTCTGGTACACATGGGTGGGGTTGGTGAGCGCCCACTCGGCACCCTGCGAGACGCCGATGGCGATGACGACGCAGTAGATGGTCATGGCCAGCGGAGCCACGCCAAAGATGATTGCTGCGCCCAGCTTGGTGCGGCGGCCGACCTCGTTGAGCACGATCAGGCCGATAAAGACCATGGCCCAGCCGGCCCAGTGGATAAGGGTATCGCTACCCCAAACATCGAACAGCATGCTGCTCTCCTTTCACACGCCCGCGGCCCCTCTTCTGATCGCGGGCAGTTTGGCCAAATGTCGTCAGTTCTGGGGCTTGCGCTCCGGATACTTGGCGGTATAGCCCTCGATGTGGAGTGTCGAGGCGATAATTTCCTTGACCGTCTCGTCGGGCACATCGGGGTGCGTGCGGATATACATCAAAAGACCCATGATGAGGGTGTAGAACGTCTCGTAGACATGGTCGATGCGTAGCTCATGATGGGCGACAAAATCCACCACGGTGGTGTCGCAGATATACTGCGCCACGCGTTGGACCACGTTGTGCAGAAAGCCGCCGTAGAGCGCGCCGCTGCTGGAGGTGAGCGTACTCGGCAGCTCGTGGCCGCTGGCGACCAGGCGCTTAAAGAGCGGGGCGACGGTGTCGAGTGCGCCCTCGATATCGCCGACGGTGCGGTTGGCATTCCACTGCTCGAGCTCGGAGATAAAACCGTCGATCGCCTCGTCCATGACGGCGGTGACGGCGGCGTCCATGTCGGCGAAGTAGTGGTAGAACAGCGAGCGCGTGCAGCCGGCTCGCTTGGTCACGGCCGATACCGATAGGTGGGACACGCCCAGCTCGGAGCTTACGGTGCGCACGGCATCGAGGATCTCGCGACGGCGTTCGTCGCCCGTCAAGCGCTTTGCCGTGCTGTCGGGCGCGGGGACGGCGTCGGCCACAGAGGTGTTCGCTGCGTTACTGCTCATGTGCTTGCCGCCTTTCATCCGTTTGAGCCTGACCGTTCGCCTAACAGTCTTGAATATTGTTGACGGTTCGTCAATACTGTTTTTGACACAATGTCAACAATAACGGGTGAACGGCGTGGGGGCATGTCGAGCCCGTAAAAAGAGGGGCGCTGCGTGCCTGCCAGGCTGCGGCAAGAGAAGGGACGACTATGATTCTCAACGGACCGGGGATTAGCTACACCGAGCCCGATATCGGTGCGGAGTTTGTGCCGCCGCTGCCGGAGCATCCGCGCGAGGCCATCGTCAAACTGTGCGAGCACTGCACTAACCGCCTGCTGCATCGCGACGAGCTGCTGGGCTACGAGTACTGGTCGTTTGCCGAGGCCGCAACTGACGAGCAGGCCGAGGTACTCTGCAAGATGAAGATGCGCCGTCCCTACACGCTGCCCGAGATGGTCAAGCTCACCGGCATGCCCGAGGCCCAGATCGAGAAGATGCTCGACGATATGAGCTACACCGGCCTGCTCGAGTACAACTGGGAAAATCCCGAGCGCGCCAAGCAATGGGTGCTGCCCATGCTGGTGCCGGGTTCCGCCGAGTTCCTCAACATGCGCGTGAGCCAGCTCGAGGAGCACCCGGTCTACGCCAAGTTCTTTGAGCAGGCGTCCAAGGGACCGCTGTCCAAGGCCACGCCGATGGTGCCGCCCGGAGGCGCCGGCATCGGCATGCACGTCATTCCGGTCGAGAAGGCCATCGACGCCGCGAGCACCTCGGTGCCGATCGAGCATATCGAGCATTGGCTCGACAAATACGATGGCAAATATGCCGCCAGCACCTGCAGCTGCCGCGCGAGCCGTCGCGTGATGGGTGAGGGCTGCGCCGACGACCCGGCCGATTGGTGCATCGCCGTGGGCGATATGGCCGACTACGTGGTTGAGACCGATCGTGGCCATTACGTGACCCGCGACGAGGTCTACGACATCCTGCGCCAGGCCGAGGACAACGGCTTTGTGCACCAGATCACCAATATCGACGGCGAGAACAAGATCTTCGCCATCTGCAACTGCAACGTCAACGTGTGCTACGCCCTGCGCACCTCGCAGCTGTTCAACACGCCCAACCTGTCGCGCTCGGCCTATGTCGCTAAGGTCGAGAAGGACAAGTGCGTGGCCTGCGGTCGCTGCGTCGAGGTGTGTCCGGCCGGCGCCGCCAAGCTGGGCCAGAAGCTCTGCAGCAAAAAGGCCGGCGGACAGGTGCCCGAGTATCCGCGCCAGGAGCTGCCCGATGCCACCAAGTGGGACCACACCAAGTGGTCGCCCAACTACCGCAACGACAACCGCATCGAGACGCATGAGTCCGGCACCGCTCCCTGCAAGACGGCCTGCCCCGCGCACGTTGCCGTTCAGGGCTATTTGAAGCTCGCGGCTCAGGGTCGCTATGACGAGGCGCTGGCACTCATTAAGCGCGAGAACCCGCTGCCCGCTATCTGCGGCCGTGTGTGCAACCGCCGCTGTGAGGATGCCTGCACCCGCGGCCGTGTGGACGCCGCCGTGGCCATCGACGAGGTCAAGAAGTTCATCGCCCAGCGCGATCTGGATGCCGCGACCCGCTACGTCCCGCCCGTGGTGACCCCGACGCGTGCCGGCGGCTTCGACCAGAAGATCGCCATCATCGGTGCCGGTCCGGCCGGCCTGTCCTGCGCTTTCTACCTGGCCGAGAAGGGCTACAAACCTGTCGTGTTCGAGAAGAATGAGTGCCCGGGCGGCATGCTCACCTACGGCATTCCCAGCTTTAAGCTGCAGAAGGATGTTATCGAGGCCGAGGTCGAGATCATTCGCCTGATGGGTGCCGAGTTCCGCTATGGCGTGGAAGTCGGTCGCGACGTGACGCTCGACGAGCTGCGCGCACAGGGCTTTAAGGCCTTCTACGTTGCCATTGGCTGCCAGGGCGGCCGCCTCGCCGGTATTCCGGGTGAGGATGCCGAGGACGTGGCCGTGGCCGTCGACTTTTTGCGCGAGGTCAACAGTGGCAAGATCGACGCGCTGCCCGGCCGCACCATCGTGGTGGGCGGCGGCAACGTGGCTATCGACGTCGCACGCAACGCCTGTCGTCTGGGCTCCGAGCACGTTGAGGTGTTCTGCCTGGAGAGCGAGGCCCAGATGCCCGCCAGCGAGGAGGAGCGTCGCGAGGCCGTTGAGGACGGCGCCCACATCAGCTGCGGCTGGGGTCCCAAGGAGGTTCACCTGGACGAGACCGGTCGTGTGTGCGGTATCACCTTCAAGCGCTGCACGCGTGTCTTTGACGACGAGGGCCGTTTTGCGCCCGAGTACGACGAGAACGATCTGCGCCGTGTCGATGCCGACCGTGTCGTCATGTCGATTGGCCAGTCCATTGTGTGGGGCGACTTGCTAGCTGGCTCCAAGGTGGAGCTCGGCCGCGGCCAGGGTGCCCTTGCCGATCCTCAGACCTATCAGACCGCCGAGCCCGACATCTTTGTAGGCGGCGACGTCTACACCGGTCCGAGCTTTGCCATCGACGCCATTGCCGCCGGTCACGAGGCCGCCGTGTCCATCCATCGCTTTGTGCAGCCAGGCTCCACGCTCACCATCGGCCGCAACCAGCGCCACTACACCGCGCTCGACCGCGACGATGTCGTGATCGAGAGCTACGACAACGCGAGCCGCGAGGTTGCCCACGTGGACCGCGAACGCGAGAAGGCTGCGCCGTTTAGCGAGTATGTTGAGACCTTTACCGAGGAGCAGGTGCGCGCCGAGACCGCCCGCTGCCTGGGCTGCGGCGCCTCGATCGTCGACCCCAACAAGTGCATCGGCTGCGGTCTGTGCACCACCAAGTGCGCGTTCGATGCCATCCACCTGGATCGGGACCGCCCCGAGTGCTCCACGATGGTCAAATACGAGCAAAAGCTCCCGAGCCTCGGCAAGTACGCGCTCAAGCGCGCCATCAAGATTAAATTTGGGAAGAAATAAGAAACGCAACAAACAGGAGAACGGCGCAGAGAACGGTTGGACAGCGAGCGAGTCCCAGGCGTGACGAGGTGCCTTGAAAGAGGAGGGCATAGGGCTTTTGCCCATGCCCGACGATTGAAAGGCAGATCGTCCGTCTGGGGCTCGCGCAGCGTCAAGCCGACCGCCGTTCGTTAGAACGGCGGAAGGAAATAAATGCACGAGCTCGGAATCGTCTATCACATCATTCGCGATGTCGAGAACGTGGCGCGCGCCAATGGCGTGCGTCGCGTTTCGAGCGTGACGTTGCTGCTGGGCGAGGTCTCGGGCGTCGTTCCCGACTTGCTACTCGACGCTTGGCGCTGGGCGGCAGATAAAAAGCCCATCACCGAGGGTGCAGAGCTTATCGTGGAGCCCGTTGAGGCCGTGACACATTGCGAGGCGTGTAGCTGCGACTACGCGACGGTCGAGCACGGCAAGACCTGTCCCCATTGCGGTAGCGGCGAGACATACCTGCTGCAGGGCCAGGAGGTCATGATCAAGCAGATCGAGACCCCCGACGAGGACCCGGCAGACGCTGTCCCCGACGGTCCTTCCGACGTCCCCGACGCCGTCGACGCCGCCAACCCCCTCCACATCGCCTAGGATTCCCTATAAGTTGCGGTGAAATAGTTCCTAAATTCAGCCTTCTGGCTCTTAAACAAGAACTATTCCACCGCAACTATTTTGAGTGGTTTCATAGATCATAAGTCACGAAAATAGTCAAGCCATGTCTGTTTAAACAAAATAGCGGCAGTACAAGCGCGTTCGCGCTTGCCTAAAATCGATATTAATGAACAGCCTGCTTGTATCTGTAAAATGCATGGCTTGATGAGCGACGCCTTGTCGTGTAATGAGTCAAAAAGCAGTAACGTAATCAACTTGTAACAAACATAGACGTTTAAACAAATAATCCAACCTTTTGCGAATTTAGCTATAATTCCACAATCCAAACAGGTATACTCCTTTCATGTCGTGTAGGAAATACGTAGACAAAAAGGAGGTTATGTGATGGTAAGTATTGTTCTTGCTAGCCACGGGGACTTGGCAGCTGGAATCAAGCAGACGGGCTCGATGGTCTTTGGCGATCAGCCGTCTGTTGCCGTGGTCTCGCTCGAGCCGAGCATGGGCCCCGACGACTTCCGTGCCAAGGTCGAGGAAGCAATCGCTTCCTTCGAAGACCAGGAGCAGGTGCTCTTCCTCGTTGATCTGTGGGGCGGCACGCCGTTCAACCAGATCAGCGGGCTCATCGAGGGCCACGATTCCTGGGCTATCGTCACCGGTGTCAACCTGCCTATGCTCATCGAGGCATATTCGCAGCGCTTTGACGCAAAGAACACTGCACATGCGATCGCAAAACATCTCGTGACTGAGGCTAAGGCTGGCGTGCGCGTCAAGCCCGAGTCTCTGGAGCCCGAGGAGAAGAAGCCGGCTGCGGCCGCCGCTGCTCCTGCAGGCGCCATCCCTCCGGGAACGGTCATCGGCGACGGGCACATCAAGATTGCCCACGTCCGTATCGACACCCGTCTGCTGCATGGCCAGGTGGCCACCACGTGGACCAAGCAGATCAACCCCAACCGCATCATCGTGGTTTCCGACGGCGTTGCTCACGACGAGCTCCGCAAGACCATGATCGAGCAGGCTGCCCCTCCGGGAGTCCATGCCAACGTCGTTCCCATCAAGAAGATGGCCGAGGTCGTCAAGGACACGCGCTTTGGTGACACCAAGGCCATGCTGCTCTTCGAGAACCCGCAGGATCTGCTCAAGGCCATCGAGGCCGGCGTCGACATCAAGGAAGTCAACATCGGTTCCATGGCTCACTCCAAGGGCAAGGTCGTCGTCACCAACGCCGTCGCTATGGGCGATGACGACGTTAAGACTCTCGAGGCTCTCAAGGCCAAGGGCGTCAAGTTCGAGGTCCGCAAGGTTCCTTCGGATTCCTCCGAGGATCTCGACGCCATGTTGAAGAAAGCTAAGGCCGAACTGGCCGCTCAAGCATAGTAAAGGAGGGTCCGATACATGTCTGCAATCACTATTCTGCTTGTTGCGATTGTCGCGTTGCTTGCCGGTATGGAAGGCATTCTGGATGAGTTCCAGTTCCATCAGCCGCTCGTGGCATGCACGCTTATCGGTCTCGTAACCGGTCACCTTCAGGAGGGCATCCTCCTGGGCGGTTCGCTCCAGATGATGGCCCTTGGCTGGGCTAACGTCGGCGCCGCTGTCGCGCCTGACGCCGCTCTGGCCTCGGTCGCTTCTTCGATCATCATGGTGCTCGCCCTCAACGGTGGCGCCACCGATTCGGCCAAGGCCGTTACCACCGCTATCGCCGTCGCCGTCCCGCTGTCGGTCGCTGGTCTGTTCCTGACCATGATCTGCCGTACCATTGCTACCGCTATCGCTCACGCCATGGACGGTTGCGCCGAGAAGGGCGACTTCTCCGGCATCGAGCGCTGGCAGTATGCTGCCATCCTCATGCAGGGCCTTCGTATCGCCATCCCGGCAGTGCTTCTGTGCGTCATCCCGGCCGAGGCCGTTACCAACGCGCTTAACGCTATGCCCGACTGGCTGTCCGGCGGCATGGCTGTCGGCGGCGGCATGGTCGCTTCCGTCGGTTACGCCATGGTCATCAACATGATGGCCACCAAGGAGACCTGGCCGTTCTTCGTCCTCGGCTTTGTCCTTGCTGCCATCCCTCAGCTCACGCTGATCGCCCTTGGTCTCATCGGCATCTCCCTTGCCCTCATCTACCTTGGCCTTAAGGATCTGGCCAAGCAGGGTGGCGGCATGGGCGGTGGCTCCGGCGACCCGCTCGGCGACATTCTGAACGATTACGAGTAGGAGGGGAGTGATACATATGGCAGAGAACAAGATTCAGCTCACCAAGGCTGACCGCAAGAAGGTTTGCTTCCGTCATCAGTTCCTTCAGGGCTCGTGGAACTACGAGCGTATGCAGAACGGCGGCTGGTGCTTCGCAATGATCCCTGCGATCAAGAAGCTCTACACCAGCAAGGATGACCAGATTGCCGCTCTTAAGCGCCACCTGGAGTTCTATAACACCCACCCCTATGTTTCCGCCCCCGTCATTGGCGTTACCCTCGCTCTCGAGGAGGAGCGCGCCAACGGTGCCCCGATTGACGACGTCGCCATTCAGGGCGTCAAGGTCGGTATGATGGGCCCGCTCGCCGGCGTCGGCGACCCCGTCTTCTGGTTCACCCTTCGCCCGATTCTGGGCGCTCTGGGCGCTTCCCTGGCCATGTCCGGCAGCATCGTCGGTCCGCTGCTGTTCTTCTTCGCGTGGAACATCATCCGTTACGCTTTCCTGTGGTACACGCAGGAGTTTGGCTACAAGGTCGGCTCCTCCATCGCCAAGGACCTCTCCGGTGGTCTGATGGGCAAGGTCACCGAGGGCGCTTCCATCCTGGGTATGTTCATCATCGGCGCCCTGGTCGAGCGCTGGGTGTCCATTTCCTTCACCCCGATCGTCTCCACGGTCAAGCAGTCTGCTGGCGCCTTTATCGACTGGGCTAGCCTGCCCTCCGGTTCCGAGGGTATCAAGGAAGCGCTGACGATGTACAACTCCGTCGGTGCTACCGCCCTTGATCAGATGAAGGTCACCACGCTTCAGGCCAACCTCGATCAGCTCATCCCCGGCCTTGCCGCCGTGTGCCTGACCCTGCTGGTCTGCAAGCTCCTCAAGAAGAAGGTCAGCCCGATCGTCATCATCCTGGCTCTCTTCGCCGTCGGCATCATCGGTCGCTTCTGCGGCTTCATGTAAGCACGCTTCGGCTTAAGACCGAGAATTGCTAGGCAAGGGCTTTTGAGCCATTGAAACGGACCGCATCCGGTGGGTACACTGGATGCGGTCCGATTGTTTTATTTGGAGGGCGAGGCGCGCATGGCGCAATCTCAGAACAGCACGGTCGATCTGGCAACGCCGGCAACCTGCCTGATGGGGCTTACCAGCCACGGTAACGTGATGGTGGGCAATAAGGCGTTCGAGTATTACAACGAGCGCAATCCCGAGGATTATATTCAAATCCCGTGGGACGAGGTCGACTATATTGCCGCCGAGGTTTTGCGCGGCACCAAGAAGATTACGCGTTTTGCCATCTTCACCAAGGACAACGGTCACTTTACGTTTTCGACGCGCGACGACAAAGAGACGCTTCGCGCGGTCCGCAAGTACGTCGACGAGGATAAGCTTGTGCGTTCGCCCGATTTTATCGATGTGACGGCCAAGGGCGCCAAGAGCATCCCCTCCGTTATCAAAAACCTCTTCCACAAAGGTAACTAGCTCCTCATAAGTTGCGGTGAAATAGTTCCTAAATACGGCTTTAGATGCTTCAGACAGGAACTATTCCACCGCAACTTCGAAGTCTAGTCATGCGACGTATGGCAATGCAGTAAATCTGCTACACTAGTACAACATGCCTCCGTAGCTCAGGGGATAGAGCACCGCTCTCCTAAAGCGGGTGTCGACGGTTCGAATCCGCCCGGGGGCACCAGAGGAATATCGAGCCCGGTACCGCTACGGTGCCGGGCTCTTCTGGTCTAAGGGCGGGATTCGAGCCGTCGACACCCGCGTCACCAATTTCCCCGCG
This sequence comes from uncultured Collinsella sp., assembly GCA_958447445.1. Classification (GTDB taxonomy): domain Bacteria; phylum Actinomycetota; class Coriobacteriia; order Coriobacteriales; family Coriobacteriaceae; genus Collinsella. Next base: position 9,064 of record CAUDAE010000079.1, read on the forward strand.
GGGGGAGTTTTCGAATCCGCCCGGGGGCACCAGAGGAATATCGAGCCCGGTACCGCTACGGTGC
>CAUDAE010000080.1 GCA_958447445.1 uncultured Collinsella sp.
GGGCGGCTATTATTCGCCAAACCGCAACGCCTGGGTGCGCATGAAAAATGCGACTGGGGCGGTATATGTTGACGGGTATACTTGTCCCGGTTTTAAACGCAGGAACGGAGATGGTCGCATGACGCAGCCAAATATGACGCGCACGGTGGGGCTTGCGCTCGAGGGAGGCGGCTACCGCGGTATGTATACGGCGGGCGTGCTCGACGTTTGGATGGAGCACGGTTTGACCTGCGACCATATGGTGGGAGTCTCGGCGGGCGCGGCGTTTGGCTACAACTTTAAATCGCGCCAGATCGGCCGTGCCATTCGCTATAACAAGGTCTATTGTGCCGATAAGCGCTATGCGGGTGTAGCAAGCTGGCTGCGGACCGGCGATATGTTCAATGCCGATTTTGCCTATCACGAGGTGCCCATCGAGCGCGATCCCATCGATTTGGAGACATATCGCGCCTGTCCCATGCGGTTTACGTGCGTGTGCACCGATATCGAGACGGGCAAGGCCGTCTACCACGACCTGCCCTATGGCGACGAGCGGGATATCGAGTGGATCCGGGCATCGTCGGCGATTCCTGTGGCGACGCGTCCCGTTGCTATTGACGGGCATAAGTATCTGGATGGTGGCGTGGCTGATTCCATTCCCAGTGCATGGCTGTTTGCGCAGGGGTATGACCGCAATATCGTGGTGCTCACGCAGCCGGCAGGCTTTGTGAAGCAGCCCAACAGCGTGATGCCCATGCTGCGTCGCGTGTTCCGTCACTACCCGGAGTTTGTCGCAGCGCTTGAGCATCGGCATGAGGTTTACAATGCCACGCTCGATGACCTGGCACGTCGCGAGGCTGCCGGCGATATCTTTGTGGTGCGTCCGAGCGAATCGGTGAAGGTGCCGTCACTGTGCCGCGAACCCGATGAGCTCGAGCGCATCTACCAGATCGGCCGCCATGATGCAGAGGTGACCTTACCGGCGTTGGAAGCGTACCTGGCGGGGTAAGGGTCGCATGCGGAAAGCGCATCTCGGAATGGAGGTCCAAACCGGGATGCGCTTTCCATTGCTGAAGATATGAGGCTGCGAATCAGCTGCTCGGCCTATGCCTATGCCTGCTGCCAGGTGTCGACAAGCTCCTTGGCGGCGGCGTAGGGGTCGTCGGCACTGCAGACGGCGCTAACCACAAAGAAGCCGTCGACGCCGGTGGCCTTGAGCCGCGGCAGGTCGGCCGTCTTGACGCCGCCACCCACCACGATGGGCACGGGGCTTGCCGCATGGAGTGCGGCCAGGTCCTCAAAGCTCTTGGTGATGATGGAGCCATCGGCTGCGCGTCCGCAGTCGCGCTTGGTCTCGGTCTCGTGGAGCGGGCCGATGCCCAGGTAGTCGACCAGGCTCATGTCGGCGGTCTTGACGTACTCGAGCATCTCCTCGCAGCGGGCCGAAAGGCCCACGATGGCATTGGGGCCCAGCAGCTTGCGGCAGACCTCGACGGGGATGTCGCTCTGGCCCACGTGCACGCCGTCGACGGCAATGCCCTGCTCGCGCGCGGCGAGTACGCAGTCCAGACGGTCGTCGATGAGCAGAGCGACCTGACCGGTCTTGCCGGCCTGCGCGATTGCCTGTGCGGCGTCGCCGGTCAGTGCGATGATTTCGCGGGCACTTGCCACCTTGGAGCGCACCTGGATGCAGGTAAAGCCGGCGTCGAGCGCCTGGGCCACCACATCGCCCACGGGGCGCCCGAGGGTGTTTTCGGGGCCGAGTACCAGATAGGCCGAGATATCAAGGTTGTCGCGGATGCTCATCGTGCTTCCTCCTGCTTTTTGATCTGTGCTTCCATGCGCTCGAGCTTGCCGGTCATGGTGTCGGTAAATCCGGGTCGAATATCGGCTTTGAGCACGACTTCGGTGCGGATGCCTTTGCTCGCCAACACAAAGGTTGCGTCGCGTACGACCTGCATGACCTCGTCCCAGTCGCCCTCGATTTCGGTGAACATCGAGGTGGTGCGGTTGGGAAGGCCGCTCTCGCGAATAGCACGCACGACCTCGGCGACCTCGGCGGACAGTTCATCGCCGGTGCCGCACGGAGCGATGGCCACGGCGACGAGCGTGTTCATGCCGACATTGGTTGCGGGCTCGGACATGGCTTATGCCTCCTCGAGCTCGAACTGGTTGTTGGCGATGTCTTGGGCGGTCGCGCGGTAGAGCTCGTCGATAAAGGCGACCTTAAAGCTTGCCGGGGCATCGGCGACAGCGGCGGCACGCGTGCCGGCAACGTTGTAGACGGCAGTGCCGCAGACTGCCGCCGTAAACGGATCGGCAGCGCAGGCGTACACGGCCAGCACGCCGCCCTGCGAGCAGCCGCAGCCGGTGATCTTTGACATGAGCGGGCTGCCGCCGTGGGACTTGGCCACGGTCGTGCCGTCGGTGATTAGGTCGACTTCGCCCGAGACCACTACGGCGCCGCCGGTGTAACGGGCGAGCGCCACGGCGGCATCGCGGGCGGCGTCGACCGTGTCGGTGGTATCGACACCGCGCACGCGGCTCAGATCAGCCGCCTCGCCCTCAAGACCCCACAGGCCGGCGAGTGCGATGATCTCGGAGGCGTTGCCGCGCACGATGGCGGGCTTGTACTGCTTGAGCTCGTTTACCAGCTGGGTGCGCAGGCTGCCGATGCCCAGGCCCACCGGATCGAGCACCCAGGGCTTGCCGGCGTCGTGTGCCGCCTTGGCCGCGCGGGGAATCGTCTGCTCGTAGATGGGGAAGAGCGTGCCCATGTTGAGATAGATGGCGCCGCCGCCGGCAACGAGCGCCTCGCCCTCGTCGGGCAGATAGACCATGGCGGCCGAACCGCCCACGGCGAGCTGCGCGTTGGCGACAAAGTCGATCGTCACCGTGTTGGTGATGGAGCCGGCCATCGGATTGGTGGCGCGAATTTCCTCTACGGCCTTGACCATATGTTGCTTAAGCTGTTCCGAATCAATCACTGCACATGCCTCCTTGGCATAGAAAAGGGGCGCTGTGCATAGACAGCGCCCCTGTAAAGGCGGCATGCTCCCTACGCCAGCATTAACTGACAGGTTCAAAGGATTGGGCCCCATGCCCTCTCAGCCTTGTGGTTTGCACCGCCGGCACTCCCGCATCGAATCTGTTGTTCCCTATACTAGCGCACCTGCCAAAAAGGGACAGGTTTATTTTGGCAGGTCGTTACAATAGGTAGGACCGATACGAATGGGGGCCTTATGATTAAACTTGTGCTGACCGATATGGACGATACACTGATTCCAGCCGGGCATGACGGCGCCAGCGACTACGCCATTGAGGGTGTTCATGCCATGCAGGCGGCGGGTCTGCACTTTGGGCCGGTTTCGGGTCGTCAGCCGTCCGCGATGGGCTGGATGTTCAAAAACCGTTCCGAGTGTTTTTCGACCGGTGCGTTCTGTAACGGCCAGGTGATGTTTGTCGACGGCGAAGTAGTCGCTTCGCGCGCAATCGACAACGATGCTCTGATGCGTTTGGCTGACTATCTGGAGCAAGAGACCGACGATACGTTTCTAAAAGTCTACAGCCTGGGCGATGACTTTTGGGGCAACGATGCCTATTGCGTGACGAGCAATCCCGAGCGTGTGCGTCGCGCTATGGAGTCGGGCGGCAATGCGTGGCTCAAAGGCGAAGAGGCCCCGTGTCGTCCCGTCGTCGATGGCGCGCCGGTGTTTAAGGCGAATATCTGGAGTGCCCGTTCGCGTGAGGAGCTCGCGGAGCTACGCGAGCGCGTTGCCGTTGAGGTGCCGGAACTCTCGCTTGTGTTTCCCAACAACCGAGTGCGCCTGTTCGACATCCTTCCGGATGGTTGGGACAAGGGCTGCGCTGCGCTGGAGCTGGCGCGCGCCTTGGGCCTGACGCCCGACGAGGTGGCCGTATTTGGCGATTCCGATAACGATCTGCCCATGATCGATGCCGTTCCCAACTCCGTTGCAGTCGCCAATGCCAATGAGGCCGTCACGGCTGCCGCGCGCTGGCATATCGGCGCCGCGGCAGATGATGCGGTCGCCGGGGCTCTGCATCAGATTGCCGCCTGCGCCGCGACGGGGGAGATGCCGCCGTTTATGCGTCAAATGGACGCGGCAGGTTTTGGCGTCACGAACGTCTAGGGAGAAGGCTATGAAGCTTCAGCAGCTCAGATATGTTGTTAAGGTTGCCGAATGCGGTAGCATCACCGAGGCCTCGCGCCGGCTCTTTGTGTCGCAGCCCTCGATTACCGCGTCGATTCGCGATCTCGAAAACGAGATGGGTGTGCATATCTTTGAGCGCACCAACAAGGGCGTCATTGTGTCCGAGGAAGGCGAGACCTTCTTGGGCTACGCGCGCCAGGTGCTCGACCAGGCCGACCTGCTCGAGGGTAAGTACAAAGGCACGTCCGAGCAGGTGCCGCACTTTAGTGTGAGCTGCCAGCATTATTCCTTTGCCGTTAATGCGTTTGTCGATGTGATCCGCGAGTTCGATGCCGCGCGCTACGACTTTACCCTGCGCGAGGAGCAGACCCACGAAATTATCGAGGATGTCGCGCATATGAAAAGCGAACTCGGCATCCTGTATCTGTCGGAGCACAATCGCGAGGTCATCGAGCGCATGCTTGCCGCCAACGAGCTCGTGTTCGAAGGGCTCTTCTGCGCCACGCCGCATGTCTTCGTCTGCGCCGACCATCCGCTGGCGGGCCGCTCCAGCGTGACGCTCGAGGATCTGGAAGACTACCCGTTCCTGTCCTACGAGCAGGGCAGCTACAACTCGTTTTACTATTCCGAGGAGCTGACCTCGACGTTCGAGCGTCGCAAAAATATCCGCGTGCGCGACCGTGCGACGTTGTTCAATTTGGCCATGGGCCTCAACGGCTACACGGTATGCTCGGGCGTGATCAGCCACGAGCTCAACGGCCCCGGCATTATCTCGATTCCGCTCGACGTGGACGAGTACATGGAGATTGGCATCATCACGCGCAAGAACACGACGCTCACGCGCTACGGTCGGGCCTATATCGACGCGATTCGTCAGCATATCTAGGCTGCTGTGCTCCGCACGGTTCAAGTCTCTTTATGACAGTCCAGACTGATATAGGAAGCATCTATATCAAACTGTTATAAACGTATATTTTACGATGACCATATGAGCGCTCATACTCTGTCCCAGTAAAGCAACCAATGCAAAGGGAGATATCTATGAGCACTTCGATTCAACCGAAAGCGCCGTTTCGTGCCGATATCGTCGGCAGTTTTCTTCGTCCGCAGGCTGTAAAGGATGCCCGTGCCGCCTATGTCGCGGGTAAACTCGACGCTTCCGGCCTTAAGGCCGTCGAGGACGAGGCCATCCGCGACTTAGTGGCCAAGCAGAAGGCCGCCGGCCTGCAGGTGATCACCGATGGCGAGTTCCGCCGCAGCTACTGGCACCTCGATTTTATGTGGGGCCTTAACGGCATTGAGCGCCGCACCTCACGCACGGGTTATATGTTCCATGACGAGGAGACGACGGCCGACACCGCCGTGGTTACCGGTCCCATTAGCGGCGAGAACCACCCGTTCGTCGAGCATTTTAAGTTTGTCAAGGCGCTTGAGGGAGAGGGTCAGGTCGCGCGTCAAACCATTCCGGCGCCGATCCAGACGTTCTCGGAGGTTACGCTCGACCGCTGCGATGGACAGCAGGAGAGTCTGCGCGCCGTCTACAAGACCGATGAGGAACTTGCCGACGCCATTGCAGCCGCTTATCGCACGGTGATCGCCGACCTGTATGCCGCGGGCTGCCGCAACATCCAATTTGATGACTGCACCTGGGGCATCTATTGCGATACGGACTTTGTGTCTAAGACTGGCATGAGCCCGGTTGACCTGCAAAAGGTGAGCGAGCTGGGCGTGGCGCTCAACAATGCTGCCATCGCGGGCAAGCCCGACGATCTGGTTATCAACACGCATGTGTGCCGCGGCAACTATCACTCCACGTATGCCTTCGAGGGTGGTTACGATCCCATTGCGCCGTACCTGTTCGCACATGAGAACGTCGACGCGTTCTACCTTGAGTTCGATACGCCGCGCGCCGGTGGCTTTGAGCCGCTTAAGTACGTTGCTCCCGGCAAGAAGGTCGTGCTGGGCCTGGTGACCACCAAGGCGGCTGAGCTTGAGGACGAGGACGTTATCGTCGAACGTATCCAAGAGGCCGCAAAGTCTGTGCCGCTCGAGAACCTGTACCTGTCGCCCCAGTGCGGCTTTGCCAGCTGCGAGATTGGCAACAAACTGACCGAGGACGAGCAGTGGGCAAAGATCGCGCTGGTCAAGCGCATTGCCGAGCGCGTTTGGAAGTAACGCTACCGTTTGCAGGTGACGGCGCGCGCGAGACATGGTGTATCACGTACAATGGTTCGGATCGTATCGTTCGGGCAGGTTATCCGATATGCCTGATCGCCCTTCCATCATGAAAGGACTTCCATGTCCCAATCCTCGACGCCCGCCGTATCTAAACTCGAGGAGACTGTCGAATAGTAGTTGTGTTCAGCTAAATCAAAAAATGGCATCCATGCGTATGTACGCGTGGACGCCATTTTTAATGCGTCAGTATCCAGTGGATGCCGCGCGCCATGCGCAGGTCAGTTTGGGCAAAGTGATTGCCGGGGTTGAGCTCCAGCGTTGTTGGAATGTCACGCTCGATAAACAGCTCTTCCATCGCACGCGTATCGTCGAGTACGTGCCGCATCATGCGGTTGGGCGTCTTGGTTTCCTTTTTACCGAGCGACAGATAGGCGGCGTCGGGCGTGGCTGTCATCGTGCGCTCGCGCGCGTAGTCGATAAAGCCGGGGAACCACAGCGACCCCGATGCACTTGCCGCGCGCTCAAAGACATCTGTTTGCCAAAGTGCCCACAGTGAAAAAAGACCCGCCAACGAGTAGCCGGCAATGCCGCGCCAGGTGGGCGGGCAGGGAAGTGATGATTCGGCCTCTGGGATTATCTGATTCAGCAGCTCATCGAGAAACTCAGACGCCTGTCCGCCAAAGGGCTCGGCATCTCCTATAGTTCCGTCGCATTCCCAGGGGCTCAGCTCGCGATTCCCATCGCGCGCCCCAACTGCCGCCACGCCCATAACCACGGGAAGGTAGATGACGGGCGCGCCTTCCACACACTCTGAATAAACGGTTATCTGCTTATGATGCGCTTCCAAGGCAGGCTTCTCTCGGTGTTGTGACATTGACAGCCTCAATTGTCGCACGCTGGCACGGGGGCAGACGCTAAAAGAAAGGCGCGGAGCCGCTCGATGCGATTCCGCGCCTTGTTGTTTTGCTTTAGCAGACTATGCCGCTACGCTACAAAGAAGTAGACGAGGAAGGCGAGGGCTGCGATCCACATGAGCGGCTTGATCTTGGAAGCCTCGCCCTTAAAGAGCGCGACGACTACGTAGGCGATAAAGCCCAGACCGATGCCGGCAGAGATGGAGTAGGTGAAGGGCACGCCGGCGACAATCATGAACGCCGGGAAACCCTGCGACACGTCGGACCAGTCAATCTCGGAGGCCTCGCTCATCATGAGGTAGCCGACGTAGACCAGAGCACCGCAGGTGGCGGCGCTGGAAACGATGGTGACGATGGGGGAGAAGAACGCGGCGAGAATGAACAGCACGCCGGTGGTGACGGAGGTGAGGCCCGTGCGGCCACCGTCGGCAGCACCAGAGGTGGACTCGACGAAGGTGGTGATGGAGGAGACGCCCATGAAACCGCCCACAGCAGCGGCGGCGGAGTCGACGATCAGAATCTCCTTGATATTCTCGACGTTGCCGTCGTCGGTGAGGAACTCGCCCTGCTTGGCCACGGCCATCGCGGTGCCCATGGTGTCGAAGAAGTCACTCATGAGCAGCGAGAACGAGATGACGAGGAGCGCGGGGTCGGTAAGGACCTTGACGATGGCAGGCACGCCGCCGGCGTCGGCGATGGGGCCACCGATGCTCGAGAAATCGAGCGGGGCGATGATACCGGTCGGAGCCTGGGTCACACCTAGGGGGATACCGGCGATGACGGCGACGACGATGCCGATGAGCAGCGAGCCGGGGACGTTGCGGCAGGCGAGGGCGACTGTCACCAGGATGGAGATGATGCCGACGATGAAGGTGGGGGAGGTGATGTCGCCCAGACCGACGAGTGTACCGGCGCCAGCGGTGATAATGCCGGCATCGCACAGGCCAATCATGGCGATGAACAGGCCCAGACCCACCGAGATGGCGTGACGCAGGACAACCGGGATGGCGTCCATGATGGCCTCGCGCAGGCCACAAAGCACGAGCAGCAAGATGACGACGCCCTCAAGGAAGATGACGCTCATGGCCACGTGCCAGTCACCGCCGCAGACGGTGGTGGTGATTCCAGCGATCATCGCGTTGACGCCTAAGCCCGACGCGCAGGCGAGCGGGCGGTTGGCGAAGATGCCCATGCAGATGGTCATGATGCCGGCGCCCAGGCAGGTGGCGCAGGCGAGCGCTCCCGCATCGATGCCGGCGCCCGAGAGCACCGCAGGGTTGACGGCGATGATGTAGGCCATCGCCAGGAATGTTGTCAGTCCAGCGCGAAGTTCGGTCCCGATTGTGGACTTGCGCTCACTGACGTGAAAAAGTTCGTCCATGCATACCCTTTCCTTGTTCGGCCCCGAGTTTAGGCCGATTGACACGAACTCAACTACTATATCGCCTTTGAAAGGTTGATGTTCCTCGCATGTTGATGTTCGGCGCTTTGTAGCAGACGGACGGTATTTTTCGCATGAAAATGTGTGGGTACCGTATACTTAAGCAGTTACAACGACCCCTATGGAGGAACGTATGATTAAAGAGCTCTGCCACGACGAGGCTATTCTGTCCCAGCGTTGCGAGGTTGCGACCGTCGAGGACGAGTCGGTGGCACAGGACCTGATCGATACCATCAAGTCGCTCGACGATGCCGGCTGCCTTGCCGCCAACCAGATCGGCGTCACCAAGAAGGTCTGCGTCTATCTGGACGACGCCGGCGAGCCCCATGTGCTCTACAACCCCCGTCT
>CAUDAE010000081.1 GCA_958447445.1 uncultured Collinsella sp.
GTGCCAACGAAATTATCGACCGCAATCAAGAAAGGAGAGATGCCGAGTGAGGATTCTCAAGCTCTTTAAAAAGCATATCCTGGCACTGTTCGCAGCTATCGTGCTTATCGTAATCAGCTGCAACGCCGATCTGGCGCTGCCTACCTATATGAGCGACATCGTCGACGTGGGTGTGCAGCAAGGCGGCATCGCCTCGCCCGTACCCGACACCATCCGCGCCGAATCGCTCGACGACCTTGAACTCTTTATGAGCACCAAGGACGCCAAAGCTGTGGAGGCCGTGTTTAGCAAGGCTGACAAAAATGGCATTCGAACGTATAAGGGTACCGAGGAAGAGCGTGCCGATGGAGGCAAGATTGCCGACATTATGAGCCTGCCCGAGACTGTCGTCCTTTCGCTCGACCAGGGCATTGACGCCGACTCCATGGGCGACATGATGGGCTCGTCCAGCGAGAAAGACAACAACGCTGCCCAGGCCATGCCCACCCCCGAGCAAAGGGCGGCGATGACGCCCGAGCAGCGCGCGGCGATGCCGACGGCGGTAAGATCACCATGAAGAGCCTGCGCCTGGGTGTCGAGGGCGGTCTGGTAGACCAAAGCAAGCTCGTCGAGGGCGCCAACCAAATGGCGGACAAAATGGGCTCCATGTCGGGCTCCATCGTCACCCAGCGCGCCGTGAGCTATGTACAGGACGAGTACAAGGCACAGGGCATCGACCCCACCGACGTGCAGAACGCCTACCTGAGCCACATGGCGACCACGATGTTTGGGCTGTGCCTGGTGTCGCTCGTCGCCACCATTCTGACCGGTGCCGTGGCGTCGCGCACCGCCTGCTCCATCGCCCGCGACCTGCGTCGCGAGACCTTCAACAAGGTTATGCACTTCTCGCCGGCCGAGGTGGGCAAGTTTAGCCAGGCCTCGCTCATCACCCGCTGCACCAACGATATTCAGCAGATCCAGATGGCCGCAACCCTGTTTATCCGCATGTGCCTGATGGCCCCCGTCATGGGCATCGTCGCCGTCATGCGCGTCCTGGCCAACCACACCGGTCTGGAGTGGACCATCGCCGTGGCCATCATCGCGGTTTCGGCCGTTGTCGGCGTGCTCATGGGCCTCACCATGCCCAAGTTCAAAAAGATGCAGAGCTTTGTGGACCGCGTGAACCTTACCGCCCGCGAGCTGCTCGACGGCCTTATGCCCATCCGCTCGTTCAACCGCGAAGAGCATGAGCTCGAGCGTTTTGACAAGGCTTCGCTCGACCTAATGACCACGCAGCTCTACACCAACCGCGCCATGAGCTTTATGATGCCGCTCATGATGCTCGTCATGAACTGCATCACCGTGCTTATCGTCTGGTTTGGCGCGCAGGGCGTGTCCGACGGCGTGATGCAGGTCGGCAACATGATGGCGTTTATCTCCTACACCATGCAGATCGTCATGGCGTTTATGATCCTCACCATGGTTTCGGTTATCCTGCCCCGTGCCGAGGTCGCAGCCGAGCGCGTGGAAGAGGTCATCACTTGCCCCACCAGCATCAACGACCCCGTCTCGCCCAAACTGCCCGCGGCCAGCGCGCCGCGCGGTGAGCTCACCTTCCGCGACGTGAGCTTCCAGTATCCCGACGCCCGCGCCGATGTCATCAGCGGCGTGAACTTCACCACGCATGCTGGTCAGATGCTCGGCATTATTGGCTCCACGGGCTCGGGCAAGTCCACGCTCGTGCAGCTGATTCCGCGCCTGTACGACGTCACGGGCGGCAGCATTTCGCTCGACGGCATCGATGTGCGCGACATGACACTTTCCGAGCTGCGCCGCCGCATCGGTTATATTCCGCAGCAGGGTCGTCTATTCTCGGGTACCGTCGAGAGCAACCTCAAGTTTGCCGGCGACATGGTGAGTGACGAGGATATGCGCCAGGCAGCACGCGTCGCCCAGGCGGAGGACTTTATCGCCGAGCGCGAGGACGGGTACGACTCCCCTATCAGCCAGGGCGGCTCCAATGTTTCGGGTGGTCAGCGCCAGCGTCTGGCCATCGCCCGCGCGTTGGCCAAAAAGCCCGAGGTCGTGGTGTTCGATGACTCGTTTAGTGCCCTCGACTACAAGACCGACGCGCGCCTACGCGAGGAGCTGGCCAAAAACGTTACCGACGCCGCGCTCGTGGTCGTGGCCCAGCGCATCGCGACCATCATGCACGCCGACCAGATCATCGTGCTCGACGACGGCCACGTAGTGGGCACCGGCACGCACGAGGAGCTGCTGCGCAGCTGCCCGGCGTACCTGGAGATCGCACAGTCGCAGCTTTCCGCCGAGGAGCTGGGGCTTACCCAAGAAGAAATTGCAGCCGTCACGGAAGGAGGCGAGCGCTAATGGCAGACGAGACCAAGACCCAAATTCCCAAGCCCACCCGCCAGCGTGGTCCCATGGGCCGCATGGGCGGCATGCGTCGCGGCGAAAAGGCCAAGGACTTTAAGGGCACCATGAGGCAGCTGCTCGGCTATATCGGCCAGCACAAGATTGCCGTGTTTGCCGCCGTCGCCTTTGCCGTGTGCTCGGTCATCTTTAATATTGTGGGACCCAAGGTGCTCGGTCAGGTTACGACCAAGCTGTTCGAGGGCCTGGTTGCCAAGGTCAACGGCACCGGCGATGTCGACTTTGACTGGATTGCCAAGACGCTCGGCTTTTTGCTCTGCCTGTATCTGGCGAGCTCTGTCTGCAGCCTGGTCCAGGGCTGGCTCATGACCGGCGTCACGCAAAAGATCTGCTACCGCATGCGCAAGGAAATCGCCGCCAAGATTGCCGTCGTACCGATGAGTTACTTCAACGGCCACAGCAAGGGAGACGTACTCAGCCGCATCACCAACGACGTCGATACGCTGGGTCAGTCGCTCAACCAGAGCGTGACGCAGCTCATCACGTCGGTGACGCAGATTATCGGCGTGCTCGTCATGATGCTGTCGATCAGCCTGCCGCTCACCGGCGTCACCGTGCTCACGCTGCCGGCAGCCGCAATTATCTTGATGGTGATGATTCACTTCTCGCAGCCGTACTTCCGCGAGCAGCAGCAGGTCCTGGGCGCCGTCAACGGCATTATCGAGGAGGACTTTGCCGGTCAAAACGTCATTCAGGTGTTCGACCGCGCCGAGGCCTCAATCGAGGAGTTCGACCGTCAAAACGACCGCCTGTTTATTAGTGGCTGGCGTTCGCAGTTCCTGTCGGGCCTGATGATGCCGCTTATGAGCCTGGTGGGCAACATGGGTTACGTGGGCGTTGTCGTAGTGGGCGCGCAGCTCGCGCTGACCGGCAATGCCACGCCCGGCGACATCCAGAGCTTTATCCAGTACGTGCGCAACTTTACGCAGCCGGTGCAGCAGCTGGGCAACGTGAGCAACACGATGCAGTCGATGGCCGCTGCCACCGAGCGCGTCTTTGAGTTCCTGGCTGCGCCCGAAGAGGAGCAGAAGGCCGACGCGCAGATCCCCGAGAAGCGCCCCGGCCACGTGGAGTTTGACCATGTCAAGTTTGGCTACACGCCCGACAAGACCATCATCCACGACTTTAGCTGCGAGGCGCAGCCCGGCCAGGCCATCGCCATCGTCGGCCCCACCGGCGCTGGCAAGACCACGCTCATTAAGCTGCTGCAGCGCTTCTACGATGTGGACGGCGGCTCGCTGCGCGTCGAGGGCATCGACGTGCGCGACTGGGACCGCGCGGCACTTCGCGGCGAGTTTGCCATGGTGCTGCAGGATACCTGGCTGTTCAACGGCACCATCCGCGAGAACATCCGTTACGGACGCCCCGATGCGAGCGATGCCGAGGTCGAAGCCGCTGCACGTGCCGCACGCTGCGACCACTTTATCCATACGCTCGCCGGCGGCTACGACTTTATGATCAACGAGGAGGGCACTAACCTGTCGCAGGGTCAGCGCCAGCTCGTGACCATCGCCCGTGCCATTTTGGCCGACCGCCCGGCGCTGATTCTGGACGAGGCGACCTCCAACGTTGACACTCGTACCGAGGAGCTTATTCAGCGTGCCATGGATGCGCTAATGCAAGGCCGCACGAGCTTTGTCATCGCGCACCGCCTGTCCACGATCCGCAACGCCGACGTGATCTTGGTAATTCGCGACGGTGACATCGTCGAGAAGGGCACGCACGACGAGCTGCTCGCCCAAGGCGGCTTCTACGCCGACCTGTACAACTCGCAGTTCGACGAGGCGGCGTAAATTCTGCCGCAGGGAACGAATAACGCCCGAGAACGGGGGCGCAGGACAACCTGCGCCCCCGTTTTTGTTCTACGGCCCTTGAGCCGCCTCCCCTGGGACCTGATTGACAGTCCCTTCGAAGCCCTGTGGGCAAAAAATGGCAAATATGAGTACTGTTACCCTTTTAGTAACAGCCAAAACAGCCCCAAATACCGTTTTCACGGCTTACACGCGTCCCTAAAATGATCAAACAGCCCTATAGCGAACTTATATGTGTTTGCGTTAATGAACATATTTTGCTGTTATGTCTATTATTTTGCGAAGGCAATATGATACTAAGCTAGCAACCGTACTCATATTTGGCATTTTTTGCCCACAGGGTATTTCCTGGGGAACCGACAACAGCCTTAGGGTCCCGCGCGGCGCCGCTCCCTCCCAGCATCCGCCGACGTTTACCCAGATAAAACCTGCCAAAATAAACCTGTCCCTTTTTGGTAGGTTTCGGGGTGACAAGGGCTTGCACTTTAGCGTGCGACAGCGGATAATGCCGAGCATTCGACAATCCGCTTATTGCTCTTTCTATAGATTGAGGAGACCCCTATGGCCATGGAATTCAAACGCAGGCTGCCGATCCCCATGGAGATCCGCGAGGAAATGCCACTTTCTGCCGAGCTTACCGCCAAAAAGCAGGCATTTGACGCTGAGGTCGCCAAAGTCTTTACCGGCGAGGACGCACGTAAGGTGCTCATCATCGGCCCGTGCTCTGCCGACCGCGAGGATTCGGTGCTCGAGTATATGAACCGACTGGCCAAGACCGCCGAAGAGGTCAAGGACAAGCTCATCATCATTCCGCGCGTCTACACCAATAAGCCGCGCACCAAGGGCACCGGCTACAAGGGTCTTCTGCACAACCCCAACCCCGAGGCTCCCGACGACCTGCTCGAGGGCGTCAAGGCCATCCGCCACATGCACCTGCGCGTCATCGAGGAGACCGGCTTCTTTACCGCCGATGAGATGCTCTACCCGTCCAACTACCAATACCTCGTCGACCTGCTGAGCTATGTTGCCGTGGGCGCACGCTCGGTCGAGAACCAGGAGCATCGCCTGGTGTCGAGCGGCATTTCGGTACCCGTCGGCATGAAGAATCCCACTGCCGGCTCTACCACCGTTATGCTCAACTCCATTTACGCCGCGCAGGCGCACCAGAGCTTCATCTTCCGCAACTGGGAGGTCGAGTGTGACGGCAACCCGCTCGCACACGCCGTTATGCGTGGCTACATCGGTCTCGATGGGCGCACCTACCCCAACTACCACTACGAACACCTGGAACGCCTGGCCGAACGCTATACCGAGCATGCCGGCTATGCCAATCCGGCAGCGGTCATCGACTGCAACCACGACAACTCGGGCAAGCGTCCGCTGGAGCAGTATCGCATTTGCAAGGAGGTGCTCGACAGCTGCCGCCGCAACGAGTCCATCTCCAAGCTGGTCAAGGGCTTTATGATCGAGTCCTACCTGGAGGACGGCAACCAGCCGGTCGACGGCGGTGTCTTTGGCAAGTCGATCACCGACCCGTGCCTGGGCTGGGAAAAGACCGACTACCTCATCCACGAGATCGCGGAGCGGGTGTAGGTTACGGCGTTTTACCAAACGCCGTAACTGGCCGACGCTGCGCGGGTCGCATTTGGACAATCTGACGTTCAACTTCAAGGGCGCGACCAGAAGGTCAGCGCCCTTTCGTTTCACGTCACCTTGTCTCAAATGCGACCCGCTCGCTGTCCGTCCTCTAACTGCGGCGTTGTCTTGCTCCGGATGCGGCAGTTAGGAACGCTCCTTTTCTGCCGGCAGTTTGGGACACTCCTTGGGTAGCCGTTGGGGACGTCCCCAACGGCTATCTGGGCAAACGTCCAAACCGCCGTAAGGGAGTTGCCTTCCCTCGTGGCGGTCTTCTAGCAGAAAAACCAAGTGAGTAGGCTTTTTGCAGAAGGCCGAGCACGCCCTAAAACGCCACAGTTCTGACCTGCAGTTTTATAGATCATTTGTCACGATGTGCTCGGCAGGTTCAGAAAAGTCTACTCACTTGTATCTGAGACGTACCAGATTGGCAAAAACCACCGCGAAAGGGCCCCTGGTCCCTTCGCGGCGGTCATACGCCTCTGATTTTGCGACGGTTTTACCCGCTTGTTACTCGCTGTAGCGGGTGGCGATGGCAGCTTGCACCATGCCGGTGCTCATGAGGTAGGTCACCAGGAAGTAGCCACCGTATGCTGCCAGGAAGATTGCACAGGTGAGGCCCACGGTGCCACCGATGCTCATATTTCCGAATATGCTCACCAGCTCGATGATCACCTTAAGTGCCACAAAGGAGTGCGCCAGGCCCACTGCCAGCGGGAACAGGAAGAATACCGCCTGCTGTGCCATCACCGAATGGCGAATCTGGCGGTCGTCGCAGCCGATCTGTGCCAGCACACGATAGCTGCGGCTGCCGTCGGCCACGTTAGGGAGTTGCTGGATCGACAGAATCGCCGCGCATGCAACGACCAATACAAAGCCGATGTAGATGGCTAGGTAGCTAATAAGACCGTTCATTTGCGCTGCCTGCGTGTACATCTCGGAGCGTGTGATGAAGATTCCCCACGACCCCGGCTCCTTGCCGTCAACGAGCAGATTGTCGAGCACAGTGTATTTAATGCTCTCGTCTGCCTCGGTCGTATCCATCCCCTGTTTGTAGTTAACGAGCAGACTACTGGAATACGGCTGCAGATTAAGTTGGGACAACAGCTCGTCGGCAACGACGACGGTACCCCCATTACTGCCCATCGCCGAGTTGGCGATGGCCGCCGTATCTTCGTCCGACTTATCGGTTGCGGGCTTGAGCGTATGCCCGCCCAAGGTAAGGGTATGGCCGCCAGCCATATACTTGGTGTACAGGTCGACCAGCTCGCCGCCCATATCACACGTGAGCAGATACTGGTCGTGACCGATGTGCACCGGCTCCTTGCCCATCATCTGGCGCAGTTTGTTGTACTGACTTGCCGGCGTCACAGACAGGCCTGTCATGTCGGCATTGCTACCCCCGAACGCCTTGGGAAGCTTTTCGCCCATGGTCTTGCACATCTCACTTGGGGTCACCGAAGGATCCGAGCCGCCAAGCGGGTAACTCAGATACGAATCGATCTGCACATGCTCACCGGCAACATCGGCGATATTGACCTTCTTGCCGGTCTCGTCGTTGTTGTCCGCCGACTTGCCCTTAATACCGTCTGCAACGTTATCGTGATCGATACGATCGCCGTGCCATGCGGAGTACAAATCGACCGTACTATCGGCCAGCACCATGCGATCGGCCTCAGACGGATTGACATACTCTTTGTAGAAGTCGAGCGTATCGGGCGTGTAATAGATATACGTCTGCGACATGTCGGCCGGATTATAGCGCTCCAGGTTTTCGTTCATCACGTTGGCAATCGACATACCGCACGTCACCGAGGTGATGGCCAAAAACAGAAGCATCGCGATGACGCCCATCGAAAAGCACACCGTGTTGACCTTGGCCGCAAGCTGGCGCACGGTAAACATGTTGAGGCCGCGCCAATACACGCCGCGCAGGCTCTGCAGCAGCTTAATGAGCATGCCCGAGAGTCCCCAGAACAGGGCAAAAGTGCCCACGGTAACCATAGCGGTCGTAATACCAAACTGGTTCATGGCCTCTTGCAGCTTGCTGTCCGTCGCGGTTAGCGGGAACCCATCACGTAGCAGACGGTAATAGGCCACGCCTACAAGCACCGCGCCCACGGCAAAGATGGCAATCGCGATCCAGGGGTTGCGTGTCTTGATGCTCTCGTTGCGACGCTCGGCACCCATAAGCTCGATGAGTTTGGTACGACGCACGGCGCGAAGGTTCAGCAGTAGCGTGAGCACAAACATTACGAGCATGCAAGCAAGGGTCAGGTTGAACGCATGCACCGAGAAAAAGAAGTGGAAATTGGCGATCTGTGTCTTAAAGAGCGAGGCCGTAAAGAACGTCATGAGCTGGGAGAGTCCCACACCCAGCACAATGCCGGCGACAAAGGCCACGACCGAT
The DNA here is from genome assembly GCA_958447445.1 of uncultured Collinsella sp. GTDB lineage: Bacteria > Actinomycetota > Coriobacteriia > Coriobacteriales > Coriobacteriaceae > Collinsella. The sequence continues at coordinate 8,287 of CAUDAE010000081.1, forward strand.
ACTATCACGGTCTCGAGCGCCATGATCGTGGCGACGCGCCCGCGCACCATGCCGAGCACCTGGTACAGGCCAAACTCCTTCTTGCGGCGTTTCATGATGAAGTTATTGGCATACACCATCAAAAAGGCCATGACACCGGCCAAAAAGTACGTCAGGTCGCCGAGCATGCTGCCCATAACCTGTGCCAAGCCCTTTTCATCGATGCCGGCGATGTCGACCTGCATCGAGATGGTGTTAAAGGCATAGAAGACCGTGACGCCCAGGGTGAGCGTCAAAAGGTAGACGAGGTAGTCGCGGCCGGCGCGGCGGACGTTGCCCCAAGCGAGTTTACAGAGCATCGGAGCCCTCACCGCCCATCATGGCAACGACCTCCATAATGCGGTCGAAAAACTCTCGGCGGTCGGTGTCGCCGCGGCGCAGCTCGGTGAAGATCTTGCCGTCGCGAATAAACAGCACACGGCTCGTGTAGCTGGCGGCAAAGCTGTCGTGCGTGACCATGAGCACGGTGGCGCGTAGGCGGCGGTTAAGGGCCTCCAGGCTCTCGAGCAGCAGGCGAGCGCTCTTGGAATCGAGGGCGCCGGTGGGCTCGTCGGCCATGATCATGGTGGGGTCGGTGACGAGCGCGCGAGCTGCGGCAACGCGCTGCTGCTGACCGCCGGACATCTGGTAGGGATACTTGTCG
>CAUDAE010000082.1 GCA_958447445.1 uncultured Collinsella sp.
AGATTTCGGCCGCTATCGAGCGCATGTCCGCGCTGGATGTTGCGGGCATTGCCGCGCTGCCGGGCGTGCAGCCCAAGCGTGCGGGCGTGATCTTGGCTGGCGCCGTGGTGATTCGCGAGCTCATGCGTGCCGGCGGCTACAAGACGCTCACTGTAAGCGAGAACAGCTTACTCGCCGGCATGGCCGCCACCATCAACGAGACTCTCGACGGCACAACCCCCACCATCGGCTGGACTCCCAGCCTCAGCGCCCTTTAAATAAGTTGCGGTGAAATACGGACTACAATCGCCCTTTCGGGCACCAAACAGTCCCTATTCCACCGCAACTCAACAGCCGGCACCTGGGGACGTTCCTTTTCTGCCGGCACCTGGGGACAGTCCTTGCGGGGCGTCCCCACAGCGCCTATGCCAGCTTGTCGATCTGCCCAATCTCCCAAAGCGGAATATTGATGAGCATGCCCTCGTCTCTATATGCCGCCAGGGAGCTCCTCACGCAACGCTCGAGTTTGAATTTTTCGCAGGCTATTTTCAGACTCTTCGCTTTAAGGTTCTCTGCCGCCTTGACCTCAAGCGGAAGCACGGTTCCCGCATGGTCGATGGCAAAGTCGGTTTCGGCATTGCCGGAGGTAGAGGACCAATACGCGGGAGTTTTGTCCTGGAGCAAAAGCTCCTGCGCGACGTATTGTTCGGTCAGCGAACCTTTGAACTCGGTAAAAACAGCGGATCCGTTAAGAACGATGGCCGGAGAGAGACCGGAGAGCGCTCCGAGGATACCGGTGTCGATGCAGAACAGTTTGAAGCCCGAGAGGTCTTCATAGCTCGAGAGCGGCGCCTTTAGAGCGGAAACACGTGGCACCTTATGAACGATTCCGTAGTCCGTGAGCCACTGGAGGCTTTCCTCGAAATCGCGTGCGCGCGCTCCGGGACGAAGGGCGCCATAGACAAACTTCTTGTTCTCCTTTGCAAGCTGGCCGGGAAGGGATTTCCAAACCAACCTCATGCGATCGACGATGCGGGCGGGTGCATGTTTGCCAAAATCGGATTCGTAAGCCTCGATGATTTGCTGTTGAAGCCTTCGGGCTTCGATGAAGTCGCGTGTCTCGGCGAAAGTGGAGACAACTTCGGGCATACCGCCGACAACAAGGTATTCCTTGAGCAAGTGCTCGAGCTTTTCGGTAACGTTTGCTAGAAGGTTCATGTCTGCGGCAAGGATGGCGTCGGCGAGCGGGTTGCCGTCGACGGCACGAACGAACTCAGCAAACCCCATGGGACGCATGGTGAGCTGGTCGATTTTGCCGACGGGAAATGACTCGTTTTCGCGTCGGAGCGCGAGGCCCATATAGGAACCGGCTGCTACGATGTGGTATTCGGGTGCAAGCTCGTTGAAGTACTTGAGCGAGGTGATCCCGCGTGGCGCCTCTTGGATCTCGTCGAAGATGATGAGCGTGTCTTCCGGCGTTACGGTTTGGCCACGTAGGAGTTCTATCTGGGAGATGATGCGCTTGGGGTCGAGGTTCCCATCGAACAGCGAGCGTGTGGTCGGCTCGAGCATAGAGTCAAAACGAATGACGGTTCGATACTGCTGGCTTGCGAATTCGTTAAGAAGCCAAGTCTTTCCTGTCTGGCGGGCTCCCTTAAGCAAGAGAGGTTTGCGATTCGCCCTTGATTTCCAAGCGATAAGTTCACTCATAAGCTGTCGCTGCATATTGCCTCCCAACCCTCTCGGCTAGTATAAGGCCATTTGGGAGTTTCCATCGGAAAATGTGGGAACACCAACCTAAGTTGCGGTGGAATAGTTCCTAAATGGGCTGGTAAACTACCAAAACAGGAACTATTCCACCGCAACTTAGAGCCCCGCCGGCGTGTAAAAGAAACGAGCCCGCATCCCTTGGGGACACGGGCTCGAAAGCTCCATATGGTAGGGGCGGTGGGACGTCCGCGCATTTGCTGCGCAAATACGCACCGGCTTCGGACGCTGCGCGTCCGCTTAACGCTCGCCCCCTCGCGGGTTCGAGTCCCACCGGCATCTAAAAGAAGCGAGCCCGCATCCCTGAGGAACACGGGCTCGAAAGCTCCATATGGTAGGGGCGGTGGGACTCGAACCCACAATCCTTGCGGCGAGAGATTTTAAGTCTCCTGCGTATGCCAATTCCGCCACGCCCCCGTGAGACTAGAAGTCTAGCACAAGCCGTCCGTTACGCGTTGACGGCCATCGAGTGTTGGCCCGACTTCTCCAGGAACTCTTGGAACTTTGCCTCGTCGCCCTTGTTTTGATACTGCAGGGCCAGCAGGTACTCCAGTCGGCAGCGCTTGACCGGGTCGTCGCCGACATCCTCGAGCATGCGCTCCAGCTCGGGAATGTCGTTGTGGCGCTTGAGGATCATCGTGTCGTACATCAGCTGGCATTCGTGTGCGACTGCCTCGGCCTGACCGCCCTCAAAGCCCTTGATCTCGTGCAGCAACTCCTTGGCCTTTTTGCGGTCCTCCTGGCCAACGTAGTAGTTAAAAGCTTTGATTACCAGGTCGACGCGCTGCATCTTGGGCAGGTTGAGTCCCAGTAGCAGGTCGAACATCTCGTCGGCGCGCTTATGGTCCTCGCGCAGCAGATAGGAGTTCAGGCGCAGGTAGTCGCGGTTGTAGCGCGGGTACAGCATGCTGGTGAGTTTGCCATCGAGCAAACGATCGAACTCGTCCCACTGCTTGGCGGCCATCAATTGCTGCAGGCGTTTAAACGTGGTGCGTTTTTTGACGCTAAAGAACACCGACACGGCGATGCAGATGATAACGACGGCGGTCCAGAGGGTGCGGGAATCGGGCATATTAGGGTCCTTAGTCGCTCATAAAGCGAGCGGTATGACAACACGTACTAGATGTATTATACGCAGCGCGCAAGCAAACTGGCATAAAAGCTCATCGAGGCCGAGTGCCATCGCTCGCTGCGGTACACTTACCTAAAGTAAACCATGAAGGGAGACATTACCTATGAAGAAGATCGTTTTGGCTTGCGGTGCTGGCGCTGCTACTTCCACGCTCGTTGCCCAGAAGGTCGCTACTCTGCTCGACGCCAACGGTTATGCCGACAAGTACGAGATCGTGCAGTGCGCCATCTCCGAGGCCAAGGATTACTGCGACGAGGGCGCTGACCTGCTGATCGCCACCACCGTTGCCCCCGAGGGCCTCACCTGCCCGTACGTGAGTGGCGTGCCCTTCATGACCGGCATGAACCGCGTTGCCGCCGAGAAGGCCGTTCTCGACGTCATGGCTCAGTAGGCGCTGACTGCATGAGTGAGCAGAACGCCAACCCGGTAGAGCTCTTTGGTATGCGCGTTGCCCATGTGGGCATTAACGCCACCGACCCGGCAGACGCCCTGGAGATCGCGGAGCTGTTCTCGACGATGATGGGCCTGCCCGTCACCGAGACCCCGGTTTCGTACTTCAACGATTCGCTGGTCGAGATCATGAAGCAGAACGGTCGTGGCACCAAGGGCCACATCGGCTTTGCCGTTAACGACATCGATGCAGCTGAGAAGTGGTTTGCCGAGCGCGGGCTCGAGGTCAACGAAGAGTCGCGCGCGCTGCTGCCCGACGGTGGTACCAAGCTCGTGTACTTTAAGCGCGAGTTCGCCGGTTTCGCCGTGCACCTGTGCCGCGAGTAGCGCACAAGCTGCCATAGCTGGCAAAAAGGGATAGGGCCGCGTGGCCCTATCCCTTTATTTATGCCGAGGGGCTTCCTGCCGCGGCAGGCGAATCGTAAAGCGGCTGCCGACCCCTTCGACCGAGGTCACACCGATGACGCCGCCGTGGCTGTCGACGATCCACTTGGCGATCGCAAGCCCCAGACCCGAACCCTGTGCGCCGGCATCGCGCGCGTTGTCGGCACGGTAGAACCGCTCGAACGCGTGAGCTGCGGATTCCTGGTTCATGCCGATGCCCTCGTCCTCAACACTTATGTCGATCGTGCCCGCGCCCGCATCCGGCGTTATGCCAAATGTGACGGTCGTTCCCGCATCCGAGTACTTGGCGGCGTTTTGCACGATCACGCGCAGAGCCTGCTTCACGAGCGCCACGTCGACGGGCGCGTCGCAGCGCGGGTCGCTGGCAAGCGCAGCGTCAGAAGCCAGCCGATACGTGTGCTCGGTATCGATCATCTGCGATTCTTCGCATACCTCGCTGACCAGTGCAGCCAAGTTGGTATGCGCGCGCCGCAGGACCGTGCGCCCGGCATCGCCGCGCGCCAAAAACAGCAGCTGCTCCACAAGCTCTTGCATGTGCTCGCTTTCGGCTTTGAGCGAGGCGATGGACTCTGCCAGCACGTCCGGGTCGTCCTTACCCCAGCGGTCGAGCATGTTCACGTAGCCCTGAATCACCGCGATGGGCGTGCGCAGCTCGTGGCTCGCGTCGTTGACAAAGCGCATCTGCTGCAGCTTGGCCTCTTGCATCTGGCGCAGCAGGCGGTTGAGTGCGACCTCGATGCTTGCCAGGTCGGCGTCGCCGGTGGTGACGCTCGGCGAGTCGACGCTTGCGCGCTCGATGGCCTGCTCCAGTGTTTCCATTTTGCCGCCGGCGAGTTGCATGCGGCCGAGTTCGTCCACGCGCAGGGCCAGATCGTTGAGCGGCGCCATGGTGCGGCGCACGCGGCGGGCGCCGCCGAGCATATCGAGCATGCTGATGACCTGCCAACCTACAACAACGATATAGAGGGGCCAAAGTGCGATGAGGTCCTGCGCGAGGGGGAAGGTCTTGGTGGTACGCGCAAGCTCGACGGTATAGGTGAGCGTTGTCAGGTCCCAGCCGCGCGCGGGCTTCAGCGACATGCCGCGAACGGTGGCGCCGGGGATCCATCCTGCGGTAAACGCGCTGTCGGGCAGTGTCTGGTTGTATCCATAGACGAGGATCGCCGCCGCAATCACCATCAGCAGCAGATCGAGCCAGACGTAGCTTATCAGGCGGCGCCACATATAGCTCCAGTTGATGGCACGGGCGATGGAGGTGACGCGTTTGGCCTCGGCGTTACGCACGGCAGACATAGCCCACCCCGCGCACGGTCTGGATGATGCGGGCGCTGCCGGCGTCTTCGATCTTGGCGCGCAGGTGCGCGATGTGCACGTCGACGTTGTTGGTGTCGCCTACGTATTCGTAGCCCAGCGCCTCGTGCGCGATGCGCTCGCGCGTGAGCACGCTGCCGGCGTGCGCCATAAGCAGGGCGAGGACATCGAACTCGCGGGCCGTGAGCGCGATGGGTGAGCCGCCGACCGTGACTTCGCGGCGATCGGGATCGAGCACGACCGAACCCGCGGCGAGCGTGGCGGGGGAGAGCGAGGCGGAAACCTGGGTCGAGTCACTGACCGGGGGCATCGCAGTGGCGCCGACACCCGTGCCGCCTGCCGCGCCCGTCCCGATGCCGCCAACGCCCGAAGCCGCCCGCACGGCCTCCGAGCGCTTCAGCGCCACGCGGATCCGTGCGAACAGCTCCTCAATCGCAAACGGCTTGGTCAGGTAATCGTCGGCGCCGGCATCGAGCCCGGCAACCTTATCCATCACGGCATCGCGCGCGGTGACCATGATCACCGGCACGTCCTTGTGCTTGCGGACACGCCGCAGGACCTCCATGCCGTTGAGCTGCGGCAACAGCACATCGAGCAGAATCAGATCGTAGTCGCGCTCCAGCGCCAGGTCCACGGCGGTGCGGCCGTCGGCGGCGTGCTCCACCTGGTAGCCCTCGTGCTCCAGCTCGAGCGTCACAAAGCGGGCGATTTTCTCCTCGTCCTCTACGATCAGGATCCGTGCCATGCGTGCCCCCGTCTGCGATTACTTGTCGTCGTTGAGATTTTGCTTGATGTCATCCGCGGCGTTGGCGGCGTGATTCATAAGGTTGTTGATGCTGCCGGGCACGTCGCCGTCGCTGTCGATGCGGTAGCGCATGCCAAAGAACAGGCCAATCAGCATCAGCCATATCGTGGCGCCCCAGGCAAACAGCGCGACGATGGGGATCAGGATGGGAATGTTGAGGATGATCGCATCGCGGCGCGTGGCGATAAACTTGGTGTCCAGGCTCAGACGGAAGAGCTTTTTGAGGTACTCCCACACGCTGTCCATCTTCTTGGAGAAGTCGGTTTTTTCGCTCGACTTCTCGTAGGCGGCCTGCGCGGCGACCATCTCGGCCGAGGGCTCATCGACTGGCGCGGACTCGGTGGCGGCGTGCGCCGACGTGGTCTGCGTCTTGCCCTGCGACTCGAGCCAAATGATGGCATCCAAAACGTTGCCGTCGGCAGCGTCGAGCGCCGCCTTGGCGTCGGTGTAGCTCACGTTGCACTTGGTGCGGATGGTTTCAACTTTTTCGAGGTCGTCCATGACCTGTCCTTTCGTTCGATGGGCGCGACGCCGGGCGATCTGCCCGGGCGCGAGCGTTGCGTTCGGCAGTCTGCGTTGCGCGGCGCCGCCCCGCCCTTGGTCGAACTCTATAGTGCAGGTTATAGATTAAGCGATTCTTGAGCCAAGATTAATGTTGGATGAGTTTTTGCGCGGCGGTGGGGGTGGGCAGCCTTTGAGGTAAGCGCAGGCTGAGCGGCTAGAGCCCAGGGGTAAATTTGTGTCCGCACGGCGAGATATACTTTTAAATACGTTGAGAGGGCGTGGCAGGACAAAGATGCCTGGCGCCCGTGAAATCAGAGGTTCCGCAGCGGCGCACGGGTGCAAACAGGCGAGGCTTCGACGCAAACAGGGGGTCATAAGTGCATATCTACGCTATGAGTGACATTCACGGATGCTTGGACGCCTTTAAAGCGTCGCTTTCCACCATCGACCTCGAGGCCGAGGACTCCAAGCTGGTCCTGTTGGGTGATTACTGCGACCGAGGTCCCGATTCGCTCGGGGTCTTCGAACTCGTTATGGACTTGCAAAAACGTTACGGCGATCGCGTCGTGGCGCTGCGCGGCAACCACGAGGAGATGTTCCTCGAGTACATTGATGAGGTAAACGATTCTAATTTTACGCAGGCATGGATACTTGCCGACAGCAATCTGGCAACGGCCAAGAGCCTCTTGGATGCCGAGGCGTTCAGGCACGTCAAGCATCTTTTGAGGCTCAGGAAGTTCGAGGACGCCTACGCCTTCACGGTTGAGCGTATAAAAGCCGAGCACGCGGACGTCATCGCGTGGGTTCGCAAGCTCCCTTACTTTTACGAGAGCCCCTTCGGCCAGGTTTTTGTGCACGCCGGCGTTGACGAGGAGGCCGGGGAGGATTGGAAGCTCGGCACGCCCGACGTGTCATTTGTCACGATGCCGCCCGATTACGTGGGGCATAAGTTCTATCTGGATGTTATCGCCGGGCATATCAACACCGAGGCGGTCTCGGGCATTGCGAGCTACCGCGGTATCTGGCATGACGGCGCCAGCCATTACTACATCGACGGGAACGTCATGAAGAGCGGCGAAGTTGCCATGCTGGGCTACGACTCAGAGACAGGGAAGTACAGCGGGCCAGGGCTGGAGTAGGTTGGAGGGCGATTATTTGCCTTTCTAGTAACGCAATGATCTATTAAGCCATTCATTCATTCTTCCAGAAGAATAATCTTCGACCCGCTTTCCTTCCTTTGTATTTAAGCGAAGTTCGGGTTTGATAGAGATGCCGCAGTATTCGGGTTTGACAGAGACAACGCAACGAAACTGCAGCTCTGCTGCATTCAAGTCTATCTTGTCCAATTGTTTAATATACCGATAAAGGCAATGATATTCGTGCTGTTCGTTGCCTAAGGCGTGGGCGACATCGATGTAGGCTAGCAGGTAGATGAGTACGTGCCACTGCTGGTCTAAAGCTTGTTTACCATTCTCGTCTTCGGTAAAGGGGTCAAAGGCGTCGAGTTCAGCAACCGCATCTTTGTCAAAGTAAAAGTGGTAATGTCGCTGATCGTCGGTGCGGCACTTAAGCACAAGGTAGAAAACAGCATCGTCTACTGATACCTTTTTGCGGTTGTCTTTGCACCATTCATCCCATCTGTCTTCTTTAAGGGCAGATTCCATTTCTTTAAGCTTATTTTCATTAAGTTTATTTAGCTCACGTACGGTTTTGCCCAGCTTATAGGCTGGGTCACTATGAGGATTGTTTTCAGAAATATTTTTGCAAGGATCATTGCACCATTCAATAAAGTCCTTGACGTCTATTGGATTGGTATAAAACTCTCCGGTGGAAGACGCGTTTTTGCATATAGTGCCGACGCGGTCGAAAAAATCCCTGATATCGTTCAAATCGGCAAGTTTGACATCGCTCATATCTGGATTCCTTTCTCATCAGGAAACATGTCTCATTATAGGTGCGTTCGCGGTCGCGGTGACAGGCGGACGTGGGCGCCAGCGTGATTCCAGAGAAGGAAAATGACGGGGCTTCGGAACAGCCAAGAATCAAGGTCTAATACTTTTCCGAGAAGTGAACGAGTGAAATCGGACCCCTGAAGCATCGACACTTTAAAGGCGTCGTTTCCTGCGGTTTTGGCGTTAGAATCCTGCGATTTTGCTACTGGAAAATGCGGATGCTCCAGGGGTTCAAAAACAGCCGTTCACTTTGCGGAAAAGTATTAGACCTCGATAGCGGGGGATGGGGTGCCGGTGCAAAACGGCGTCAAGGGTTGGTCGATCAGGCGGCTTCTCCATTGATGTCCGCACGACATGGGACACTTACCCTGCCGCCCTGCTCTGCCGCGGTGGCATGTACCTGAACAACGACCCTTTAAGGAGTTCGATTTTG
>CAUDAE010000083.1 GCA_958447445.1 uncultured Collinsella sp.
GCTTGCATGCCTGGTGCTCTTGGCTGCGATTCCGTACGTCTACTGGGATCGATTCGCGCCGCCTTCGGTGAGGGTGCTCGATGTGGGCCAGGCGGATGCGATTCTTATCCGCCAGGGCGACGCAGTAGCACTCGTCGACTGCGGGCTCGACGAGCGCGCGGTAGCGGCGTTGGTTCGCAATAACGTGCACCATATCGATGCCGTCTTTGTGACGCATTGGGATGAGGACCACTGGGGTGGTCTGCCTGCCGTGCTCGAGCAGTTTTCGGTCGGAACGATTGCCGTGGCGGCGGATGCGCTGGAGGATGCTCCTGCCGAGGTATTGAACCGACCTGGCGTGGAGTATCGGCAGGTGCGCCGTGGGGATACGGTCGATATCGGCTCATTTTGCGCCCGCGTGATGTGGCCATTCGAGTCCGTGGATGGCGAGGGAAATGAGGACTCGCTTGTCCTGCTGCTCTCTTATGTTCAGGAAGGCAAGGGCCTGCGTATGCTCCTCACCGGTGATGCCGAGCTCGACCAAGAACGGGAATTCGTGCAGGAGGTGGGGGATATCGATGTACTTAAACTTGGGCATCACGGCTCTAAGGTTTCAGTCGATGGTGAGTTGCTGGACGTCTTGAAGCCTGAGCTTTCCCTCGTGAGCGCGGGCGAGGGGAATCGATACGGCCATCCGTCCGATGCCTGCATCGATGCCGTTAAGGAAGCGGGCGGTGTGTTCGCGTGCACTATCGAACACGGCGACATTACCGTCACGCCAACTGCGAATGGCTTTGCGATGCGATACCAGCGACCGTGACGACGTCGTTGGCGTGTGGTGGGCCCCTGGGCTAGAATGGCACGGAACGAATACGAAGGCCTGCGGGAGGGGAGCGCAATGTCCGAAATCGGTCTGCTGCCGGCATATCTGATCGTCGGTACCGACGGCGTCAAGCGCGATCACGCCGTCTCGCGTATGAAAGCTCGCTTGGAAAAGTCGGGTATGGTTGAGTTCAACCTCGATGAACGCGACATGACGAAAGATCCCGATATCGAATCGATCATCGGCTCGCTCAATACCTTTCCCATGGGTAGCGAGTTTCGCCTGGTGATCCTCGACGGCTGCTCAAAACTTGCCAAGGCGGTCTCGGAACCGCTCGTCGAGTACCTCGCAAGTCCCAGCCCCACGACGGTCTGTCTCTTTATCGCCGACTCACTTGCCAAGAATACGCGCCTGTATAAGGCAATCGCCAAGATTGACAAGAAGGCTGTCGTCGATTGCTCGGGTACCAAGCGCTGGGAACTGCCGCGTCGCGTTCAGCAGATGGCGACGCAGCACGGTAAGTCCATCTCGACGGCTGCTGCCGAGGAGCTCGTCTCGCGTTCGGGCGAAAACACGCGCATGCTCGATAACGACCTGGCAAAGCTCGCCCAGATGGTCGAGGCGCCCCAGATTGAGCTTGCCGACGTGGAGCGTTGGATCGTGCGCACGGCCGAGGTTCAACCCTGGGACTTCCTCAATGCCGTCTCGGCTCGCGATATGCGGCGTTCGCTCGAGCTCTTTAAGCTTCTGCCCCCCAAGAGCTACGTGTGGACCTACACGCTGCTATGCGGTCGCATCCGCGAGCTGATCGTCGCCAAGGCGCTCGATGGGCGCGGGCAGGGGCGTGAGCTTGCCGCGACGCTCAAGCTTCAGGCCTGGCAGGTCAAGAATCACCTTACCTGGGCACGTTGTTTTTCGATGACCGAGCTCGTTGCCGCGCTCGAGGGTGCCGTCGATGTTGAGCTTGCGCTCAAGGGTTCGGCTGATTCTCAGACCGCGCTTTTGCTCTGGATTACGAACATCTTGAGAAAATCGTGATGATACCTGCCTATTTGACAAATTCGTTCTATCCCTTTGAGGGGGAGCGTGCTATAGTAGGCGCTTGCATGACCTCACCGTGTCTCAGAGGTGTCATACATTTTTTGCAAGGAACTCGAAAGGAACTCCAGAAGTGGCAAACATCAAGTCTCAGAAGAAGCGTATCCGCACCAATGAGGCAGCTCGCATGCGTAACAAGGCTGTCAAGTCCGAGCTCAAGACGCTGACCAAGCACGTCCAGTCCGCCGTCGCCGAGGGCGACGCCGAGAAGGCCCAGGCTGCCCTCAAGACCGTCACCAAGCGTCTCGACATGGCTGCCGCTAAGCATGTCATCCACAAGAACCAGGCTTCCAACCGCAAGTCCGGTCTTGCCAAGCTCGTGAACAGCATCAACGCTTAAGTTGTAAATTTCACACCACACAGATTACGCGCATAAATGGAGCCTGTTTTATGGAACAGGCTCCATTTTTTGTACCGCTCGGGTAAGATAGTCCGCATGAATACTTCAATTGACATTTCCCACATCCGCAACTTCTCGATCGTTGCGCATATCGACCATGGCAAGTCCACGATCAGTGACCGCATCCTCGAGCTCACCCATACCGTCGATGAGCGCGACATGGAGTCGCAGCTGCTTGACACGATGGATATCGAGCGCGAGCGCGGCATCACGATCAAGTCCAATGCCGTCCGCGTGTCCTACGACGCCGACGACGGCGAGACGTATCAGTTCAACCTGATCGATACGCCGGGCCACGTGGACTTCACCTACGAGGTCTCGCGTTCGCTTGCCGCCTGCGAGGGCGCGGTGCTCGTCGTGGACGCCACTCAGGGCGTCGAGGCGCAGACTGTTTCCAACGCGACGCTCGCCATGAACGCTAACTTGGACATTGTTCCGGCTATCAACAAGATCGACCTTCCCTCGGCGCACCCCGACGAGGTTAAGACCGAGATTGAAGACGATCTGGCCATTCCCGCCGACGATGCCGTGTGCGTGTCGGGCAAGACCGGCGAGGGCATCCACGATCTGCTTGAGTCCATCGTCTTTTTGATCTCGCCTCCCAAGGGCGATGCAAATGGCCCTCTCCAGGCACTTATTCTGGATTCGTACTTCGATGAGTACCGCGGCGTCGTCGCCACGGTGCGCGTCTTTGACGGTTCCATAAAAAAGGGCGATACCCTGCGCATGATGCAGGCCAAGGGCGACTTCTTGGTCGACGGCGTGGGCGTCAAGCGCCCTGCCGAGACGCCGGTCGATGCTCTGACCGTCGGCGAGGTCGGCTATGTGGTCACGGGTCTGAAGGACCCCGAGGCCGTGCGCGTGGGCGATACCCTTACGTGGGCTTCGAACCCCTGCCCCGAGCCGCTGCCGGGCTACCGCGAGGCCAAGCCCATGGTCTACACGGGCCTGTTTCCCATCGACAACAAGGACTACGAGAACCTGCGCGACGCGCTCGATAAGCTGCACGTCAACGATCCGTCGTTGGTGTGGGAGCCTGAGACGTCGGTGGCACTGGGCTTTGGCTTCCGCGTGGGCTTCCTGGGCCTGCTTCACATGGAGGTCGTCAAGGAGCGTCTGGAGCGCGAGTTCAATCTGGACCTGATCGCCACGAGCCCCTCGGTCGACTACCACGTGTACAAGACTGACGGCGAGATGGTCGATGTCCGCAGTCCGCAGGATCTGCCCGAGGCCACGCGTATCGAGCGTATCGAGGAGCCCTACCTCAAGGCAAAGATCATCTGCCCACCCGAGTATACGGGTGCCGTCATGCAGCTCGCTATCGAGCACCGTGGCGTCACGACCGATATGATCCACCTGACGAGCAAATCGGTCGAGATGCGCTTCGATATGCCGCTCGCCGAGCTCATCTTGGACTTCTTTGACCAGCTCAAGAGCCGTACCAAGGGCTATGCCTCGCTCGACTACGAGTTCAACGAGTACCGTCCATCCGAGCTTGTGAAGCTCGATATCTTGCTTTCGGGCGACGAGGTGGACGCGCTGTCGTTTATCGTCCACAAGGACAAGGCCTACGGTCTGGCCCGCGGCCTGTGTGACAAGCTCAAGGAGATTATTCCGCGCCAGCTGTTCGAGGTGCCCATCCAGGGCGCTATCGGCAACAAGATCATCGCCCGTTCTACCGTCAAAGCGCGTCGCAAGGACGTTCTTGCTAAGTGCTACGGCGGCGATATCTCGCGAAAGCGCAAGCTGCTCGAGAAGCAGAAAGAGGGCAAGAAGCGCATGAAGGCCATCGGCTCGGTTGAGGTCCCGCAGGAGGCCTTTATGGCGATTCTCAAGGTGGACGAGTAGGTCCATGGCGCTTTCTGAATACAGTAAGCGGCTGCTGGGTGCCTATGCCGAGCAGCCGTTCCTTATGGCTCCCATGGCGGGCGTAACCGACCCTGCCTATCGCATCATGTGTCGCCGCCGCGGTGCCAATCTTGCCTACAGCGAGATGGTGAGCGTTGCAGGCCTTGCCTATGCCAGCAACAAGACGTGGCGCCTGGTGTTGCCGGCCGACGAGGAGCAGCAGATTTGCGTGCAGCTCTTTGGTTCCAAGCCCGATCAGTTTGCGAGTGCGGTCGCTGCCGTCGAGGAACGCGTGGGCGATCGCCTGTCATTGATTGATATCAATATGGCCTGTCCGGCTCGCAAGGTCGTTACTAAGGGCGAAGGCTCGGCGCTTATGCGCACGCCCGACCTGGCCGAGAAGATTGTCGAGGCAGCGGTGGGCGCGGCGCATGTTCCCGTGACCGTGAAGATCCGCAAGGGTTTTTATGCCGAGGACCGTAATGCCGCGACGTTTGCTCAGATGCTTGAAGGCGCCGGTGCCGCCGCGGTGGCGGTGCATGGTCGTTGCGCCACGCAGCTCTACACAGGGCAGGCCGATTGGTCGGTCGTCGATGAGGTGGCCGACGCCGTCGAGATTCCCGTGATCGGTTCGGGCGATGTGTTCTGCGCCGAGGATGCCGCGGAGCATCTGCGCAGCTCGGGTGCCAGCGCGGTGTTTATCGCGCGCGGCATCTACGGCAATCCGTGGGTGTTCGGTGATGCTCGCGCCCTTGCGCTCGATGGCACGCCGGTGCCGGCGCGCAGCTCCGTCGAGCGCTTAGACGCCCTGCGTGAGCACCTAACGCTGACGCATGAGCTCCTGCCGCTCATGTCGCGTGCCCGTACGTACGCAAGCTGGTACTTAAAAGGCATGCCCCATGCCGCCGCTTGGCGTGCCCATGTGGTGCGCTGCTCCACGTATGAGGAGTTCATGGCGCTGGTCGATGAGATCGGGCGCGATGTGGTGGCCTGCGAGGCTGCCCTTGCCGCCGGCGAATTGGTGCCCCCTCATCCGCTGGAGGCTTAAGGGTGGCCGTTACCGCGCTGTACGTGCACGTGCCGTTTTGCGCTCAAAAATGCCGCTATTGCGACTTTGACTCGAGCAGTTTTGCTCCGTGCGACCTGAGCGCTGCGCTCGATTCCTATTTTGAGCAGTTGTACGCGCGCCTCGATGCTTTTGGCAAGGCTGGGGCCCTCGACCAGATCCGCACCGTCTATGTTGGCGGCGGTACGCCGTCGCTGGCGGGGGAGCGCCTGGTGGAGCTGGCGCGGCGTATTCGTGCGTGGTGCGCCCCCGTTGAGTTTACCTGCGAGGCCAATCCCGAGTCGCTGACCGCTGAGCTTGCCACTGCACTTGTCAAGGTTGGTGTCACACGCGTCTCTCTGGGTGTGCAAACGCTCGATAACACCGAACTTACTGCCATCGGCCGTATTCACGATGCCGATCGGGCGCTCGCTGCCATCGCGACGGTCAAGAACGCTGGGCTTGACGTGTCGTGCGACCTTATGTGCGGACTTCCCGGGCAGACCGCAGCGAGTTGGAAGCGCACGCTCGATGGCGTGCTGGCGGCGGCTCCGCATCATGTGTCGGTCTACCCGCTCACGCTTGAGGAGGGGACGCCCCTTTATCGCATGGCGTGCCGTGATGAGTCGCTCGAGCCCGACGAGGATTTTCAAGCTTCGTGCATGGATGTGGCGCGTGAGCGTCTGGGTGCGGCCGGCTATCATCCCTATGAGGTGGCAAGCTATGCGCTCGACGGCCATGAGTGCGCCCATAACATTGCCTACTGGAACGGACGGGGCTACCTGGGCCTGGGTCGTTCCGCCGCGGGCATGCTCGACGCCGAGGATTTCGACCGTCTTGTAGGTTTGTTCCCCGGCGTGTCTTCTCGAGGCGATTCGTACCGCGTGCGTCTGGTGCAACGTGACGATGTCGCGACGGCGTTCGAGGCCGAATATCTGTCGCAGCGCGAGGCTGCGGCCGAAGACCTGATGCTTGCTTGTCGCATGACGCGCGGTGTCGCGTCCGACCTTTTGGTTCGCGCGGCTCGTGTCATCCCGGCCGATGAGCTGGCAGCTGCCTGCGATCGCGCGCTCGAATTGGGTCTTGCCACTTGGGTGCCCGAGACGCTCGGGGTCCATGAGGGACCTTTCACTTCGGCAGATGTCGTCGCGGGCTATGTTCGAGCTCGTCTGGCGCCGACACACTTGGGCTGGCTCGATGGAAATGTTCTGTTCGAGCTGTTTTGGGATCTAGCTTAGGCCGCTCGGGTAGAATTACCGGAATATATACGCTGCTGTGAGCAGGAGGTTGCCGCGCATGGCGACGATGAACGAAAAAGATTATTACGAGATTCTGGGTGTCTCCAAGGACGCCACCTCGCGTGATATTCAAAAGGCCTTTCAGCAAAAGGCCCGCAAGCTCCATCCGGACGTCAACAAAGAGCCGGATGCCGAGGAAAAGTTTAAAGAGGTTTCCGAGGCCTACGCCGTGCTTTCGGATGAGCAAAAACGTGCGCGCTACGACGCCATGCGCTCGGGCAATCCCTTTGCCGGTGCTCCTACGGCTTCGCCCTATGGTGGCGGCTACGCCGGCAACACAGGCTATGGCAATCCCTTTGAGGGCGGCTTTCCCTTTGGTGGCGCCTGGGGCCAGCAGCGTCGCGGCCAGGCTGCCTACAATCCCGAGAACGGCGCCAATGTGGTCGTCGATATCAAACTTGACGCCAAGGAGGCCAAGGGCGGTGCCCGCAAGACCGTCCGCTACACGCGTTTCGATACATGCGGACATTGCGGCGGCTCGGGTTCTGTCTCCTCCGAGCATGCCCATACCTGCCCGAGCTGCGGCGGCCGCGGCCACATCGACGTCGACCTGTCCTTCCTGTTTGGTGCGGGCACGTTTCAGTCAGTCTGCCCCGAGTGCGGCGGTTCCGGTAAGGTCGTCGCCGACCCCTGCCCCGATTGCGGCGGCAGCGGGCGGACCCGTGTGACCTCCGAGCAGACAATTGAGTTTCCTGCCGGCACGCACGATGGCGACGAGGTCCGCATTAGCGGCATGGGGCATGCTGGCACCAACGGTGCCGCGGGCGGCGACCTGGTCGGCCGCGCCCATGTTGAAGCCGAGCGCTTGGAAGGCAAAGCTCGTACCGGTTTTTACCTGATGGGCATCGTGGCGCCGTTTTTGGTGCTGTCGGCCATTTCGGGCGTGTTCTCGGCCTTTGCCGTGATGTGCTTTATTCCGTTTACCATGGGCCTGTTTATGGTGCTTTCGGACGGTGTGCTTCATCGTAGTCTGCTGTGGTGGAAGCGCGGTGCGATGCAGTTTGCCAACGGTTTTGCCAACGGCTTCATGTTCGCGCTCGTGTCGGTTTGGTTCGCGAGCTGCTCGCAACGTGCCATGCTTTCGCCCTACGCAATGCAATAACATCAAACCCTCTGTTTGCGGTCGGCCCAGCTTGGGTATAGGACGCACTGTGACAATAATGAAAGTCGGAAGGATTCGGTCGTGTCGGAAAATAGGGATTACTACGAGGTGCTTGGCGTCGACAAGGATGCCGACGCGCGGACGATTAAGCGTGCGTTTCTAAAGAAGGCCCGTACCGTACATCCGGATGTTTCGGACGACCCCGAGGCCGAGGCCAAGTTCAAGGAGCTCAACGAGGCCTATTCCGTTCTTTCCGATGAGCAGAAGCGTGCTAACTACGACCGTTACGGCACTGCTGACGGCCCTGGTGGTTCGGGTTACGTCGATATCAACGATATCTTTGGTGGCATGGGCATGGACGACTTGTTCTCGTCGTTCTTTGGCGGCGGTGCCGGCGGTGGCGCCCGCAGCCGTCGTGAGCGTCGTCGCGGACGTGACATGGCCATCTCGCTTTCGGTGACCCTTGAGGAGGCGGCGCTCGGCTGCAAAAAGACGATCAGTTATGACCGCCTTGCTCCTTGCGAGGACTGTAATGGCACCGGTAGGGCAGAGGGCGCACAGGAAAAGCAGTGCGGCCGCTGCCACGGTACGGGCTATGTCACGACGGTTCAGCGTTCGTTCCTGGGCCAGGTTCAGTCTTCCTCGCCTTGCCCCGACTGCCATGGCGAGGGTACGGTTATCGACCATCCCTGCGAGACCTGCGACGGTCAGGGCCGCACGCCTTCGCACGAAAAGATCGACATCGATATTCCCGCCGGCGTTTCGACCGGTCGCCAGCTGCGCGTGAGCGGCTTTGGCGAGGCCGGCCTTCGCGGCGAGCCCTCGGGCGACCTGATTGTCAACGTGCGTGTTGCCGACCATGAGCGCTTTAAGCGCAACGGTGACGACCTGTACCTGGTGAGCGATATCTCGATTGCGCAGGCTGCGCTCGGCTGCGAGATCGAGGTCGAGGGCATTATGCCCGACGAGGTCGTTA
>CAUDAE010000084.1 GCA_958447445.1 uncultured Collinsella sp.
CGCCGGGCCGACTCGCTTCGGATCGGGCGCTACACCAACTTTCTCGACACTACCCCTTTGCAGGTTCTAATGGAGGGGATACCGAAGTAGCTGCTAGTAAGTAAACGCTGCTGCTCGGCGGGAGGCGCCCATATATCGTTCCACGCGCAGTTTCGCAGCGAAGCGAGAATGTTTGAGCATGGAATGATATAAGGGCGGCTCCGGCAGAGCGGCGGACATTCGACTAGCGGATATGCGCGGGTTTTCCGCCCCAGTAGAAGCGGCAGAAGGCTCGTTTGCGCTTTTGGGGTTTGCCTGCGAGCTCCATGGTTGCGATGGCTATGTCTTCGGCTGCGTAGGGGCGGCGTAGTACTTCGCCGTTGATGAGTAGGGCTTTGAGTGATTCGGGATGGTCGTGCAAGTGACGTAGGGTTACGATGAGTTCACGTGCGGTGGTGACATGCATGCTGGCGCCCGTGCCGGTGAGCATCGTGGTGTTGGCCTTTTCCTGGCCGTATGATTTGCCCAGCAGGATCATCGGTAGATGCGCGCACAGGCACTCGGTGACGGTGAGTCCGCCCGATTTGAGGATTGCCAGGTCGCAGCCGTGCATGAGGGCCGCCGTGTCGTCCACGTAGTCCAGAACCGTGACGTTGTCGAGCTTCATGGCGTCGAAGAGCGTTTTGAGTCGGGTGGCGTATTCCTTATCCTTGCCCGGTAAAAAGACAAAGTGCATGTCCTCAAAGCTGCGTAAGAAGGGGAGCGTGTGGTCCATCGCGGCGCGGAAACGCACGTATGGTTGGGGTAAACTGGCACCGGCCATCACCAATACGACGGTTTTGTCTATGGGGAGATTGAACTTGCTGAGCTCATCTTCGCGTTTGTAATCTGAATCGAAACCGGCTCGGATGGGGATGCCCGTTATGCGGATCTTTGACTCGGGAACCTTGCGCGGGCGCAGCGTTTCGGCCATAAACTCGTTGGCTACACAGAATAGATCGGTGTCCTTGTGGGGCCAAAAGCCTTCGACTTCGTAATCGGTCGGCACGCAGATGACCGGGTAATCGATACCCGTGATGACGCGGGCGCCCACAGCGACGTTGGCCGCCGTAATGTGTGTTGCGACCACGGCTAGGGGCCTGCGGGTCTGGACGTATTCGTTGAAGGCGGGGAACATAATTCGTGACCATGCTGTGCCGCCGCCCCAGAGCAGATGTCCTGTAAGCGTATATCGCCAGGTCAGGTCGTAAATGGGGCGTGTGGCTCCCGTAAAAGAAGCCGCGGTCTTATTGCCGTCGAATTTAATACGTCCAAAATCAAGGATATCGAGCACTTCAATTTCAATATCCTCAGGGATTCCCTTGGTGCCGCGGATAAGGTCAAATGCTTGTGCAATCGCGTTGGCGGCGGCTTTGTGGCCCGATCCAACCGATGCGTGCACAATGGTTACCAGGGGTTTTTGTGCAGGTAAAACGGTCATTTGCTCCGGTTGGGGAGTGGCTTGCATGGGCAGGGGAGCGCTATTGCCCGTCTGCGTTTGATCCATCGATAACTCCCCTTCAGCTTTGTTACGCGATTTATCATTGTAGTGCATGAGTGTCATGTTCACGTAAATTTGGGTATGAGCGCAAAGAACGTCAATGTATCGACGAGAGGATATTCCATGACTACCGATCAGCCGATTGATGTTGCGATTATCGGTGGAGGCCCCGCGGGCTATGCTGCCGCCATTTACGCTGCGCGTGCCAACCTGACGACGACCGTGATTGAGCAGGGCATGTCGGGTGGACAGATCGCCACGACCAATGAGGTCGAGAACTATCCGGGCATTCCGCTCTTGAGTGGCGCCGAACTCGGCGAGCGTTTTCAGCAACATGCAGAGGGGCTGGGAGCGCAGGTTACATGGAGCATGGTTACGGGTATCGATTACGATGCCGATGCAGCGCTGTTTACGGTGCATCACGATATGGGCGATACGCTTGCCTCGAGCGTTATCGCTTGCATGGGTGCCACGCCGCGTCCGGCAGGTTTCGCTGGCGAGGATACCTATCGCGGTCGTGGCGTTTCATATTGCGCAACATGTGACGGCATGTTCTTCCGCGGCAAACAGGTCTTTGTAATCGGTGGTGGCAATTCGGCATGCGAAGAGGCACTGTTCCTGTCAGACATTGCCAGCAGTGTGACCATCGTGCTGCGCCGCGACCAGTTCCGTGCGCCTGATGGTGTTGTTCAGAAAGTACTCAAAAAGGACAATATTACAGTTAGGTACCAAACTAGTATTGTTGAGCTTTCTGGTGAAGCGATGCCCACGACAATTACGTTCAAGGACAATGCAAGCGGTAAGACGCATGCTGAGACCTTTGAGCCTGGCTCGTTTGGCATCTTTGTCTTTACCGGGACGCAACCCCATACCGAGCTTGTTGAGCATCTTGTCGATCTGGCGCCTGATGGCGGCATTTTGACTGATGAATCCATGGCGACCCGCATGCCAGGTCTATTTGCTGCTGGCGATATCCGTTCCAAGCGCTTACGTCAGGTTGTGACCGCCGTTTCTGACGGAGCCATAGCAGCAACGAGCGCATACGCGTTTCTCCGCGGATAAGTACGATAATATATCTTATGTAAGGTTGCTATCTTTAAAACAAAGTGGTTGGACGGTGCATCAATGTGCTGTCCAACCACTTTTACTTTCCTGCTATATAGTATGCAAAACTAGATAACCTAGAATACAATATAGCTAATGAACGGAGGATCCTTATGAACCACGCCAAACGCGTTATCCCGATGTCCGATTCGTCGGTCAGCATTAAGCCTGAGGATATTCAGCCCACTGTGCTGCCCGATGCATTTATTCAGTCCGATATCGTGCGCAAACTCAATACGTTGAGTCTGCCGCGCTATGACCAGTTGCCCAATGTGACGCTCTACCGCGACCAGGTCATTGAGTATGTTGCGCTGTGGATGGAGCCGCTGTCTATTTGCGTTGAGCAGCCTGTCATTACGCCATCGATGATCAATAACTACGTGAAGGTCGGCCTGGTGCCTGCTCCGGTCAAAAAGCAGTATGGTCGCGAGCAGATTGCCCGCCTGATCGCTATCTGCATCTTTAAGCAGGTGCTACCTATTGCTGCGGTGCAGGCGCTCTTTAACATTCAGCGTTTGAGCTACGATGCCCCGACGGCCTTCGACTATGTGGTCGATCAGCTCGAGGCATCGATTCGTTCGGCGTTTTCTGTCGAGCAGACGCCGGTTCCCGATACGGCGCATCAGGTAACGCGTGAGTCGCTGCTTGTGCGCAGCGCGGTTTCATCCTTTGTTTCGAAAGCGTACCTGATGAGCTATCTCAAGTTCAACGGGTTTAATAGCTAGCCGACGTATAAAACGGGCGGGACAAAGAGCCATCTGTCGCTTTGTCCCGCCCGTATTTTGCTGGTTGGACTTTATTTGCCCGAAGCTACGCCCATGCCATAGCCGATGATGAGGCCGTGCATCTCGGCGTAATAGGAATCCAGGCCATTGCAGGGCATAATGATGGTCTTGGATTCGGGCCAATGCTCAATAATGCGATCGGCCAGCGCCTGGGCGCTCGATACGTTTTCCACATGGTCGATGACGACCTCACCGCCCGTAAAGCCCTCGGCTTCCATGGTGTCGATGATCTTGTTGAGCATCTTCTTTTCGCCACGCGTGTGCCCGACGAGTTCGATTTTACCGGCCTCACTCGCCGTGCCCAAAATGCGGATATTGAGCTTGTTGGCAATGACGCCGGCTGCCTTAGGGATACGTCCGGCTTTGGCGAGGTTTTCGTAATTGCACAAACTGAAGAGGATTTTGCTGTTCTGTTCAAGACTATCGAAGTATGCGCAAGCATCCTCGAATGAGACATCCGGGTTGCTTGCAAGATAGCGATCGAACAGCAGGAAAATGAGGTCCATTTTGCCGCCAGCTGCGCGTGAATTGACTAGATGAATCTGTCGGTCCGGTTCCTCGGCAAGAACCATATCGCGAGCCGTGGCTGCCGCGTTGTAGCTGCCCGATACGCCCTCAGAGATCGGCATGCAGATGGTCTTGTCTGCCAATTTGAAGAGCTCGGCCCACTCCCCTACGCTGGGACAAGCGCTCGAAGAAGCGTTCGTCTCCGCCTGAACAGCGCAGTTGAGCTCATGAACATCAAGCGAAAGGTCATCGACGAATTCACGCTCCCCCACTCGAATTTTGAGGGGCGCAAATGCAAAGGTGGTATGGGGCGCGGTCGGTTGCCAATCGCGGAGGTTGCAGCTTGAATCGGAGATAAGTGCCCAGCTCATAGAGGGTCCTTTCTAATGGTTCGTCAACAATTATAGCCTTCTTGCAAACCAAATGGACGGCTATCTAGTTTTGAATACTAGATAGCCGTCTAAGATGAGAGAGAAAAGAGTGGACCTCGCGACTTAAAGCCACGAGATCCACATTCACACGCTGTGTAGGATAACTTAGTAGCGCACGAAGATATAGTTGTTGTTCATGCCGGCGGCAACGGAACTGATGATAACACCCGTGTTGTAGTCGGAAGCATGAATCATCTGACCACCACCGATGTAAATGCCAGTGTGGTACGAGTTGACCACAACGTCACCGGGCTGCGGATCGGACACACGCGTCCAGCCCATAAAGGTACCCGTGGTGCCCAGACGGCAATAGCGACCAGTGAGGCAATAACTAACAAAACCAGAGCAGTCGAAGCTGTTCGGGCCAATTCCGCCCCAGGAATAAGCGCAACCAAGCTTACTGTATGCACGAGAGACAACAGAACCGCCGTCGACGGACTGGCTCGGGGCAGAAGGCGTCGGAGCCGGAGCAGGTGCGGGGGGCTGCGGCGTCGGAGCAGGTGCCGGCGTAGGAGCCGGAGTGTTGCCGCCCTGGTTGTTGTTATTGCTGGTCTGGCCACCATTGTTGGTGTTCTCGGTCGTGCCGGCAGTCTCGTTGCTCACCGTGGCCTTCTCGGCGGTGCTGGCGTTGATGCCAGCCTGCAGCGCGGCGTTGGCCTCGGCCTCGGCGGCAAGCTCGGCCTGCAGCTGTGAATCCAGGGAGTTTACGACGTTCTGGGCTTCAGCCTGCTGGGCGTTAAGCTCGTCGACCTTCTTTTGCGTGGCGGCGACGTTCTTTTCCTGCTCGGCCTGCTTATCGGTGAGCTGCTGCTTAAGCTCCTTGACCTCTTGAATGGTCTGAGCTTGCTTATCGGAAACTTTGCCGTAGTAGAACAGACGGTTGAGCATATCGCTCAGGTCATCGACGCCCGTCAGAACCTGAAGCAGGCTCAGACCGCCGGTTTTGTACTCGCCGGCGACATAGGTCGAGAGCTTGGCCTGACCATCGGCGATCTCCTGCTGCTTTTGCGTGATCTCGCCGGCAGTCTGATCGAGCGCCTGCGTCTGCGTGGCGAGCTCATCGTACATCTGCTGAGTTTGGGTACCGATCTGCTCGAGCTTAGTACGAGCAGCGGCAAGGTCGGATGCGGTATCGGCGTAGGCAGGAGCCGCGAGGCCCAAGCCCAAAACACAAGCGAGGGTTGCCGTAGCAGCGCAGCGTGCCATGTTTTTGTGCGTGTTTGCTGTGCGCATGTAGCTTCCTTTCCAGTAACTAAGGGTAACGGCTAGTCCACCGTCACCAGGCTAAAGAGCTCCACATCGTCATTAGACGGCGTGAGCTTCTCGCGCGGGTTGAGAAACGCAAGCTCAAGGATACAACCGTAACCGACAAGCTTTGCGCCCATATCTCGCACCAGTTTACCTGTTGCCTCGACGGTTCCGCCCGTCGCGACCAAGTCGTCCAGAATCAACACGGTATCTTTAGAGCTGATAGCGTCGGCATGGATCTCAATTGAATCGGTGCCGTACTCGAGCTCGTAGCTCTGGCTTACGGTCTCACGCGGCAGCTTGCCCGGTTTACGTGCAGGAACAAAGCCAGCGCCAAGGGCTACAGCCACCGGTACGCCAACCATAAAGCCGCGAGCCTCGGGACCCACGACCTTGGTGATTCCCATGCCGGCAAAGTGCTCGGCGAGGGCATCGGTCATGGCTTTGAGCGCCTCGGGATTGCCAAAGAGCGGCGTGATGTCCTTAAAGATGACTCCGGGCTCGGGATAGTCGGGGATATCGACGATTTGAGATTCGAAGTCGTACATTGCATGACCTTTCAATGGGTTGCCGAAATTACAGCAGCTGTTATTTGCCCGCGGTGGCGGTTCCGGAGTGCGAAGGGGCGACAACCTTGAGCGGCTTTACGAGAGAATCCTCGTGCGAAGCCGGCGCGGCTGTCTCTTCGTTTTTGGCCTTGGTGGACTCGGAGCGAGTGATTTCCTCATCGAGTGCATCGATGTCGGCGTCCTCGACCACGGCGTTGAGCGACTCAAAAACGCGGTTCTTGAGCAGCGCGGTGTGCACGCCCTCCGTCAGGTCGTGAAGCTTCTTAAACGCACGCTCGAGCTTGGCGTCGCGCTCGTCATCGGAGGTATCCATTCCGAGCATGCTCACGAGCACCTGCTCAAACATCGAGGACTCGCGGTTGGCGGAAGACACGTACTGACGCAGGTTGCGCGGCTCGATATGGAAGCGTGACAGCTCGGAGCAGTAGCGGATGATCGGAAAATCGCGACCATCGACGAGCTCACGATTCTGCGGGCTCTTGATGATGCGAATGAGGTCGTTCTCGGCGAGCGAGCGGATAAACGAAATCTCGACGCCCAGCATATCGGGAATGGTCTCGATGGGATGCAGCTTTTGCTTAGTCTCCTTGGGCTCCGTCTTGAGCGGAACATCGGACAGCAAGCCCACCTCGTAGGCGAGCGTTGACAGGTCCGTGGCGTTTTCCAAGCGCTGTTTAATCACGTTGAGCGGCATGTAGCGAGTCTTCTGCAAGTGCAGAATGACCTCCAGGCGATCAACGTCCTCCTTGGAGTACTGACGGTATCCCTTAGGCGTACGATGAGGGGTAATGAGCCCCTCATCCTCTAGAAATCTAATTTTTGAGTTCGAAAGATCGGGGTATGCGCCTCGAAGTAGGTTGACGACTTGGCCGATACTCAGATAGTTGCGTTCGGCCATGCCCTACTCACCGGTTTCGATGCGCTCCGGCGTGCTCTCGTGGTAGATGAGCGTAAACGTACCGATCTGGACGGAAGAACCGTCGTGCAGCGGGGCTGCGTTGACAATGGCGCCGTCGACCCAGGTGCCATTGAGCGAGCCCAGGTCCTCGATGCGAGCGCCGAGCCCCTCGCGGATAATGCGCGCGTGGCTGCGCGAAACGGTCATGTCATTGAGAAAGATGCCGTTTGCAGGATCGCGGCCGATGGTGGTCACGTCGTCCTCGAGCTCAAAGGCGGCACCAGTCTGCGGACCCTTGACGATGGACAGAACGGGGGCGGTGATGCGCACGTTGGCCATGAGGTCGGGAACGGTGACGTCGCTTGAAGGCACGCGGAATACGCAGGTAGCGTCAGCAGTCTTATCATTCTGAGGCATATTGTTAACCATGTTGTCCATGACAACCCCTAACTTATCGCGGACGTGCCGCAAATAATGAACCGTACGTAATCATACCCCAACGAATCAGTCTTCGATTTCAGGGTTCAGAAAGTCGATGTCCTCGTCCTCGGGATGCGCGAGAGCCTGTTTAATGGCCACTCCGCCCTTAATGGAGTAGATGACAGCCGTGAGCATGGAGAAGATCACGCCGCCGTACACAAAGAAGATGCCGAGGGGCACCGAGCTTCCGTTGAGGCCCGGGAAGGCCGTAAGGGATGAAGGTAAAAGATGCGGGCCGTCAATAACGGGGAAACCGAGCAGCATGAGCGAGAAGCCGGTCATGAGCAGCGCTGTGGCAATCTTTCCGGGGAAGACGACATCGATGGGGCGACGGTGATAACGGCGCACGATAAGCGTGCCGATGCCCAGATAGATGTCGCGGCCAATAATGAGCACGCAGACCCAGATGGGCAGCTCTCCGCGGACCACCAGTCCCAAGACGCCGGTGAACAGCAGCGCGCGGTCGCAAATGGGATCCATGACCTTGCCGAGCCATGAGACCGTCTTTGTCATGCGGGCGATCTGACCGTCCATCCAGTCGGTGGAGGCGGCAACGGCGTAGATAACGATGGCGATGACGCGGTTTTTATCCGTCACAAACAGGTACAGAAATACCAGGGTGAGGATTAGGCGCGTAAAGGTGATGAAATTGGAGATCGTAAAGATCTTATTCGACGGGTAATCGGAAGTGCCGATAAGCTCCTTTTTGATCTTCTTTTTGATGCCCACAGGACTCCCCCGCTGGTTAACGACAAAACTTTCGATACTATACCCGTTCCGGCGATGTCTATCCAGCGTAAGCATAGAGAGTCCAGACATGTGGAGGGCACTTTTGGGTGGCGAGGGATTTCGCATTCATGTACATCAGCCTCCAAACATGTTGAAAAATGTCGATTTTGGTGGCTGATGTACACGTTTTGATTCTGTGATTACATCGAGCGGGAACGTTGTTGCTTTAAGCAAAATAATCATGGTACTT
>CAUDAE010000085.1 GCA_958447445.1 uncultured Collinsella sp.
ATGTTTTTATGTCCTGCTCATATCGTCTCTGCCGGCAGTTGGGGACAGTCCTAGTCGTTGGGGGGCGTTCTTGAATGACCAGTCATTTAAGTGCGTCCCCAATGACTACCCAATGAGTATGTGGGGAGCAGATTTTTCCGCTCGCCGATTTGTGTCTTGAAAAATGTATATAACGACTATAACGTAGTACGAAACATATTGGAAACGATACCGAGGAGGCTGCGTTGAAGAAAAGCAATCTGGGCTATGTGCTGGTGCTGATCGCCGCGCTTATGTGGGGCACCATCGGAATCTTTGTTAACGGAATATCGGCCCTGGGTGTTTCGTCTCAGAGTATGGCGGCCTTTCGCCTGTTGTCGGGTGCCGTCTTAATGGCTCCGGTCTTGGCATTTATGGGTTGCCAGGGAGGTGCTCGTGAGGGAAAAGCCTCGGGTCCCCTGGCTCTGTTCAAGGCAAGTCCTAAAGAGCTTGTTCCCTGCGCGCTTGTCGGTATCGTCGGTTTAGCCGTCGCCAACACCTGCTATTACGAGTGCATGGGCGAGGTGGGCATGTCCACGGCCTCGGTGCTGCTCTACACCTCGCCGGTGTTTGGCGTCGCGCTTGGCCGCGTGCTTTATCGCGAGGACGTGACCCCCAACAAGCTCGTCGCCATCGTCTTTAACATTGTGGGTTGCGTGCTCGCGGTGACGAGCGGCGACCTGTCTGGTTTCCATTTCTCGGCTTGGGGCGTCGCGTCGGGTGTGATCGCCGGACTTTGCGGCGCGTTGCTGGCTGTGTTTAGCCGCATGGCCACCAAGACACTGCATCCGCTGGCGGTGACGTTTTGGGGCTTTGTTTTTGGCGGATGCTTTATGGCGGTGCTTTCGGCTCCGTGGTCCGATGTAGCCGCGGCAATGTCCCCGCAACTCATTCTGCTGTTCGTAGGCTTTGGCTTTATTCCGACGGCTCTTGCGTACATCTTCTATATGCAGGGCCTTTCGATGGATCTTGAGACATCGAAGGTGCCGGTCGTGGCTTCGTTCGAAACCGTGGCGACCGTTCTGGTCGGTATTGGCATCTACGCCGAGCCCGCCGGCGCGATCAAGGTCCTGGGCATCGTGCTGGTGCTCGCGTCCATCCTGATTATGAACACCAATTTTTCCAAGCTGCGCAACAGTGCCTTTGTCGGCCATATCGTTGAGAGCATGACCTTTAAGCCCAACGCGTGGTGGACGGAGAAATCGCAGGACATGGATCTGTTCCGCGAGCGCACGGGCATCGCGCTGGAGCCCACCGTACAGGAAAGCCCCTGGTACTTCGTGCGATAGGGGATTGCGCGCGGTGTCCGACCTGGGGTTATCCAGTCAGCGCCGGCCAACCCAGCCCCAACGTTTCAAGTACGTTAAACCCGTCAACGGTCGATTTTCACCCGCGAGCGGTCTTTATACTAATTAGCAATATCCGCAACGTATAAGACGTTATAATGACCATAACGAAAAGGAGGAGGCAAGATGAATCAGATCATTCTCGCATCTCATGGCGGCCTGGCCGCAGGCGCCAAAGACACGCTCGAGATGGTTCTCGGCGACGTGTCGAACGTCCACGTCGTGTCGCTTGCTCGTGACGACAAGGAGCCCATCACCGACAAGGTGGACGCCATGATCGCCACGTTTAACGCGGACGACACCGTCTATGTGCTGACCGATATGCTCGGCAGCTCGGTCAACAACAACATGGTCGAGCTTTCCAAGAACGGCACGAAGTTCACGGTTGTCAGCGGTTTCAACATCCCGCTGGCGCTTACGCTCGCTATGAGCCCCGTCCCCGTCAAGGGCGCCGAGCTCGCGGCCCTCATCAATGAGGCCCGCACCGGTCTGACCAACCCCAACGCACCGGTCGAGGCCGCCGCGGCTCCCGCCAAGAAGGCCAAGGCGTCCCGTCACAGCTCCGGTCCCGCCAAGATCGTCCTCGCACGTCTTGATTACCGTCTGCTGCACGGCCAGGTCGTCTTTACCTGGACCACCAAGGTTCAGGCCGAGCGCATCATCGTCGTCGACAACGCTGCCGCCAACGATGACATCAAGAAGGGTGCTCTTAAGCTGGCCAAGCCCCAGGGCGTTCGCCTGAACGTCTTCACCGTCGAGCGTGCCCTCGCCAAGATGGACAAGCTCAACACCCTCGGCGAGCGCGTCATGTTCGTCTTTGGCAATACTGCCGAGATGCTGCAGTTCTGCCAGGGCTACAAGCTCGACGCCATCAACCTGGGCGCCACCGCCAACCACGACGGTGCCGATCAGGTCGGCGGCAAGGACAGCTCCGTCTTCCTCGACGCCAACCAGAAGGCCGACGTCAACCAGCTGCTCGACATGGGCATCAAGCTCTATGTTCAGCAGACCCCTACGTATCAGAGCGTCGACATCGACGCCAAGCTGTAATCAACCAGGCTTTTGCCTGACTGAAAGGAGAAGGGTATGAATACGTTCATCAGTGCGGTGCTCGTCGGCCTCGTCGGCGTGTTCTGCATGTGGGACTCCCGCCTGCTCGGTCGTCTTAACTTCGAGCAGCCCCTCGTTGGCGCTACGCTCGTCGGTCTGCTGCTGGGCGATGTGCCCACCGGCCTTGCCGTCGGTGCCGCCGTCGAGCTCGTGTCCATGGGCCTGGTGCAGGTCGGTGCCGCCGTTCCGCCCGATATGGTCCTGGGCGGCATCGTGGCCGCTGCCTTTGCGTGCCTGACCGATGCTTCCGCCGAGACCGCCATGACGATCGCCATCCCGGTCGCCGTCCTGGGTCAGCTCCTCGGCATCGTGTTCCGTTCCATCATCGCCGCCCTCACCCATGTGGCAGATAGCGCGATCGATAACGGAAAGTTCAAGACCGCCTACCGCATGCACATCTGCGTCGGCTCCGGTCTGTACGCCGTCATGTACTTCCTGCCGATCTTCCTCGCCGTCTTTGTTGGCACCGACCTGGTTCAGGCCATCGTCAACATGGTTCCCGAGTGGCTGTCCACCGGTCTTAACGTTTCGACCAAGATCATGACCGCCTACGGCTTGGCCCTGCTGCTCACCATGATGATCAAGAAGGGTATGACTCCGTTCCTGTTCATCGGTTTCCTGCTCGCCGCTTACCTCAACCTGTCCGTCATCGCGGTCGCTCTGATCGGTGTGTGCCTGGCTGTCGTCTTCATGGGCTTCAAGTTCAACGGTTCCCATGCAGCTGCCGGTGTCGATTCCGACTACGATCCGCTCGAAGACGACGAAGACTAAGGAGGAACACACTATGGCAACCGCAACCAAGGACGTGTCCCTGAACAAGAAGGTCAGCCAGTTCTTCTGGCGCTCCTGGGCCATCCAGGCCTCTTGGAACTACGAGCGTCAGATGAACATGGGCTTCCTCTACGGCATGGTTCCCACGCTCGATCGCCTCTATCCGGACGAGTCCGACCCCAAGCAGCTCGCTGCTAAGAAAGAGGCTTACCACCGTCACATGGCGTTCTACAACTGCACCCCGCAGACGAGCGCTTTCATCCTGGGCCTCTCCGCCTCCATGGAGGAGGAGTACGCCAAGGACCCCGAGAACTTCGATCCCGATTCGATCAACGCGGTCAAGACCTCCCTCATGGGTCCGCTTTCCGGCATCGG
The DNA here is from genome assembly GCA_958447445.1 of uncultured Collinsella sp. Classification (GTDB taxonomy): domain Bacteria; phylum Actinomycetota; class Coriobacteriia; order Coriobacteriales; family Coriobacteriaceae; genus Collinsella. Next base: position 3,621 of record CAUDAE010000085.1, read on the forward strand.
TGACTCCTTCTTCCAGGGCACCATCCGCGTTATCGCCTTTGGTCTGGGCGTTCAGCTGGCTCAGCAGGGCTCCATCATGGGCCCGATCCTGGCCATGCTCATCTCCATCGTCCCCTCTGTGCTGATCACTTGGTTCGCAGCCAAGATGGGCTATCAGGGCGGCCACGAGTACCTGAGCAAGCTTCAGGGCGGCGACCTCATGGAGAAGCTCATGTATGTCTGCGGCATCGTGGGTCTTATGTCCGTGGGCGGCATGATCGCCACGCTGATCGGCGCCACCACCCCGCTGCAGTTCGCTGACGGCACCGTCGTGATCCAAGACATCCTGGATGGCATGATGCCCCAGATGATCTCCCTCGGCCTCACCGGCCTTATGTACTGGCTCATCAAGAAGAACGTCAACACCGGTTGGCTTCTCGTGATCGCCATCGTGGGCGGCATCGCCCTCTCCGCGGCCGGCATCCTGGCCTAGTCGCGACCAAGCGTCTAATCGCTTTCCCCGGGGAGCCTGCCTGACATCCCATACCCCAGGCAGGCTTCCATCCCTAAATGTGTCAAAGGGACAGTTCCTTTGACACATCCTCAACGGGCCGGCGACTCGGTCCAAACCACGGTAACCCTGCGAGCGCTCGGCAATGTGGCGCCGCAAAAATCGAAAGGAATGTGTCAGATGTACGAGATCGACCTTAACCTCCCTAAGCAGATCGTCGCTGACGTCCTGTCCAACCACGAGATCCACAGCGTCGCCTTCGTCGGCTGCGGTGCCTCCATGTCCGACCTTTACCCCGCCAAGTACTTCCTGGCCAACAACACGGACAAGCTGAACGTTCAGATCTTCACCGCTAACGAGTTCAACTACGATACGCCTTCCTGGGTCAACGAGCACACCTTCGTGATCACTTGCTCCCTCGGTGGCTCCACGCCCGAGACCGTCGAGGCCAACAAGACCGCCAAGAAGCACAACTGCCCGGTCGTCTCCCTTACCAACAAGGCTGGCTCCGCTCTGACCGTCGACGCTGACTACGTCATCGTTCACGGCTTCCACGCCAACTTCGCTGCCAAGTGCGAGAAGCCTGGCTATGCCATCGCTCTTGCTGTCGAGATCCTTCAGCAGACCGAGGGTTATGACCACTACGAGGACATGATCACCGGCCTCACCAACGTCTTCGAGCTCTGCGAGAACGCCGCTCAGTCCTGCAAGAAACTCGCCAAGAAGTTCGCCGAGGACTTCAAGGACGACAAGATGATCTACTTCATGGCTTCCGGTGCCTCCGAGAAGATGGCTTATTCTCACGCTGCCTTCCTGTTCACCGAGATGCAGTGGATCGACGCCGCCGCCTACAACACCGGCGAGTACTTCCACGGCCCGTTCGAGGTTTCCACCGAGGGTAAGCCCTACGTCTTCTTCATGTCCGATGGCGCTACCCGTCCGATGGACGCCCGCGCCCTCACCTTCCTTGAGCGCATGGGCGCCAAGGTCGCTCTGATCGACTCCAAGGACTACGGCCTGGCTGACGCCGTGCCCGCGAGCGTCGTCACCTACTTCAACCCGCTGCTGCACCTCGCCGTTATGCGCGAGTACGGCAACCAGATCGCCGAGGCCCGTCAGCACCCGCTGACCATGCGTCGCTACATGTGGAAGCTTTCCTACTAATCACAAGTAAGTAGGCCTTACGGGTTGATTGAGAGGGGATGGGGTTTGCGCCCCGTCCCCTTTTTGCTTTGGGGGCGTGTCTGTCGCGTCATAAAACCCCAGATAAAACCTACCAAAATAAACCTGTCCCTTTTTGGCAGGTGGGAGGAGATGCGTATGATCAAGGCAGTGCTGTTTGATATGGACGGCGTGTTGGTCGATACCGAGTGGTTCTACAACCGTCGTCGCGTGGCGTTTATGGAAGAGAAGGGGTTCCACTTTGACGAGATCCCCGATCTTTCGGGGTCTAACGAGCCTGCCATTTGGGAGGCACTGGTGCCCGACGATGTTGAGCTGCGCGAGCGCCTGCGCGTGGAGTACAAGCAGGTTTATAGCCCGGACCATCCCGTTCCGTATGCCGAGCTGCTCAACGAGCAGACGGAGCCGGTGATGCGCAAGCTGCACGAGCGTGGCGTGAAGTGTGCCATCGCGAGCTCGTCCTATCGCGAGTTGATCGACGAGCTGGTGGAGATTGCCGGTATCGCCGACGTGTTGGACTACACCATCAGCGGTCACGAGTGCAGTGCGTTTAAGCCCGACCCCGAGATCTACCTGCGTGCCATGGAGGCGCTAGGGGTGGAGCCTGCCGAGTGCCTGGTTATAGAGGATTCGCCTTTGGGCATCGAGGCTGGTAAGCGCTCCGGCGCCCGCGTCCTGGCGCTGCGTCCGCACGAGGGTGTCAACCTCGATCAATCGCGAGCCGATGCCGTTATCGATAATCTGACCGACATTTTGGCCGCTTTGTAGCGTCAATCCGCCGCGAGAAGCACTGATTCACGCGTCTTTTGCTGCGGATTGGCTAAATTTGTCATCTATTTGGATCCGTTTGGCTTCGATTCGGACTAAGTGAGTAGACTTTTTGGTGCAAGACGAGCACAAAGCGCATCTGCTCTAGTAAAACCGCAGGTCACAGGGGTGGCGGTTTTTGGTGTGCTCTGCAGGTCGCGTAAAGTCTACTCACTTGTTATTTGGGCCTTTGGTCGTGGGTTGCTGGTCCCGCTTTGGTTGTCGAGGGAGGGTGAATTGAAGCGCCCCCGCATGCTCCGTGCTACAATCGCCGACATGCCTCACAACCAGATTTGCCTTCGAAAGGAGCCCGCGTGGCGAACGCCATCGATCAGCTCACGGACCGCGTGCTCGTGCTCGGCCGCCTTACCATCGTCCGCCGCGCCATTACTGCCGTGGCGGTCACGATTTCCGCCGTTCTCCAGACATTCCTGATCCAGGCGTTCATTCAGCCCGCCGACCTGCTTCCGAGCGGTCTTACCGGCGTTGCGGTCCTGCTCGATCGCGTTACCTCGCTGGGTGGCGTTCACATCGATATTTCGCTCGGTATGCTCGCGCTCAACATCCCCGTGGCGCTCCTATGCTGGAGCGGCATTAGCAAGCGCTTCGTCATCTTCTCGATGATGCAGGTCGTGCTCTCGTCGCTGTTCCTCAACGTCTTTCACTTCGCTCCATTTTTGGGCGACAAGATCATGCTCATCATTTTTGGCGGCGTGGTCTCGGGTCTGGGCGCTGCCATCGCACTTAAATCCGGCGCATCCACCGGCGGCACCGACTTTATCGCGCTGTGGGTTTCCAACCACACGGGCAAGACCATCTGGGGCGTCATCTTTGGTTTCAACTGCTTTATCCTGGCGATCTTTGGCTTTATGTTTGGCTGGGACAAGGCGGCGTATTCCATCGTGTTCCAGTTTATTTCGACCAAGACCATCGACAGTTTCTATCGTCGCTACGATCGCGTGACGCTGCAGATCACGACGCGTAAGGCAGACGAGGTCATGACTGCCTACGTAAACCATTTTCAGCACGGCATTAGCTGCGCCGAGGTCGTCGGCGGATATAGCCGCGAAAAGATGTACCTGCTGAACACCGTTGTCTCGACCTACGATAGTCAGGACATTATCAAGCTGGTGTGCGACGTTGATCCCGGCGCCGTGATCAATGTGTTCCACACGCTCAACTTTGTGGGCGGCTGGTGGGGTGGTCATGTCGACGAGCCCATGCCCACGGCCGTTCCCGATCCCGACAAGCCCGCACGCATGGCCAGCAGGCAGGCGCGCCTCAGCGAACAGGACAGCCTGCAGCAGGACGACGGCAAGTAGGGTATTGGCATTTTGCCGGTCCTGCGCAACCCATCCGAACGAGCCCCCCGAAAGCCCCGTTGCTTTCGAGAGGCTCTCGTTTGCCCAGATAAAACCTACCAAAATGAAGCTGTCGCTTTTTGGTAGGGAGGGTGTATCGTTTTATCATTATGAGGTAATATGAAACTAGACGTTATATACGTATTAGTTATTTCGATAAGAGTGATTAGATATGCCTGCGCCCAAAAATGCACCGCTTTACCAGCAGATTTACGACGAAATCAAGGATGCGATCGAGAAAGGTGTTTATGCACCCAAGGAACGTATTCCGTCCGAGCTTGAGCTAGCCGAGCAGTACGACGTGAGCCGCATTACGGTGCGCCGCGCTGTCGAGGAGCTGTGCTCCGATGGCTACCTGGTTAAGCAGCAGGGCCGTGGCACCTTTGTCTCCACGCCGCACATCAACCGTCAGTTTCACGCCTCGACGCTGCAGACGTTTACCGCGCTGTGTGCCGGCAACGGCATGAAGGCCGGTGCGCACGTGATCGATCGCCAGATCGTTCCGGCGCGCCAAAACGAGATGGAGTTCTTTGGCCTGCAGAAGGATGCGCTGCTGCTGCATATCAAGCGCGTGCGTACGGCCGACGGCGAGCCCATCTTTGAGGAGAACATCTTTGTGCCGTTTGATGCCTACCGCGAGCTGTTGACGGCCGATCTTGAGGACAAGTCGATTTTTGCCGAGGTCGAGCGTGTTGGCGGAACGCCGATTGTCTCGGTTGGCTACCGCACGGTCGAGGCCGTTCGTGCCAATACCGAGCAGGCGGCCGAGCTGGGCATTGCTCCGCACGATCCGCTGCTCAACCTGCGTGCCGGCTTCACGGGCCCCAATGGCGAGCCGGTCCTGATGGGTAAGCAGTACTACGTGGGATCGCGCTACGTTATGGTCATGTAAGTTACGCGGGTTTACCAACCCGCGTAACGGCTCGACGCTGCAAGCCCGCCAGAGCGGCAATCTGCCTTTCAACTTCGGCGGCATGACCAGAAGGTCAATGCCGCCTCGTTTCAAGGCACCTTGCTCGCCCTGGCGGGCTTTCGCTCATATGACCCAATCCGCTG
>CAUDAE010000086.1 GCA_958447445.1 uncultured Collinsella sp.
ATATCGGACACAGGGGCCGCAAGGGCCCTTACACCAACTTTCTCGACACTACCTAACGGAGGTCATCCATTCTGCACTCGAGTACGTTCTAGCAAGGGACGTCATCGTATACCGAGAAGCCACGCCGCGAGCCTACCGGCTATTCCAAGTTGCCGACTACATCTGCACGATCGAGCTAACGGCTATCAAGTTTGACAGCAAGGAAGAAACCAAGACTGATCGGCTATTTTTTGGAACCCGAAGGACGTTCAAAAAGGGATTTCTCTTATATCTCAGGAACAAAAGAATGAACTGACCCGGGGTCACCAGTCGTCAGACGCTCCGTAGTCATCGTCGAAGGCAAAGTCGCGGAGGTCGAGGCCTTCGCGTTCGGCTCGGGCTAGGAGCTCTTGAGGGGACTCATCCTCGATATCCACTACGTCGAGCATGGCGGCCGGAAAGCCCACGCCGGCTGCACTCCCCGCACGGTCGAGCAGGCTCTCGCGCAACTGATCTACATCAACTTCGATTTTCATGGTGCAACCCCCTATCGAGCCAAGCCCCTACTCACTAGCACCGAGCGCATCCACAACAGCAACAAAAGCCGCAACCTGCTTGTCGTCCATCTGCGCAGCCAAACGCCCCACGGGCTCATCGTAGGCGAACTGTACCTTATCGATAAAGCAATCCCAAGCATGCTCGTCCACACGCACAGCGGCCTCGCAATACTGGCTAAGCTTTTTGAGTCCATACCAAAACGCATCCACATGGCGCGCGGGATCCTCATCCAGCACACCATCGTAGCGACGCGCATTAAACTCGCGCATACGCGCCACGGCAACCTCGAGCGAGTCGCCGCCATCAGCCGAAGCCTCGTCCACAAGCTCGGGAATCGGAACCTCACGACGAACATCGTGCCTGGTAGTGCCGTCGTACTCGCCCACCAGCACGTCTTCGTCAAGCCAAGAATCATAGTCTAAATAGCTCGAGCCCCTACAAACCCCATGCGGCGAGCCAGAGCCAAACGCGCAGAATAACCCGCCGTCGGCAACAACTCGACGGTAGGTCTCAAACGACTTCTTAACCTGAGCGAGCAACTCGGAAAGCTCCCCGGCATCGCACGCCGTCTCGCACGCAACGCACGCAGACTCGGGCAGCAATACCGGATCAACCGTGCTCCCCGCAACGCGGGCGGCGCGCTCGGCCCGATACGCCTGCGCCGCCAAGCACGCTCGCTGCGCAGCGCCGCGCACGTTGGTAAGTTCACGCTCCAACGCCACGTCATCAGCATCATCACCAGCCAAATCGCCCGTAAACCAGTCGGCGCCCTGCGACCCCGTCGCACTCAGTTCAGATTCAAACGTCGCCGTGATCATACCCGCAAGGTCCGTCGCGTCGGCGGCGCAGCGCATCTGCTCCAGCTGCGTGCACAGCAGGTCGGCATCCAGGGGCACGGCATCCGCAACGCGCACGTCACTCAGACGCGCCACGTCCTGCAGCACCATAGCCCCCGCAGCATCGTACGCCGCGCGCACCTTATCCGCCGTATTCGCATGCAGCTTTACCTCGATAAACGAAAGCGTCTGCTCCAGGCGCGTCAGCAGCTCGGCCTTGTCCTCCATGCGCAAAAAGGCGGCATAGCGCCGCTCCATCTGCAGCGGACCCACAACGCCTGTCTGCTTGCGAGCGCGCGCAAGGGCCGCACCCTCAACACGGCGCACGTACGTATCGACAGCCCGCACGGCAGAGTCGCGCGCAGCGTGCTCGGCAGCCTCGACGCCCCTAAGCACGCCCAGCAGCTCACGGGAGCGCGCCTTGCGCACCAGTTCCCCGCGATCGTACTGCTCAAGCGCCGTCTGACGCTTGGCTACCGATTCAAAGCCAAACAGCTCGTCGAGCAACTCGCCAACGCAACGCTCGTCCGCCAAGGCAAGGCCTCCCTACTCGAACACGCCAACACGCCCGCGGACCTACGCGCACGCAAGCCCGCACGCCCGCACTCCTACAGATCCAGAGCCTTTTTCGCGGCGTCGACCGGGTCGCCATCCATGTAGAACACCGGGCTCAGTCCCGAGATAATCTCGGACGAAACACTCTGTAGGCCCGCGATGGCGCTCAGCGGCAAAATCACGCGCTTGGCACCGGCGTTTTTGGCCACACGCATAATGTCCTCGAGCCCGCGTATCTCGTCCATGGAACCCGACATGCGCAAGATTCCCGGAATCGCCAACGCGGGCATCACCGGGCGGTTGCACGCCGCGGAGCACAGGCCCACAAACTCGGCGAGCGAAACTTCCTCGGACAGGCCCTTGCTCTGCAGGTCGTTGTAGAACAGCAGATAATCCTTGGAGCCAATGTGCATGCCCGGCGCCACGCGGTTCGCCAGGTTCACAAAGTTGTCGAACGCGGCCTCCAGCGTATCGCGCACCGGCTTGTTAAAGGCCACGCCCTCGTGCTTAAACTTGCACTCGCCGGCAACGGCCTTGTTCTCCAGCTTATACACGGCAACCTCACCGCCCTGCGACCTGCCCACGCCAAACACGTGGCCGGACAGCAGCGGCCCGTCGGGAATCAGCGTGTCCTCGCTCTGCTCGGGCACGCGCACCACGTGCACGTCCTGCGGGTTGTCGGCATCCATATAGCCCAGGTTGACGTCGATAAACTCAACGCCCGCCATAATCTTGAGCTGTTCCTTTACGCGGCGACGGCCCTCGATGGCGTAGTCCAGCAGCCAGCGCACGTCGTCCTTGTCCATGGCCTCGTCGGGGAACAGCAGCTTGGCAAGGCCGCTAAAGGTCTTGCGCACGGCGATTTCGTCACGCTTGTTAAAGTCGCTGTTAAAGCGGAAGTAACGGTCGATATGGTGCGTAAAGTCCTTGCGGCGCATCTCCTTGCAAAACTCCGACAGGCAGTCGGTGATCAGGCCATAATGCCCGGTCAGCAGGCTCGAGCGCATCTTGGGAATCTCCCAGCCCGGCAGGTAATAGTGGATACGGTCGAAGAAGGCCGAATCGTTGTTAAACTCCGGCGGGAACGGATCAAACAAGTGCGTGGTCTTAAGGACGTTTTGCACGGCGTCGTTGATGTTGCCCTCAAAGACCATAGAGGCATCGGCGTTAATCTGGTCGCGACCGCGCGCGTAGCTGCCACTCGCCATGTAGTCCTTCATAATCTGCACGGCATTGGTGTCCTTAAAGCGCATGCCGGCGACCTCGTCGAACGTCACGCAGTCCCAGTGGCCCACCAAGCCCACGCGGTCGGCGCACATGGAGTTCATGCGGCCGAACAGGTTGGCCGTGGTGGTCTGGCCGCCCGAAAGCAAGATGGCGTAGGGCGAGACCTCTTTGTAGATATGGCTCTTGCCGGTGCCGCGGGGACCCAGCTCGCACAGGTTGTAGTTGCGCTCGATGAGCGGCACCATGCGCTCGATAAAGTGCAGGCGCTCTTTCTCGGAAAGCTCACTGGGTTCGTAGCCAGCCGAGCGCAGCAGCATATTGAGCCACTCGTCGCGCGTAAAGTACTGGCGCTCGTCGATCATGGCATCCAGGTCCAGATTGGGCATCTGGATGGGCGTGAGCGACGCCACGCTAAACGGAGAGTCCTCGGGTCCGCGCTTTTTGCGCTTGGCCTTGGAGCGGCGCGGCGCATCGTCGCCAAAGACCTCCATGCCAAACTCGTCTTCCTCATCCAAGGGGTGACGATACTCGATGCTCATGATGCACCAAATGCCGCCCTGCAGAATCTTGGAATAGTCGCGCACGTACTCAGCCGGCATCACAAACGGCTCGATGGTCAAGTTGGCAAACGACGCCACGTAGATATCTTTGTACTCGTCGAGCTTGGCCGTCACCTTATCGATGATGGTAAAACGACCCAGCTCGCGAATCTTGGACTTAATGCGCTCGGACTCATCGGGACGCACGTAGTTATCGGTGAGGATCCTGCGGATGCGTTCCAAACCCTCTGCCACGGCATCCTCGTCGTCAGTTGAGCAGTACATGCCCAGCAGATACTCCAGTACAAAGGTGGGCACGTTGGCGCCGCGCTTCATAAGGGCCGTCAGGTCCTTGCGCACGATCTTGCCAGCAAAGTGCTCGAGCAGTTTGCCGTCCAGCCCATCCATGTCGTAGCCGTCGTCCTCGGGGGCCTCGTCCACGGCCTGGTCATAGCCATCGGTCGAGGATTCGTCCTCGGCGGGCACAGCAGCCTCAACGGGCGCGGCGGCCTCCGCCGGCTCCGGGGCAGGCACAGCAGCCTCAGCCGCCGGGGCCTCCACAGGCGCCGCGGCCGCCGCAGGCACATCCACATCAATCGAGGGAACTTCCCACAGATTGTCGTCATTGCTATCAAACATAGGGCACACTCCTAAAAACCAAAGTCAGCAACAGGGGCAAACGAAACAGCGATGGTGTACGTCTCGCGCCAAACGATCTTGCCCGTCTCGCGCTCGCGGCAGACCAGATAGTACGGACCCTTGGTCGAGAATCCATCCGCCGCATGCAACGCAAACTTGGCATGCACCACGCGCTCCTGCGAGTTAACAGAAGTCTTGTTGGCATGCGCCTTGACCGTATCGCTCACCTCGTTGCCGCTTGCATCGGTAAACACCAGCTCGTACTCGCACGGCAAGACCTTGCCTTGGACAGGTTCTTCCTGGATTAAGTTGACCGCGAAGAGCGAGTTGGTCACTCGGCGTCCCTCACTTAGTACGCGCAGTGTCGCTGCGCGCGTGTCGACAAAGTCCTTGGAACCCGAGCGTGCACGCCAAAATCCGATAACGGGCACGCAGAGCTCCTGCAAGCTCATGCCGCCGTGGACGTAGTTGTTAGTGCCGCCGGGACGCTTGAAGTGCACGTTCTCGCGCGGGGCAAACCCCTCAAATCCGGCACCCAAACGTCCCATGTCAACATTAACAAACACCCCACGCGCCTCATCCGAAAGTTTGAGTACGGCCTCGTTGGGCACCACCAGATGACGTTTGCCGTGCATGACGGGAGCATCAAGGACGGGAAGGTCTGGCTTGCCGAGCATCTGGCACTCGTTGAGCTCCCGACGCGTGTAGATAAAGCCGTGGTCCGCCGTTATAACAACACGTGCGCCCGGGGCGTCGGTGCACACACGGCGCGCCAACGTGGCAAGTTCCTCCACAGTGTCCGCGCAGGCATCGAAGACGTCATCCTGCGTAACGACCTTCTCGCCCGTAGCATCGATCTTGTTGTGGTAGAGGTAGACGAGTCTTGAGTCCTTGAGCAGCGCCTTGCGCTCGGTTCCCGCCATGTTGAGGTATGCGCTCGAGCGTAAAGCGCGGGCCGTGGGCTCAACGTGGGCGAGCACGGCCTCGCGCTGCGGAGTCGTCGCAGTGGGCATGCCGTCAGCCAACACAAATGGGCCATCCGCTGCAAGCTCAAGCGCTTGGTGCGGCAGCAGCGCGGGCATACCCACCTCGGTAATGGAGGGAAAGACCGCCTGCATGCTAGAGACCTTGACGTTGCCGCCGCGCTCGCGCTCGAGCAACGCCGCAACGTCACGAGCCACCTCATAGCGCAGCGCGTCGCTCACAATAACGACCGTCGTTTTGGCAGAGCCCACAAAGGTGGGCAGCATATGCCAGTAGAACTCATCCTGCCGTGAGGGACCTTCGATGTAGCCGCAATCGGCCCACTCCCCCTGCGCAGCGGCCGCCCAACAGGCATTGGCGTCGGCCAAGAACCAGTTGCTGTAGAGATTCTCCGCCCAGTCCGCCACAGAGCGGGCAGGCTCCTCGAGCGCATCACACTCGACGGAGCGCGCCCGCAGATACGCGGTGCACATATGGCGATAGGCAGCGTCCATGGCATACCAATCGGACGTGTAGGCATCCCACACCTGCTGGGGTTGCGCCAGATGGAACCCGCCCGCGTGCGCCTGCCTAAACGCACACATATCGGCCACAGCGGCAAGCAGGTCAAAATAGCTCTCGACACGACGGTACCAGCTTAGGTCGCAACGGCGCGCCACAAAGGCACGTGCGTCCTCAACGCGGTCCGCGCCCTGGGCAAACGAGCTGAACAGCTGCGAGAGCACGGCCTCGTTGACGCACGGGAACACGTCAAGCGAGGCCAGCGCATCGATTGGCAGAGTCTCGAACCGCGCAAAGAGCCCACGGGCATCCTCAACCAAACGACAAATCTCAAATAGGTCCTCGCTCGATGCCCGGGCATCGGCGGCCCGGTCCCACGTACGCACCGCCTCAAGGCAATAGGGGCCGTAGGCGGGAGCCATATAGTTTTCGAGCCCCTTGAGCACTCCCTCGGGAAGCGCAGTTGATGCCGCCGTAAGGAGCACATGGGATGCAAGCATAAGCAGCGAGTCACGCTCGTACAGCGGTCCATCAAACCCATAGCAGCGCAGCATAAAGGCAGAGAGAACATCGCGCACGCTGTACTTATCCACCAGCGCGGCCAGTGCCTCGGGGCCCTCGTGCAGCAGTGTGGTCATGCAGCCGCGCAGCACAAACGCGGGCCGAGCGTCGCCCGGCTCCTTGCCGCCAAAGATAACCGTAAGGATTCCAAGCTCGATATCGGATGCGCCCGAGGCACGAGGAACGCACGCGGCAAACTTAGCACAGCGGGTCTTGGCATCAAAGAACGTCTTGTGCTCGCGCAGACTCTCGCGCACGGCTTCGATATTCTCGATACCCAGCTGATCGGCCAAAAGCGAAAGATAGTCAGCCTGGAACTGATCGGCATACAGCTCAACATCGGCAAGCCAATCACCCTCAAGCCTGCCGCGCGGGCAACGGCGATACAGCAAGATATCGCTCGCAAGGTCATCGCGGTTGATGAGCTTCTTGACGGCAAACATACGGCCCTCGCAGGCCTCAACAAAGCGCACCGGGCGCTCAAAGTCACCGTGAGCAGGCATTACGCCGGCATCGGCCCCCACGCCGTCGAAACCCTCGGCAGCCAATCGCTCAAACTCAGGAGCAAACTCGCCGTCCGCATCGTGCCAAACCACAACACGGCGCGGCGCGCATGAGGACAACGGCTGCAAAAATCGCAGCTTGAGCTGTTCTTCTACATCGATCTTGGGCATGAATATCCTTACCGTATCTGCAGTTACTTAATCTTCGCCAGCACATCCTGAAACTTGGCGTAGTTGACCTTGACGCCGTCATCCAGGTCGATCTTAATCATCTGGTCTGCCAAGTGGTGCAGTTTCTCCTCGTAGGCAATGGTCTCTTTGAGCTGGTCGTTGAGCTTTTTGATGCGCTTATCCAAGCGCACGAGCTCGCCGCGCTCGGCACTGGCAAGGGCATCGTTGGCATACCCGATCTGGGCACGGTAGCGCTCCTGCTGCTCATGCACATAGTCGGTGCGGATGCGGGCCAACAGGTCAGGCTGGTAGCGATGCATGTAAACAAGGCACTTGAAGCCGTTCTTCTTGCCGCTGTCGAACAGCCAGTAGATGGGGCGCTTCTTATAGGTCTGGCAGTGATCCTTAAAGAAGTCCTTCAAAAAGTAGGTGCGAATTACCTCGCGCGAGGTACCCTTGCCGCCGAGTGCCTCGGCAATAAAGGCCAGGTTCTGCTCAAGCGTCTCCTCGCCATACACGGTGCGCACAAAGTCGATAAAGTAACGCACGATGTCGTCGTCAAAGTACTCGTCGTCGGTGATGGGCAGCACGTTGTCAGCATCGGGCATAAAGGTCACATGGGCGGGATCGGGCATCTTGGCCAGATAGTCATCGACTGTGGCGCCCTGATCGGCCAGGACCAGCCCGTCCACATCCAGCGAATAGCGGCCAAACATGCAGCCCACGGCATAGCTTAGGAGCGAGGTGATCTCATCGCGCTTAGTGCGCACGTATTTGTTGCCCTTATAGCTCTCGGGGATCTCATCGGCGGTATCAAAGATGCGCGCCACCGAAACGTACTTATCCTCGACCTCGATGGGCACCTCCCCCTCCATGTTGTAGATCTTAGCAAAGATTCGGTTGAGCTCTTCCTCGTTAGCGCGAAGCTGCTCAAAGCGAGCATTGACCTCGGCCTTGCGAGCCTCGTATTTATCGGCCAAAAGCGTTGTCATTGTGCCGCCTTCCGTTTCCCATGGTCTTTCAATTAATCGGTCGCCGTGAAGGAATCAGGCTCGAAGCTCAGCCCCATGCACCGCGCGATGCCGGTGCATCTCTCGCTCGAAAGCAGCTGATTCGTCTTAGTTGCGCGATATGAAATCGCTCGCCTATCCAATGGAAGCTTGCAAATCGACTTCATGCCACACGTATTTGCCAAACACTCCCGATGCTGGACTAAACTCAAATGCGCATCCTCGAGATTCGCTCCCTTCCGAAATTACAAGGAGCAATCGAGAGCCCCCCAACAGATGGTGAGCGGCCCCACAGCGACAAATCGCATGGTAATCTTGCGAACCGACTGTCTTCTCGGTAATCAAAAATGAAAGCGTTGCTAAACCAGACGGATCAAAATAAGGGGTACCATGAGCGGAAACGTT
>CAUDAE010000087.1 GCA_958447445.1 uncultured Collinsella sp.
ATTCGATATATAAAGGAGAAGGGTAATGCCGATTAATGATCCCGAGAAGTCGGAGAATATGCGCAAGTCCATCCGCGTGTATTCCGGTTCCTCCAACCGTCCCCTCGCTCAGAAGATTGCTGAGTACCTTGGGGTCGAGCTTTCGGGCCTTACGCTAAAGCAGTTCGCCAATGGTGAGATTTACGCCCGCTACGACGAGACCGTCCGCGGCGCCGACGTCTTCCTGATTCAGTCCGTGGCCGGCGGCAACGTCAACGACATGCTCATGGAGCTGCTCATCGCCACCGACGCTGCCAAGCGCGCATCCGCCCGCTCCATCACCGCCGTTATCACCCACTACGGCTATGCCCGCCAGGACCGCAAGGCCGGCCCGCGCGAGCCCATCACCGCCCGCCTCGTCGCCAACCTGCTCGAGCGCGCCGGCGTCAATCGCATCATCACCCTCGACCTGCACCAGGGCCAGATCCAGGGCTTCTTTGATATCCCGGTTAACCACCTGTCCGCGCTGCCGCTGTTTGGCCAGTACTACAACGACATGCACTTCGACACCGACAACCTGGTTGTCGTCTCCCCCGACGTGGGCCGCGCCAAGGCCGCCAAGAAGCTGTCCGACATGCTCGGCTGCGACCTGGCCATCGCCCACAAGGGCCGTCCGCGCCACAACGCCGCCGAGGTCATGGGCATCATCGGTGACATCAAGGGCAAGACCTGCATCATCAACGACGACATGATCGACACCGCTGGCACCCTGTGCGCCAACGTCAAGGAGCTCAAGGCTATGGGCGCTGGCGACATCTACGTCTGCGCCACCCACGGCATCTTCTCCGGTCCGGCCATCGAGCGTCTGAACGACGCCCCAATCGTCGAGTGCCTCGTCACCGACGCCATTCCCGTCGAGATCGGCGGCAAGATCAAGACCATCTCGGTCGCCGAGGAGTTCGCTCAGGCCATCTCCGCCGTTTACCACGAGGAGCCCGTCTCCACGCTCGTCGGCGGCGATTTCGCGCTGTAGCCTGCCGCGCATCATCTTTGATGCTTTTAAAGGGTCGGAAGCGAGCTTCCGACCCTTTTTCTATCCCTCGCCAACCTTCCCTGGACAATTAGTTCAGATACGTATTTTTTTAAAGCTCCAAAGGACCGTTCGGAGCCTTCTGAGCTCCCCAGCGGATGCCATGCCGTCCAAATCTCATCGTTCTCGAGTACAACCGCTGCATATTTACCCTCAAATCGCCCTCAAGGGCCTTAGGCACGCCTCGAACGCCCGCCGCCTTATACGTATCTGAATTAACCGTCCAGTAGCTATCGTCAACCTTCGCGGCAGAGCTCAATTTCCTGCAATCCCCTCAACCGATTTCATAACACCCAGCCGTTCATGGCGCGCAGCGCCCCGCTGAGCGAAAAGAACGGTATGGGGGTCGCATTCTGCCGCCAACTTAGTACGTTATAGCTATGACGACCGTGTTTTCACATTTCTCCGCCCTCCGCGCAATTCGTCGCGCACGACGGGCGTACTCTGCCCTACCCTGGGACTCCGTTGATAGTGAACAGCAAGCACAGGCCTTGGCTAGCTGCATTCCCAATAATGACGCGATAGACTTTGGCGCACTTTCGATACTCGATGCCTGGAATGAAGATGATTCCGAACTACTCGATCTTCTCGTTTCAGACGAAGACAACAGACGCCCCGACAAGCGGCTTCTTCAGCATATTCTCACCGCTCCGCTTCCTGAAGGTGCAATTATGCACGTCGAGGCCGACATCTACGCAACGTCTCCTGCCGTGACAGCCATGCTTTGTTCCAAAAATGAATCAGTCGCCAAAACCTTGATGCTTCTCATGGAACTGCTCGGAACCTACTCCCTTCCTCCCGGGGCAACATACCCCATTGCCCATGACGACATCTGGCCCAAGGGCGATGGCTGCGCAGCGACGGGCGATCTTGATTGCTTGGGCAACCAGTCGGTGGTCGAGCAACAGAACGAAACCCGCTATGAACAGGCACACTACAAATGCGAGCCCGCCACAACTATCGAAGAGCTTGAGGCGGTTGCACGCTTCGCCAAAAGTAGCTCATACACATCGTTTCGCACGGCAGTCAAACTTGCCCGACCCGGATCTGCATCCCCAGCCGAATCCCTAATGTTTGCCGTTCTCGGAGCGCCCATGCGCTTTGGAGGATTCGGATGTTGCAGTCTGCCCATGGGAGGCCTGCTACTCAACTATCGAATCGACTTCGACACTCTTGCGGTCAACATGTCCTCGGGCATCCCCTATGCCATCTGCGACCTATATTGCCCGGCAGCCGGAGTCGACAACGAATACAACGGAATTGGGCATGAGCTTCAAAACGCTCGCATCCACGATGGCAATCGAAATAATGGCCTCAAGGCAATGGGCATCCACGTCCTGGTTATCAATCGCGACCAAATGAAAGACCTTGTTGCACTCGAAGCCTTCGCCCAAACGATGCATCGACTCGCGGGAGTCCGATTCCGATACCGTATCAAGGGCTATCGCAAGCGTCAGGCCGCTTGGCTCAACGCTCTGCGGGCCGGAATCGGCCTTGCGCCGGTCTAAACGGCGAATCACCCGCGCGCCGCCGAACAGGACTGGACAGTTAGTTCAGATACGTATAGATGAACACATTGAATTAGGCTGTTTTGCAGCTATCTCTATACCATTCGCCCTATTTGAAGGCAGGGTAGACTTCAAAACAGCGCCATATGGACTAACTAAAGCTCCGAAACAACGTATCGGCATTGAATTGAGCACTTCGAGTCCTCAGAACTTATACGTATCTGAACTAACTGTCCACCTCTGATTTCGACGGCCGTCCAAACGCCCCTAAACGCCCTCAATTACCCTCCATTTGACAGCGGCAACAGGGTCGCTCACCATAGCAGGCGACAAATCAACGAAAGGATGAACATGGCAGCTGCACAGCCGCTTAAGATTCGCATGGTTGCCGGGCTTGGCAACCCTGGCGAGGAATATGCCGAGACCCGCCACAACGCCGGCTTTAAGGCGATCGACGAGCTGGCCCGTCAGGCCGGCGTCACGTACTGGAAAAACCAGGCCGGCGCCGAGGTCGCGCTCATCAACATCAACGATCCCGAGGAAGAGGGCGGTAAGCGCCAGATTGTACTGGTCAAGCCGCAGTCGTATATGAATACCTCGGGTGGCCCCATCTCCAAGCTCTGCCGCGAGTACAAGATCAAGGCCGAGGAGCTGCTCGTAATCCACGACGAGCTCGATATTCCCGCCGGCGACGTCCGCGTTAAGGTGGGCGGCGGCCACGCCGGTCACAACGGCCTGCGCTCCATCATCGACAAGATGGGCAGCCGCGACTTCAGCCGCATCCGCACCGGCATCGGCAACCCTCCCGGCAAGATGGCCGTCGCCGACTACGTTCTTAAGCAGCTGCGCGCCCGCGAGGCCGAGGATTTCCAGGACACCTGCGCCCGCGCGGCCGACGCCGCCGGCCTGGCGATCGTGCACGGCGTGGTCTATGCCCGCGACCACGTCAACGGTGCCGCCTCCGCCAACGGCAAGCACTAAAACCTACCATTTAGGGACAGGTTTATTTTGGCAGGTTTTATATGCGGAAACGCCGCGGATGCCGCGTCACAATAAACCCTGTGCCGCCATACATATGCAACGCTCCAAAGGGGGCCGGCCTCACCGAAGCGCGAGGCCGGCCCCCTTTGCCGTTTTACCTGATAAAACCGACCAAAATAAACCTCTCCCCCTTTGGTAGGCCAAAGTGGATAAACCCTGCTCCCAACAGCCGAAGACACACGTAAGTGACATGTCCATGAGGGTATAATTTGCACCGTATGTCTGCACAACGCCTGTGCGCGTACGGTTTTATTCGGGCTACCGTCCATTTCCGTGGAGGCACGGTTCGGCGGCCCTAACAAGAGAGGGGTTCTATGTATAAGATCCTGGAGAAGACGCAGTTCTCGGAGAAGGTGTTCAAGTTCCGCATCGAGGCGCCTGCAATCGCCAAGCATGCGCACGCTGGACAGTTCCTCATGGTTCGCGCCAACGAGACGGGCGAGCGCGTCCCGTTTACCCTGGCCGGCTGGAACGGTGACGAGGGCTGGGTCGAGTTCATCTTCATGGTGATCGGCAAGACCACCGAGATGCTTTCCACCTACGAGGCCGGCGAGTCGCTGCGCGACGTCGTGGGCCCGCTGGGCGTTCCCACCGAGATGGCTGAGGGCCCCTGCGCCGTCATTGGCGGCGGCGTCGGCCTGGCAATTGCCTTCCCGGTCGCCAAGCACCTGGTCGAGACCGGCCACGAGGTGCACGCCATCATGGGCGCCCGCACCAAGGACCTCCTGCTTATGGAGGACCAGTTCCGCGAGCTCCTCGACGAGGACCACATCCACATCACCACTGACGACGGCTCCTACGGCGAGCAGGGCGTTGTCACCGCTCCGCTGGAGCGCCTGCTGCAGGACAAGGCCGTGAGCCAGGTCTTCTGCGTCGGCCCCGTTCCGATGATGAAGTTCTCGACCCTCACCGCCCAGAAGTACGACACCCCCATCACCGCGTCCCTCAACCCCATCATGGTTGACGGCACCGGCATGTGCGGCTGCTGCCGCGTCGAGGTGGGCGGCGTGACCAAGTTCGCTTGCGTCGACGGCCCCGACTTCGATGCCACCCTGGTCGACTGGGATGACCTTCGTGCCCGCCAGGCCGCTTACCGTTCCGAAGAGGGCGAGTCCCTCAAGGCCTATGAGGAAAAGAGCTGCGCATGCCACTAGTTAACGGTCGTTTCGTTGCCGATATGAAGTCGCCCCGCACCCCCGATAACGAGGAGCCGGCTGCCGAGCGCGCCTGCGACTTCCGCCCCGTCGACAAGGGCTTCACCGAGGAGATGGCGCTGGCTGAGGCCGAGCGCTGCCTCAACTGCAAGAAGCCGTTCTGTGTTGAGGGCTGCCCCGTCAACATCAACATCCCCCGCTTTATCGAGCAGATCCGCGAGAAGGACTTCGGCGGCGCTCTCGATACCATCCGCGAGGACTCCATGCTTCCCGCCATCTGCGGCCGCGTCTGCCCGCAGGAGAATCAGTGCGAGGGCAAGTGCATCCGTGGTAAGAAGTCCGAGCCCGTGGCCATCGGCCAGCTCGAGCGCTTCCTGGGTGACCGCCCCGAGCTCGCCTCCACGCCCAAGATGGCCCCCAAGAACGGCAAGAAGGTCGCCGTCGTCGGCTCCGGCCCGTCCGGCATCACCTGCGCCGGCGAGCTCGCCCGTAACGGCTTTGACGTTACCGTCTTTGAGGCCTTCTTCACCGGCGGCGGCGTGCTGGTCTACGGCATCCCCGAGTTCCGTCTGCCCAAGGCGGTCGTCAAGCGCGAGATTGACGGCCTGGAGGACATGGGCGTCAAGTTTGAGTACAACTCCGTCGTGGGCAACATGGCCACGGCCGAGGAGCTGTTCGAGCAGGGCTTCGACGCCATCTACGTGGCGACCGGCGCTGGCCTGCCCAAGTTCCTCAACGTCCCCGGCGAGAACCTGCCCAACGTCTTCTTCGCGAACGAGTACCTCACCCGCGTGAACCTGATGAAGGCCAACAAGTTCCCCGAGTACGACACCCCCACCAAGCACGGCAAGAACGTCGTTGTCTTTGGTGGCGGCAACGTGGCTATGGACGCCGTCCGTACCGCCAAGCGTCTGGGCGCCGAGCACGCCATCATCGCTTACCGCCGCACCGAGGACGAGATGCCCTGCCGTCGCGCCGAGCTGCACCATGCTAAGGCCGAGGGCGTCGAGGTTCTGCCGCTCGTCTCCCCGCTCGAGTTTGTCGCTGGCGAGGACGGCTCCGTGTGCGCCGTCAAGGTCCAGAAGATGGAGCTCGGCGAGCCCGACGAGTCCGGCCGTCGTCGCCCGGTGCCCATCGAGGGCGCCATCGAGGAGATTCCCTGCGACGTCGCAATCTCGGCTATCGGCACCAACGCCAACCCCGTCGCAAAGAAGATCGGCGGCAAGATGGAGCTCAACAAGTGGGGCTACATCGTCGCCGACGAGGAGACCGGCCAGACCACCGATCCCCGCATCTGGGCCGGCGGCGACATCGTCACCGGTGCCGCTACGGTCATTCTGGCGATGGGCGCCGGCAAGAAGGCCGCCGCTTCCATCACCAAGAGCCTGCTGGGCGAGTAATCACCCTCAGCGCTAGCCATTAAACGGCAAAGTCCCCGTCGAGCACACGCTCGGCGGGGACTTTTTTATGCCGGCCGTCCCACCACCACAAAAGGGACAGACACTTTTGTGGTGGTCCGGAGCCTGACCGGCGAACCGATTCCGACGTTTGTCTCGATCTGTAACAGTTAGAGACCAAATTTCTCGCCACGTGTTACAGATCGAGACGTTAGGTTAGCGGCTGAACAGTTCGTCTCAATCTGTAACACCTAGAGCCCAACTATCAGGTTTGGTGTTACAGATTGAGATTTTGTAAAAGCCGAGAATGGGCGCTGCCACCAAAAGCCTAGCGCTTGCGGCGCTTGGTTGCGGCGATGCCGGCAGCGGCAACGGTTGCGCCGGCGATGCCAAGGGCCGCTGCCGCCGCCGCGGCGTTGTCGCCCGTGGCGGCCAGAGTGCCCACGGACTTCTGGGCAGCGGTGGCCTTCGCGGCCGGCTTGGAGGCAGCAGCCGTGGAACTCGCCTGAGTCAGCGTCACGGACGGCGTGCCAGTCTCACTTCCGCCGCCTGGCTGCGGCGTGGGAGCCGGGGTAGGCTCAGGCTGCGGCGTGGGCTCAGGCTCGACCGCATCTCCGGAGCTGATTACCACGCTGCGGGCGACCTCGTCGGAAGTTCTAATGTCCTGGATGACAGACGACCCGGGAACACCGATGACGAGTCCGTTTCCCGTAGTTTCTCGCACAGTGCCGCCGGCGGGAGTCGTAACTACCGACCCGCCATCAATTGAGAGACAAGGGGCTGCATCACCTTGATTGACAGCGTAGATTGCCGCTGCATTACCCGACACCTCAACATTTGAATTAATGATGTCAATTCGAGGGATGGCGGACTGGGAGCCGGACTGGGAATATATTCCGTAGCCATGTTTACGACTGTGGCCAGTTCCGTCACCGCATCGAACTGTAAGGCTCGAATTCTCGACGAGCACCCGCGACACGCCGTCCTGCGCGCGCATCCAAACACCATCCAAAACCTCGACACTATCACTCGCCACGAGCGTAACATCCGCCCCGTTGGTAATACTCAAATATGTATCCTTACCCCCGGACGAATACAGGGCGACCGACAACATGTTTGCATTACGCGCCGCCGCATCTAATTTTGCGTTATCCACCGCGATGCAGCCTCCATGCTCGGAGGAGATGTTTTCGGCATAGACTGCAACGGCATTGAGCCCCCCATTCGCCTCCGCCTCGACGTGGACGTCGGCGCCCTCGTTAATGGTTATGTTGCCTGCCCGCGTATGAATGCCGATGGTATGAGGCACTTTGTTCGTTGCCGTCACGTTAACGTTGGCACCGCGGATGTCCACGTCGCCGCCGGCCTTACCGTCCCCCGAAACCGCTATCGTATCGGTTCCGGCCGTCGCGTTGAGAGTCACGTCGCCCGAGATGGCGAGGCTACCGCACTCGACCTTAACAGCGCTCCTGCTCTTCTGTGGTTCGGCCGTCGCGTTGAGGGTTCCCTCCCCCGTGATGGCAAGGTTGCCGTCCTTGACCTCGATAGCGCTCTGCAAGGAATCGGCCGTTACGGTGTTGGTGCCCGTCACGCCGATATTGAGGTTGCCCTGAGCGCTGATACCGGCGCCGTTGTAGCCATTGAGCTTCATGTCGTCGGCGCCGTCCCAGGACCACGTTCCGGCCTCGTCGCCGGCGCCCTTGTTGTACTGCGTGCCGCCAACGTTGACCCATTTGGCGGCGAGCGCCACGCTGGGTAGCAGCAGCTGACCGACCATGAGCGCGCAAGCCCCCGCACAGGCGAGCTTGGCGCCCACGCGACGCCACGTTCCGTGAGAGAGCGCGCACGCGCGGCCGTGGTCGATTGGGTTGTCATGGATTTGCTTTCGCATGTGAGCCTCCTTGTCGTAAGGGGTACCTCCGCTGTTTTATGTTGCGGAAGCTTGCGCTAGCGGTCGCGGCGCTTGGACGCGACGAAGCCGGCGCCGATGACGGACGCACCGGCGATGCCGAGGGCGGCCGCCGCCGTCGCGGCGTTGTCGCCCGTGGCGGCCAGAACACCGGAAGCGCTTTTGGCGCCGGCGGCAGTCTTGGTCGTAACGGTCTTGGCAACCGCCGTGGTGGTCTTTGCGTCCTTATCTACGGGCTTGGGGTCAGGCTTCTGCTCGGGATTGGGCATAGGATCGGGATCGGGCTCCGGTGTCGGCTCGGGCTCCGGTGTCGGCTCGGGCTCCGGTGTCGGCT
>CAUDAE010000088.1 GCA_958447445.1 uncultured Collinsella sp.
GAGAAGTTCCCTCCTGCAACGCGTAGGTCTTTTCGACCGACGTCTCATCGATGGCATCGCCGGCATGGCGACCAAAGCAGAGGCCTCGACCAATGACGATGAGCTCGGAGCCATCGTCCGAAGTGATCATTGCGACGTTGTTGTTAAAAACTCGCTTGATAACCACGGTACCCACCACAAGAATTTACTCGGAAAGCCAGACGACAGGCTCTTTAACAGCAACAGGGCCGGAAGCATGCTCACGAAGAGTCGAGTTCTCCGAACGCTCGCACACGATAACGAAGACCGTGGGATCAAAGCCGGCAGCGCGAACCACGTCGAAATCGACCTCGACGAGGGGCTGGCCCGCGTCGACATGGTCACCCTGGGCAACAAGCGCATGGAAGCCCTTGCCCTCAAGTTTAACAGTGTCGATTCCGATATGCAGCATCACCTGAGCAGAGCTGTCGTCGGACATGATGCCCAACGCGTGCTCAGTCGGAAACAGCGCGGCGACGGTGCCGGAAACAGGAGCGCACACCGTTCCCTCATTGGGAACCACGGCAACGCCGTCGCCCACTGCACGGCTGCTAAAAGCGGGATCATTGGTATTTTCTAGATGAACAAGCTCGCCGGAAACGGGAGCGAGGATTTCGAACTCGGAAGCCGCAGTCGTCTGCTTATCCGAGCCACCCATTAGGCGAGAAAAGAAACCCATGGTGACATGTCCCTTCATAAATATAGCCCAACCAAAATCAATCGAATGCGCCCATTGAGACGCTCGCGATCAAAGACTTTGGTTAGGCCCACGTCCGAGGGGACTCGGTAACCTTCCGCATTTCTTTTACGGGGGTTATTGTAGACATGCCCAAAGCCGGAACAATCATTATGACCGGCGAACGGTATTTTTTCTCCGATAAACGGTATTTATGCGGTACTTAGGGACGTTCCTTTTCTGCCGGCACTCGGGGACACTCCTCACTCTGGTGCATTGGGGACAGGTTTGTTTGCACCAGGTTGGTGCAGATTAACCTGGTCCCATTGCACCAATTTCGTATGCGCTAGATAAAGAGCTCGCATTCCTTCCGCACGACGCAAGCCTTGCTCAGCATCTGGGAAACAGCGGATGGCTTGTTGGGATCAACCTTACGAGCACCTCGCGGACATACGGCAATGCAGCGCATGCAGGAGATGCACGCCTCGCCAGCTGCTCGTTTGGGGTCACCCTTGTCGATAGCACAAACGGGGCACGCCGCGGCGCATGCACCGCAGGAAACGCAATCCTCTGTTGCCTCGGGTGCCATGCGGTGACCTCCAGCTTGTTTATAAGGACGATTGCCGGGGATAGAGGGCTCGGACGCATCCTCAGCCAACAGCTTTTGCTGAATTTGCTGAGCAAACTCAGCAAGCTGCGCCGCATCCTGCGCATCCGGACGACCGGCAGCAAACTGTCGCGCAATGGAATGTTCTGCAATGGCTGCAACTGCCGCGATCACCCGGAATCCTGCATGCTTCGCAACGTCCTCCAGCTCTACGAGCGTGTCCTCAAACGCGCGGTTTCCGTATACACAAACCAAAACAGCCCGAGCCCCGTTGCCGCGCACCATGCCCAACCGGTCAGCCACCACAGCCGGGATTCTACCGGCATACGCCGGCACAGAGATTACGACCACGTCGTCCTCAGTCATCGAGACAGCGTTGAAATCCAACCCGCTATCGGTCAGATCGACGGTAACGGTATTCTTGCCCAGTGCTCCGGCCACAAGGCCTGACACCTTCTGCGTTCCACCCGTCGGACTAAACACAATTTCGAATACGCTCATCGAGGCACCCTCCCCTACGCCTGGCAACGCGTCAAGCCGCTTTCACATCCAGCCAGAGTATACGGCACGTGGGGTCCCCGTTTTAATGCACCAAGCACCCCAATGCACCCACCCTACGCTGTCTGCCTCTTCGTTTTGTATAAATTACGGTACAAATTGTATATATTTACGGGATACCGCTGTGTTCTCCTGAGGTACCCCATCCTAGCCCGTGCAAAAAACGGAGTATTCTGCAACGTAACCACGCCAGCACCGCCGCGGGTGGGCAAAACTGTAGGGCGCCGCATCATTCTAAGTCCCGACATGGCGAGAATGACGCGCCCCTGCTCCGGAAAACGGCGAAATCTGACTCAGAACGCTCGCCAGGGATATCCGAAGGCCACCGTTGGCGACGTCGGATCATATGCAGACAACTCGAACTGCAGAATACTCCAAAAAATGCACGGCGCACCCCATGGGGCCCATTGCTGCATGGCGGAAAATAGGTCCTCAGCATCCCCCAGATGCATTCCCGAGAACATCACGTTTGAATTAGCGATGGACACGGCAAACAAAAGGGCCCGAGCGTTATTTGCTCGGGCCCTTAGCTTGTCTCACGCTAGCGCGCGATGCGCATCTTACTTGCGCTTGCCGCCGCCGTCGCCGGGGCGACGGGAGCTGCCACCGCGCTTGCCGCCACGGCTGTTGCCGTAGCTGCCACGGTTATCGCGACCGCCGGCACGGCCGCCACGGGAGCCGGCCTGGTTGCCGCCACGACCACCACGATAGCCGCCGCGACGCTCTTCGCGGGTATCGTCGTAGTTGCGCCAGTCATCGCGACGATCACGGCTGGCACGCGGGTCACGACGATCGCGCGACTCGTTAGAACGACCAGCGCCGCCGCGGCCGCCATTGCCGCGAGCACCCTCGCGACGCTCGCCGCCGCGGCTACCGCGCTCTTCAAAGCGCTTGCCGCCACGGGACTCACCGCCACGGGCACCTCGCTCACCGCGACCCTCGCCGCCGCGACGCTCATCACGGCCACCGCGCTCGTCATCACGACCGGAACGACGGCGGTCGCCCGCACCGCGCTTGCCACCGCGCGAACCGCGGCCCTCGTCCTCGCGCTCGACACGACGACGGCCGCCACGGTCCTCGTCCTCACGACGACGGCGGTGTGCCTCGCCCTGGAACTGCTTGGCACGGCGCTCGGCACGGTTGCCGCGCGGGGACTGCTCAACGACACCAGCACCGCCGCGCTCCTCGGTAGCCACCTCGCGGGCCACGCTCTCCACAGCCTCGTCCACGCGAGCCTGAACGCCCTCGCGCACGCGGGTCTTGCCGCCGCGCTTGGGACGGCTCGGACGCTCACCGTCGCCGCGACGCTCGTCTCGACCGCGGTTGGAACGACCGGCCACATCACCGTAATCGTCGCCGTTGCGTTTGCCGTCGCGACGCGCCTGCTCAAGCTTCTTCTTGCTCTTGGACTTGCCGCGCTTGGTCTTCTTCTTCACCTTAAAGGCCGCAGGATCGCGCTCGGGGTCAACCGCGGGCGGATTGGGGCCCACATGCAGGTCGCCGGCCTCGTAGATGTCGGCGGTCTTGTCCATGAGCTTCTCGATCTCGTAGAACTCATCGACATCCTGCTCGGTCACAAACGTGATGGCCCAGCCCAGCTCGCCGGCGCGGCCCGTACGGCCAATACGGTGGATGTAGTCGGTCGGCTCGGCCGGCACGTCAAAGTTCACGACGTAGCGCACGTCGCTGATGTCGATGCCGCGGGCGAGCACGTCGGTTGCCACCAACACGTCGACGGTACCGTCGCGGAAGGCCGAAAGGGCACGCTCGCGCTGAGCCTGGCTGCGGTTGCCGTGAATCGCGGCGGCCTTGATGCCCTTGCGCTCCAGACGACGGCAGCAGCTGTCGGCGCGGTGCTTGGTGCGCATAAAGACGATGGTGCGCTCCGGGCCCTCCTTCTTGAGGAACTCGGGCAGCAGGTTGTTCTTGGCCTCAATGGACACCGGGAACACAAACTGATCGACAGTATCGGCGGTCGACGTGGCGGGCGCGATCTCCACGCGGGCCGGGTCGCTCACCAGGTCGGTGATCTCGCCCACGGCCTCCTCGTCGAGCGTGGCCGAGAACAGCAGCGTCTGGCGTTCGGCCGGCGTCTCGCGCACAATGCGACGGACGGCGGGCAAAAAGCCCATGTCGAGCATGCGGTCGGCCTCGTCGAGCACCAGGACCTTAACCTCGTCCAGGTGGCAGGCACCCTGCTCGATCAGATCGACCAGACGGCCCGGCGTGGCGACCAGGATGTCGCAGCCGTACTTGAGGGCCGCCGTCTGCGGCTTGTAGCTCACGCCGCCCACGACGGTCACGGCGACATGGCCGGTGACGTCGGCAATCTTGCTGGCGACCTCGTCGATCTGCTGGGCGAGCTCGCGCGTGGGGGTGGTGACGGGCATCACAGGGCCACGGCCGTTGCCCTCGGGCTTCTTGGCGCCGCGACGGCGGTTGCGGCCGCCGCGCTCACGCACGGGCTTGGGCGGAGCGATGTGCTCCAGATTGTTCATGGTCGGCAGCAAGAAGGCGGCCGTCTTGCCGGTGCCGGTCTGAGCGGCGGCAAGCAGGTCGCGACCCTCGAGCACCACGGGGATGGAGCCGGCCTGCACGGGCGTCGGCGCCGTGTAGCCCAGGTTCTCGATAGCACGAAGCATCTCGTCGGAGAGGCCCAGCTCGTCAAAGGCGGGCAGGCTCTCGGTAGCGGACTCGACGGCCTGGGCGGCATTGGCCTCATCGGCGGCATCGAAGGCAGCCTGGGTCATGGCCTCGCGGGTCTCGTCCAGAATCTCGGCGTCGGTGACGTCAGATACAGAATTACGCATATGTTGTTGTTCCTTATCTGCACGCGCAATGGGCACGGCATGCGGCCGCGCGGGCGTGCTTGGTAGTGCGCTAATACATACAAAAACAGGTGCGCACAGAGGGGACGTTGCTCAGCACGCTGGCGATCGCTTTGGCAGCCCTATCACGCGCCGTCCAGACACAGCAGCTCTAAGCGATGGAGCAGATTCGCCGCCGGTTAGTATACCCGCACTCCGTATGCCCCCACGTAAACCACAGATGACGAGGCGGACGGGGCGGGCCTGGCCGATTGTCTCAATCTGTAACAGATGCAGGGCAAAACCGGGTCCAAATGTTACAGAACAAGACAGAGGGGGATTTCCGTCCAGTCCAAACCAAATCTCTCAGGCTTCCTGCAATTTCGAACATGTGGCCTATAATGTTGCTTTGGTTACGCTATATATTGCGCAGCCATTTAATACGTCGCCCACCGGGGGCTATTAATTCCTATCGCCATATTGGCTAGGAAGCAATCAAAGGAGGTATCCGTGGCAGCAGAGACGCCTTGCTCGGTCCTCTATAACGATATTCGCTCGTTCGGCGGTCTTAAACATCTCGAGATCGCCCGAATGCTTATCAATGGAAACTCTTATCTCGGCAGTACCCTGCTCGAGAAATGCTCTTCCAACCGCTCGTATCTCACCCGTTACATCGTCCATCGCAAGCCTGACCAGTGCGCGCCCGCCATCTACAGCGACTTTACCGTCACCACGCTCAACCTTTCCGCGGCAATCTGCAGCAAGCTCGGCGGCGGCGAGTCCGCCTATCGGGCAATCGCCGAGCACTATCGCGGTCCGGCCGCCAACGAAATGATGTCGGCTCTCACCAGCTACAAGCTGGACAGCCGCCTATATGCAAATGCCCTCAATCGCATCGACAACTTTGACGGCAATACCGTGCGCGAGAAAAGCACGCTTTACCTTATGCTCTTTGTGGCAACGGGGACGCTCGCCGATCCCGTTCAGGGCGTGGCCACCGTCGAGCGCTTTTGCGACAGCAAGACGGGCGGGCACTTTGGCACCACCGAAACTACCGTCGGACGTGGCTTTATGAGCAGCCTGGAGCAGCCGCGCACCGTCGCCCCCAACCTCGGTCTGCTCAGAACCCATGCCGACAACTGCGCCGACATGCAAATCCATCCCCTCACACGCGATCCGCGCGGCACCGTAATTGGTTCTTTGCCCAAAACCTCGCCCAGCATCACCGATGTGGGCGCCGACGCATCGCGCGAGCATCTTCGCATTTGGCTTGAGGGTGAGCACTGGTACGCCCAGGGCCTTGGATCGACCAACGGCACGGTACTCGAATCGGGTGCAGGCGACGGCGATATTGTGATTGAGCCGCCGCGCGACCAACGCGAGCCCGGCAAGATCTATCCCCCCGTGGAAATCGCCAACAGCGACAGGCTCCATCTGGGTCTCTACACGACATTCCTTGTCATTGTGGACTAGCACGGACGGCGATCGGAAGACGGTCGCCGTCCGTCTTTCGTCTTCTACCTTCTGCGTCGTAAACGACAATACTCAGCGGTATGCGTGGGCAGTGCGGCTATCATGGTACTTTACCGATATCCGCACTGCTCACGTATACGCGCGGCAACCCATGCCAGACAAAGGAACGCCATGGATACTACCGATAGCGCCTATGGCGACAAACTCATCCGTCTTGACACGTTCGACACCGCCGTGGCGGTCGACCCCAGCGCCGAGGACGACGCCAAGCGTCGGTTTATGACGCTTATTCTCCAGACGGCCCACCGCAACAACGGCAACATCGGACACGTGCTGCGCGCGACCAACACGAGCGGCGAGGTCTTTGCCGTCAAGCTACTCAAGGACAACGCCATCCTTTCCGGCCAAGCCCCCGACCGCTCCGCCGAGCAATCGGCAGCGCACCTGGCCAGCACCGCCGCGCTGTTCGAGGAGTACCGTCATCTGTGTACCGTCTCGCACCTGCGCGGATTTCCGCGCGTCTATGGCTACGGATCGTGCGAGGATGACCCTCTCATCCTCATGGAGTGGGTCGAGGGCACCTCGCTCAAGCAGGCGCTGCCCCTGCTTCCACACGACGCCTCGGGCGGGCTGACCACCCAGATGGTCGCCGCCGTCGGAAACGCCGTGCTTCGTGCGCTCTTGATGACCCAAGGCCTCGTGAATCCGGTCATCCATCGCGACCTGTCGCCTGCCAATATCATGTTCCGCACCACTAGCCGAACGCTCGAGCAGCAGATTGCTGATTGTTCCTTTGACCCCTGCCTCATCGACATGGGCTCCGCGACCATGGCTCTCGGCGACGACACGATCACTCGGCGCGCCGACATCTGGCGTTTTGCCACGCCCGCATACGCCGCGCCGGAGATGCGCACGGAGGATCTCGAAGGCATCGCGGCCCTTCGCCGTTCGCCGGCAATCGACGTCTATGCGCTTTCGAGCATTCTGTACCAGCTCTACAGCGGTCGCAAACCGTTTGACTTTGAGTCGACGGACGCCGCTGCAACCGGCTCGTTCTATCTCGTAAAGACCAAGACCAAGCCGGCACCGCTCGAGCCGCGCTGCGAGGGCGATGAGGCGCTCGTCCAGATTATCATGAAGGGTCTCTCAGTCGAGCAGTGCGATCGTCCCACCGAGCAGCAGATGCTCGAGGTGCTCTCGGCATACCTCACCGACGCCGAATCCGAAGGCCGCGAAGGTGCAGGAGACGAGGCCGCAATTGATATCGATTCTGGCACGCACCTTAAGGTCGACGTCGCCGGCGAGCGCGCACGAGAGATCCTGAATCAGGCCCGCCACGATGCCATGACCCGCCGCCGCTTTATTATCGGCGGCGCTATCGCAGCCGTTGCGGGGCTCAGCGTTATCGGGGCGGCAACCCATGGCTTTGGCATCCCCGACTACCTTGACGGCATCCGCGGTTCACTTGACGACTACACCTGGGATCAGCTGCAGGAGATTTCGCTCAAGATTAAGGCCGCCGAGACCCGTAGCGAGGCACGCGAGATTGCCAAGCGTTACCACCTGCTCGACGCTGATGGGCATATCCCCTATCCGTGCACCAAGCGTGTCACGCTCACCAACGGGCTGGAGGTCGGCGCGCAGCTTGTGGGCATCCGTCACGATGAGCTTCTGGACGGTACGGGCAAGGCCGGGCTGACGTTTATGTTCGACGCGGGTATTGCCGAGCGCAACGCTGCAGCTGAACCGCCGAGCGCCGGCTGGGCAGATTGCGAGCTGCGGGAATGGCTCAACGGCGACGGCCTTAAGCTGCTGCCCAACGAGTTGCGCGCACTCATTAAAGGGGTCAAGAAGGTCTCGAACAATGTGGGCGCCGCCAACAGCGCATCGTGCCTGAGCGAGTTGCCCGCAACCCTTTGGCTGCCCGCCATGGTCGAGCTGTGCGGTACGCAACCGTCCGATTCGTTTGCCGAGGACTATCACTACCTGGCAGACATCTACAACGGCGAGGGCAAGGAGTATCAGCTCTTCCGCGAGCTCAAGGTGAGCCCGTATTCCACGAACGAGACGATGGTCCGCCAGTGGAAGGGCAAGGACACCTGCTGGTGGGAGCGCACGGTGAGCCCCGACACATCGGAGAGCGAAGACACGCTCTACATAAACCGTGTGGGCCACCACGGCGACGTCTTTACGTATGCAACGCCTGCGGACGGGCGCTGAACTCCATGAAAGT
>CAUDAE010000089.1 GCA_958447445.1 uncultured Collinsella sp.
GCCCCGGAGGACCGCCTTTCGCATCGATTTACACGCACGGCAAGCACCGCCGCAATTCGCCACTAGTCGCGACGGCCAAGGATGTTCAGAATGCGCAGGAACACGTTGATGATGTCCACGAACAGGTTGGATGCCATAAGCACGGCGTTGGGCAGCGTAGGCGGCACCGTCGTGGCAACATAGGTGTCGTAGCCAATAAAGCCGGCGAACACCACGATCACGATCAGATCGGTGATGGTCTGCGAGACGCCCATGAACATCAGCACGATCTCAACCAGAATAGTGGCGAGCAGAATGCCAAAACCGATGCCATACACGCGCTGGAAAAACTTGGGGAACGTCACGCCCAAGGCGCCAAAGACAAAGGTGATGGCGGCCGTGGCGATAAAGGCAGTGTTGATGGTGGGCAGGTCGTAGTTGGCAAGGCCAAACGACGCGGTCAGGCCAAAGGTACTCGCAAAGATTACGTAGCCCACAAGGGACAGGCCCACGGACTGCTTGCTGGCGGCGGCCGACATCATGACCATGCCGACGATGGTCAAAATAAACGAGCCAAAGACCAGCGGCAAGGCGGCGCCGCTCATCATCATGCGCGCAAACGACATGGTGCTCGTAAAGTAGGCGCCGGCGCCCATGGCGCAAAAGCCCAAGAAGATCAGGGCAGACATGGTGAGATTGTACGCGCGCGGCGACATCTCCTTGGCGCGGCTTGCGCCGCTCTCGATGGGGCCGTTCTGATAGCCCTGGATATCGTTCATAGTTTCGTCCTTTCAAAAGCGCCGCGACAGCGCCGTAGGTGACAAGATTCCTGTCATTGTACCCGAATGCCATATGTCCTTACCCACGGCGCTCGCCCTCGAGCGTACGATCAAAGGCCCAGACCCACCAACGTATCAGATGGGCCTGCGAGCCATCTGGTCGTTCGCGCGTCTGGTCCTCCAGATACAACTCGGTCGCGTGCCCGCCAAAACGCACCTTATAGGTTGCCGTACGAATGCCGTGGACCGTCAGGCCAAACCCAGTGGTCGAGACAATCTCGTCAATCGTAAAGCAGCGACCGTCGACCCAGCAGACGGTAACCGGCACGACTTGTCCGCCCGCGAGGATGCGAGCCACAACGTCCACATACTGCTTGTGCACGCGTCGAGTTTTGCCATCTGTCTGTCGATATTCCATGCCTCCTATTATCGAACGCATGTTTGCATGTTGTAAAGCGAACAGACTGTGGTTTTGGAGTGTCGTAGTAATCGCACGTGTCCGCATGGCGTGTTAGCAAAAAGAACACCCGCGGTCAACAGGGCTAATATTCAATTTTAGTGCCAAAAAGTTCACTTCTCCCATCAGAACTCGGTAAAGAAACCCACAGGAGGTGATACGATTTATCATGTTTTTGTAACGTGTCTGCAAACTTCGAGAAAGCCCATATATGGACGTAACGTTCTCAACCTTCCTCGGCCAAATTGTGTCGAACCCAGTCCTTGCCGTCACCGTGATCCTCGCGTTGGGCGCCATCTTCGTCAATGGATGGACCGACGCGCCCAACGCCATCGCGACCTGCGTCACTACGCGTTGCATGCCCGCCCGCGCCGCCATTCTCATGAGCGCCGCATTCAACTTCCTCGGCGTGCTCATCATGACGCACTTTAACGCGAGCGTCGCCAACACCATCTCACATATCGTCGACTTTGGCGGAAACAGCACCATGGCGCTCGCGTGCCTCTGCGCGGCACTGTTCTCCATCGTCGTCTACGGCGCCACAGCGTCGCGTTTTGGTATCCCCACCTCGCAAAGCCACAGCCTTATCGCCGGCCTGACCGGTGCCGCTATCGCCCTCGGCGGCGCGAGCAGCGTCAACGTCCACGAATGGATGAAGGTCATCTACGGCCTGGCGCTCTCCATCGGTCTGGGCTTTGTCATGGGCTGGATCCTGTGCAAACTCGTCTCGATTCTGTTTGCCGCCGCCAACAGGCGACGTGCCAACGTCTTCTTTAAATACGCTCAGATCGCGAGTGCCGCGGCCATGAGCTTTATGCACGGCGCGCAGGATGGACAGAAGTTCATCGGCGTGCTCTTTTTAGGCGTGGCCTTTGCCAGCGGCCAGACGAGCGTCGGCGATGCAGGCATCCCCATCTGGATTATGCTGCTGTGCTCGGCCACCATGGGTATCGGCACCAGCGTGGGCGGCGAGCGCATCATCAAGTCCGTCGGCCAGAGCATGGTCAAGCTCGAAAAGTACCAGGGCTTCTCCGCCGACCTCGCGGGCGCCGCGAATCTGCTACTTGCCACCCTTACCGGCATCCCCGTGTCCTCCACGCACATCAAAACCTGCGCCATTATGGGTGTCGGTGCCGTCAAGCGCCTTTCGGCCATCAACTTTGGCGTCGTCAAGGACATGATGTTCACCTGGTTCTTCACCTTCCCTGCCTGCGGACTCATCAGCTTTGTCATGGCCAAGCTGTTCATGATGTTCCTCTAATCAAACCGAGCGTCCATCCGGACCGCAACACTTCGCCCACCCGTCTTCACCTCGAAAGGACCCACCCATGGCAAAGAAACCCGATTCGTTCTACTTTGACAACTACGTCGCTTGCGCTGACCTCGCCGTTCAGGCAGCCGAGCTGCTCACCAAGATTTTTGAGAACTTTGACCCCGCGCAGATCCACGACATGCTCAATAAGATGCATGCGATTGAGCATGCGGCAGACAAGAAGCACCATGAGCTCGAAGACGCCTTGCTCACCGCCTTTATCACCCCGCTTGAGCGCGAGGATCTAGACCTGATGAGCTGCTCGCTCGACACCGTGCTCGATCGTATCGAGGGCGTCGTGCAACGCGTCTACTTCACCAACATCCAGAGCATCCACCCCGATGCCATCGTCATCGCCCACAAGGTAACCGATGCCTGCCGCGCCATGAAGGACCTGATGGTCGAGCTTCCCAACTACCGCAAGTCCAAGACCCTGCGCGAGCTCGTCATCCAGATCAACACGATCGAGTCCGAGGCCGACGAGCTCTACATCAACGCTATGCGCAACCTGCACGTTAACGGCAAGGATCCGCTCGAGGTCATCGCCTGGCGCGACGTGTACGCCTTCCTGGAGTACTGCGCCGACTGCTGCGAGAATGTGGCCGATGTTGTGGATTCGATTGTCATGAAGAACAGTTAATTGGGGGTACGCGTCCCGGCGGCGAAGGGCCGGCCACAGTTTGCTTTCTCACTCCGGCTGCTTTGCAGAGTCGTTCGAAAGTAAACCGTGGCCGGCCCTTCGCCTTACGTACCACCATTGGGAACTTTGGCTGATACTTTGAAAGCGATGGGGCTTTTGTTGGCAGGGCCTTTGAGTCCGATTGGGAACTTTGGGACCGCCTTAAACGTTTGGCTGGGTGGTGCTTTGGGTACCCTTTGTTTTACTTTGGATTGATTCGCTGACTTTGGAGGGTTTGGTTATGGGGTATTTGGATCTGGCTCGGTCTCGGTATTCTTGTCGCGAGTTTGAGAATCGTTCTGTTGAGCAGGCTGTGGTGGATGCCATTGTTGAGGCTGGGCGGATTGCCCCTTCTGCTTGCAATAATCATCCTTCTCGTGTGATGGTGTTGGATACGCCCGAGTTGTTGGAGAAGGCTGCTGTTTGTCAGCCTCGGTTTGCTCGTGATGGGTCTATCTTTGGGGCTCCGCTTGTCTTCCTTATTTGCAGCGTTACCGATGATGCTTGGGTGCGCCCGTATGACCAGATGAATTCCAGTGAAATCGATACGTCCATCGTGTGTGATCAGATGATGATGGAGGCCACCGAGCAGGGCCTGGGAACGTGCTGGGTATGCCATTTTAAGCCTGAGGTGGCACAAGAGCAGTTCAATCTGTCCAAGGGCGTCTATCCCTATCACATGCTCGTCTGTGGCTATCCCGCCGACCACATCGCCGATCCCGAGCATCGCGAGGCCCGCACCATTCCCCTCTCCGACTTCCTCCTCAAGTAGATTTTTGGGACATGCCTTAAAACTTACCCTTGACCGCTCACCCGTTCGCCGAGTTCTGCGCCACTATGTGCAGGGCCCGGTTTTTATGTTACGCACCCCGGCACAGTCATAAAAAAGGACCCGCAAGCTGCGGGTCCTTTCTAGGCACTAAATTGTAGGCCGAATGTTAGTCCAGGTCGTCGGCAGCAAAGTTGTCGATCGGGGCAAAGGGATCGGCCACGGGGACAACCGGGTCAGCGACGGGCAGCGGCTCGGCGGGAACAGTCACTGCAGGAGAAGCGGCAGAACCGACCGGCGTGGAGGCCATGAGGTCGGCCGGGAAGGAGTTCTGGGCATCGTCCATGAAGTGCTGGATGAGCTTAAGATACTCGGCCTTGAACTCCTCACGGGAAGCCTTGAGACGATCGATCTCCTCGAGCTCGGCCTGCTTCTCAGTCAGAGCCTGGCGGATAACCTCGCGAGCCTTGGCGTCAGCCTCGTTGCGGATACGCTCAGCGTTCTCGTTGGCATCGTTAACGATGGTCTCAGCGGTCTGCTGGGCAGCGATCAGGGCAGCGGAAATCTGGCGCTCCTGAGCGGAGAAGTCAGGGGCGGGAGCAGCCACGGGGGCGGCAGGAACGGCCTGGGCGGTGGCATCCTGAGCCTGGGCAAGCTGAGCCTGCGCATCGGCAAGCTGCTGCTCGGTAGCAGTCAGACGGCCCTTAAGGTCGACGATCTTAGCGAGCATAGCGTCGACCTCGGAGGACAGCGTCTCCAAGAAGACGTCGACCTCAGCAGGATCGTAGCCACGCTTGGCCTCAGAGAAAGTCTGAGCCTGGATGTCTGCAGGGGTAATAGCCATAACAAGTCTCCTTTTTCATCGCCTCGGCGCTACACGCCCGACGTAAGTTACTAAGTCAGTTCTACACGAGTATACCTATAAGAAGCTGCAGAACCAGCCTCTGCACCAACTGCAACGCAATAATCGCAACGACCGGCGAAAAATCGATACCGCCCATCGGCGGGATGAAACGACGGAACAGGTTGAGCCACGGACCGCACACGCTATCAAGCACCGCGGCAATATCCTGAAGCAAACCACCCTGCTTCATGGGAATCCACGTCATAAAGCAGTAGACGACAATGAGCGTGGAATAGAAGTTGAACAGCGTGTTGACCAGCTGGACGACAGTGTAGATGTTGATGGGAATCTCCTCGTCTTGTCTTTACTTAAGGTAGCCGTCGGCACGAAGCTTCTTGAGATCGGAATCTTTGACCTCGCAACCGGCGGGCAGCACCATGAACACGCGGTCGCCCACCTCCTTGACCGTGGCACCCAGACCGCAGGCAAAGCCGTAAGAGAAGTCCAAGACGCGCTTGGCAACTTCGGTGCGTACGCCCACAAAAATCAGTGCGACAGGCTGCTTGGTGCGAACGCGGCGTACCACGGTCTCCACGTCGTCATAGCTCTCGGGGCGCAGGACATAGGCCGGCAGCTGCGGTGTGGCGTTGATGATATTGCTCGCATAGGCCGAGGCATCGCTCGGTGCAGGCGCGGGCGCAGCGGCGGCACGGGCGCGGGTGTTCTCGGCGTAGCTCGACGGCGTGTCATAGGCACCAGGACGATAACCGCTCGCAACACTGTCCTGCGAGCGCGAAGGCGGGTTATACGTCGTGGCATGGCGAGAGTCATCGCCGACCAGCTGTCCGGAGCGTGTATACACGGCAACCGACTCAGCTTCACCACGGCGCGTCTGACCAAGCAGGCCGTTGCTCGGCTCGTCTTGGGTGTAGAAGCCCTCGCCCGAAGCACCGCTGTAGCCGTTGCCCTGATAGCCATCGTCATAGCCATCATCGTAGCCGTAGTCGTCGTCCTGGCCATAACCCTGGTCGTAACCCTGCTGGCCGCCCAGGTGCATCTTATTTTTAATCTCGTCAAGGAAGCCCATGGTTGTGTCCTCTCGCGGTTTAGTGCAGGCGCCCCGATAATCAGTGCGCACTTCAGAGCCTTATTTTACTGCAAACTCCGGGCTAAATACTACCCTGCCCAGGCGAACGAGCGTAGAGCCCTCCTCAAGGGCAGGCTCAAAGTCCTCGCTCATACCGCAGGAAAGCTCAGGCAGGTTCAAATCGGGATGCGCCGCCTCCAGCTCATCCCTCAGCTCACGAAGCCCCGCAAAGGTGCGGCGTGCCACATCCTTATTCCCCCGGGGCGCCATAGTCATAAGCCCCTGTACGCAAATTCCCTCAAGTTCCGCAAGCTCACCCGCGGCGGCGCGAATCTCATCGGGCGAAAAGCCTCCCTTCGACTCCTCACCACTCACATTGACCTCAATGAGCACACGCTGGGGGCCGGCGAGCTCGCCTGCCTCAATCTTGCGGACAGCACGGCTCGAGATCGCCTGCGCCAGATGCAGCGAACCCACCGAGTGAATCAGCTCGGCTGAGCCCAGCACCGCATTGATCTTATTGGTCTGCAGGTTGCCGATCATATCGAAGCGCACCTCGGGCAGCTCCGGATGCTCCGCCAGACCCGTGAGCTTGCGAACCAGCTCCTGCGGGCGATTCTCGGCAAAATGGCGATACCCCGCCTGGATGGCGGCAACGGTCTCATCGACACCAACGGTCTTGGACACGGCAATGAGGCGCGCGGCGTCGTGGGGACGGCCTGCGCGATCGAGCGCCGCATAAAAACGTTCCAGAATCTGCTCGCGGCGAGCGCGCATCAAGTCCAAATAGTTATCCATTGCTAATCGCCTCCGCTGACAGCCAAACAAGTAGTCCCATGCTAACGCAAGAGCGCGGCCCCGCATGTGCAAGGCCGCGCTC
Source organism: uncultured Collinsella sp. (assembly GCA_958447445.1). Classification (GTDB taxonomy): domain Bacteria; phylum Actinomycetota; class Coriobacteriia; order Coriobacteriales; family Coriobacteriaceae; genus Collinsella. The sequence goes on from CAUDAE010000089.1 coordinate 6,787, forward strand.
ACTTAGGTATTTACAATCTTTCGACGAACGGGGTTGCTTACTCCTCGTCGTCCTCGCCATCGTCCTCATCCTCAAGATGATCGAGCAGGTAGCGAAGACCCTCGCTGACCTCGTTAGCGGGCACCTTGGCAACGTAGCGAGCGTCGACGGCGGGCCTCATGATAACACCCTCGCCCGAAGGCACGCGCATGCTCTCGAGCTCATCCTCATCAGTGCGGGCGATATCGCCGGCATTCATGCGCTGACCAGTCAACAGGAAGGTCAGACGGCAGGCGGCATCGATGGAAATCGAGGCGATGCGATCGAGGTAGCGCGAAACCATGATAGCGCGGCGCAGGTCGTCATAGTTGCTGTCGTCGTCCATAAAGTCGCCCGTATCCATACGGTTAAAGGTGCGGAAGAACTTCTCGTAGGCGGCGTGCACCGGCTCGTCCTCGACGGCCAAGTTGCAGATGATGGACATGTCATTGGTGACGAGCGCGGAAAGCGAAGAGCCCAGCACCTGGTAGACGGCCTCAGCCTCGGCCTCGACCGTGCCGACAAGCTCCTTGGGCAGCGAGATATCGGCCTTGATCATATGACGCGTGGCGCGGCAGATCTGGCGAACCTTATCGGTCATGCGCTGCAGGTTAAAGTCGACGTAGATGATCGTCTGAAGCAGGCGGAAGTCGGAGGCGACCGGTGACTGCGTGGCGATCAGGTTGTAGCACACGGCCTCCAAGTTAGCGCAGCGCGCGTTAATCGAAAGCGTGCGCTTCTTGGTCTTGGTGGCGAGCTTGCGGTCGTCGGTCACATAGGCCTTAACGGCATCGTGGAGGGCCAGATCGACGGCCTCGTAGATGCTCAGCATCTCGTGGCGGGCCTCGATGAGCTGACGGGAAAACAGTTTACGCATGGTTCACTCCAATCAGTTGGGTGCGGTCATGCCGCCCGCACAGTGAATACGCACCGGACCAGATCCGATCGGCTTGGGACTAGTCGCACCGATCAGCCAAAGCGGCCGGTGATATAGTCTTCCGTCCGCGAGTCCACCGGACTGGTGAAGATCGCGTCGGTTTGACCATACTCGATGAGCGTGGCGGGCTCGCCGGCAACTTCCTGCAAGAAGAATGCGGTGTAGTCGCTAATACGAGCTGCCTGCTGCATTGAATGCGTGACGATGATGATCGTCATCTCGGGCGCCAGCTCGGCCATCAGATTCTCGACCTTAGAGACAGACGTGGGGTCGATGGCGGAGCAGGGCTCGTCCATCAGGAGGACATCGGGTTGCACCGCAAGCACGCGCGCGATGCACAGACGCTGCTGCTGACCGCCCGAGAGCGCCAAACCATCCTTGTTGAGCTGATTGGATACCTCT
>CAUDAE010000090.1 GCA_958447445.1 uncultured Collinsella sp.
TTGAAGTCGCGGGCTCGGGCGACACCGCGCACTTTACGCTGGCGACCCCCGCTGGCAACGTGCACTGCCGCTACCTGATCAACGCCGCGGGCAACGGCGCCGCGGACATCTCGCATATGACCGGCGCCGAGGAGTTCCAGATGGTCTGGCGCCAGGGCAACATCGTGGTGCTGGACAAGGAGCCGCGCACACTCATGCCGCTCTACCCCGTGCCGACGCCGGTGTCGAAAGGCGTTATCGTGACGGGCACCGTGCATGGCAACACCGTGATCACCGCCACGGCTGCCGTGCGCGAGCCGGGCGACACGCAGACCTATGCGAGCGATGTGAACGCGCTGCTGACGGGCGCGCGCAAGCTGGTTCCCGATCTGGACACGCGCCGCGTGGTGCGCGCGTTTGCCGGCGGGCGTCCGGTCATTCAGGGGACTAACGACTTCTTTATTGGGCAGTCGGCCGTGGTGCCGGGGCTGTTTCAGGCGGCGGGCATTCAGTCGCCGGGTGTGGCGAGCGCGCCAGCCATTGCCGAGCGCATGGAGCAGGTGCTGCGCGATGCCGGCGTGGTCCTGCGCGAACGGAACGATTGGGACCCGATACGCCGCGCGCCGGACGACTTTAACCACGCGCCGCTTACGCGCAAAGAAGAGCTCATCGAGTCCGACCCTGCATGGGGGCAGATCGTCTGCCGCTGCGAGACGGTGCCCGAGGCCGAGATTGTTGCCGCGATCCGACGCCAGCCGGGCGCGGTTTCGGTCGAGGGCGTCAAGCGCCGCTGTCGTGCCGGCATGGGACGGTGTCAAAGTGGCTTTTGCCAGAGCCGCGTGGTTGCAATCCTTGCCCGCGAGCTGGGCTGCGACCCCAGCGAGGTATTACTGGAGGACGCCGGATCTTGGTTGGTTGAGGGACCGCTGAAGGGGGTGCGCTAGGATGGCAGAATTCAAATCGAGCGCGATTGATTGCGGCGTCGTAGAAGCCGTGCAAACGCAAGCCTTCGACGTGGTCGTTATCGGCGGCGGACCTGCCGGCATGGCAGCTGCGCTTGCCGCGCATGAGGCAGGCGCACGCGTGGCCATCGTGGAACGCGAGCAGCACCTGGGCGGAATCCTCCGCCAGTGCATCCACCCCGGCTTTGGCCTGTCGCACTTTAAACAGGAGCTCACCGGTCCCGAGTACGCGCAGCGCTTTATCGACCAGGTGCACGCAACCGACATTGCGCTGTTCCTGAACAGCATGGTAATCGGAATTGATTCGGGCGAGTCCACGGAAGACGCCGCACTCCACACCGTCACGCTCATGAGCCCCACCGGCATGTTGCAGCTCACCGGGCGCGCGGTCGTCCTTGCCATGGGTTGCCGCGAGCGCACCCGCAGCGAGATCAAGATTCCCGGTAGCCGTCCCGCCGGCGTGTTTACGGCCGGCTTGGCGCAGCGATACATCAATATCGAAAACCTCAAGCCCGGCTCGCGCGCCGTCATCTTGGGTTCGGGCGATATCGGGCTCATCATGGCTCGTCGCTGCACGCTCGAGGGGATTTCGGTCGAGGGCGTGTACGAACTTATGCCGTACGCCAACGGCCTGCGTCGAAATGTGAAAAACTGCCTGGACGACTTTGAGATTCCGCTGCACCTGTCCACCACCGTCACACGCGTGATCGGGCACGACCGCGTGGAAGCCGTCGAGGTGAGCCACGTCGACGAGCGTCTGGCGCCCATTCCGGGGACTGAGCGCATTGTTCCGTGTGACACACTGCTGCTTTCGGTGGGCTTGATTCCCGAGAACGAGCTTTCGGTTGCCGCAGGCGTGGAGCTTGACCCGCGCACGCGAGGCGCCGTGGTGGACCAGAGCCTGCAGACGGGCGTGCCGGGCATCTTTGCCTGCGGCAACGTGCTGCACGTACACGACCTTGCCGACAACGTAACGACCGAGTCCGAGAGGGCTGGCGCAACTGCAGCGGCGTACGCGATGGGGGCCGGCGCGGGCGCCGTTCCGGACTGCGAGCTCACGGTCTCCCCTGCCGGCATCGCGGGCTACGTGCTGCCGGGACGCATTACGGCCGCAGCGCTCACCAAGCTCAACTTCCGCGTGCGCCGGCCAGTCAATGCCGCCTGCGCGAGGATCTTGGCCGACGGCGAGGAACTGTTCGTCGGCAAGGTCCGCGCGTTTAAGCCTAGCGTTATGGAGAGTTTCCCACTGCCGGCAAAGGTGATTCAGCGCGCACTCGACCTGGGTGCCAGTGAGATTGTCCTGTCCGTTGACCCTGTTGAGGAGGCGTAAAACCATGAGCACGAATGCGACCGAAACGCTCAAGTTCAACTGCACCACCTGCCCATCCGAGTGCCTCCTGACCGTGGAGGTGGAGCGTGACGCAGACGGCGCCGTGGCAGAGGTGCGCTCCGTGACCGGCAACAGATGCCCGCGCGGTGATAAGTTCGCACATCAGGAGCTCACCTGCCCCATGCGCGTACTCACCACCACCGTGGCCGTATCCGGAGGCGACGAGGCGTTGCTGCCCGTGCGCACGGCCGAAGCCATCCCGCTGGCCCTCCACGCCCAAGCCATGGCCCTCATCCGCGGACTAGTGGTCAAAGCCCCCATCCGCATGGGCGACGTCGTGCTAGAGAACCTCCTAAACACCAACATCAACCTAATCGCCAGCATGGACATCGACCCAGCCCAAGTAGCTAATTAGGGACGGGGCTCTTTTAGCTACCCCGCCATCCACCCTGCCCTCCTCAGTTGCGGTGAAACAGTTCCTGATTTCCGCCAAAACCCCGGCATCCAGGAACTATTCCACCGCAACTATCCTTGGAATCGGTATATAGCTTGTGCCCACTTTAGTGCCATTTCAAAACTATGCTTGATTACGGGGCTGATTCGGAGACCCCCATCCATACCGGCAATTTTCGATTTTTGATAAGCCATCTACCTGCGGTTTTAATTTCGCGATTCTTCTCATGGTCAAGTAATACAGGTCCAGCCCCGTAATCCACCATACTTTAGAAACCAGCCCATTTAGGACGGGCCTCTTATGACTACTTTTGCCCGAACGTTCGCTCAAATGATTTTTCTGGGACGGGGATTAAATAATCATTGGGTGCCGAATGATTATTTAATCCCCGTCCCAGAAAAATCATTCCGCAAGTTTTACGCAGCTAAAATAGCCCCGTCCCAAATTGACTACCCTGGCATTGGGGATACCATGGTGGCACCCTAGCGAAAGGACGATGTATGGCACATGTCGATGACCAGCGTGTGGCGCGCGTGCTCGATGCGCTCGAGGCTCAGCACCCCGGCGCGCAGCTGCTTGTGAATGACCCGTGGTCGATCTACTATCTGACCGGGTTTTATGCCGAGATGTTCGAGCGTTTTTGTGGCGTGCTGCTCGCGCGCAATGCCGAGCCGGTAATCCTAGTCAACGCTCTACACCAGCTGCCGGAATACGACAATGCCCGCGTCGCCTACCACACCGATACCGACGTCGTAACCGATGCCATCGCGAGTGAGATCGACCCGACCAAGCCGCTCGGCATCGACACCGTCATGCGCTCCGGCTTTTTAATGCCCCTCATGGAGCGGCACGCCGCAAGCGAGTTTTTCCTGGGCGACTTTGCCGTCACCGCCGCACGCTCCTGCAAGGATGCCGCCGAGCAGGAGCTCATGCGCGTGTCCTCTGCCGCCAACGACGCCGTGATGGCCGACGCCATCAAGCTCGTTCACGAGGGCGTGACGGAGCGCGAGATTGCCGACCAGATGCTCGGCCTGTACCGCAAGCAGGACTGCGAGGGCTTTAGCTTTCCGCCCATCGTGAGCTTTGGCGCCAACGCCGGCGACCCGCACCACGAGCCCGACGACACCGTGCTCAAGCGCGGCGACGTGGTGCTGTTCGACATTGGTGGGCGTCATCGCAACTACTGCTCGGACATGACGCGCACGTTCTTTTGGGGCGAGCCGGACGAGGAAACGGCGCGCATCTACGACATCGTGCGCCGTGCCAACGAGGCCGCCGAGGCGCTCATCGCACCGGGCGTGCGCATGTGTGACCTGGACCGCGCCGCACGCGACGTGATTGAGGATGCGGGCTATGGGCAGTACTTTACGCATCGCCTGGGACACTCGATCGGCTTGCAGGACCACGAGCCGGGCGACGTTTCACTCGTCAACGAGCAGGTCGTAGAGCCGGGCATGACGTTCTCCATCGAGCCGGGCATCTATCTCCCCGGCCGCACCGGCGTCCGCATCGAGGACCTAGCCCTGGTGACCGAGAACGGCGTCGAGATTCTCAACGCCTACCCCCACGATCCGGTCCGCTTGGACTAGCCAATGTGGCAAGGGGACAGTCCCTTTGCCACATCCCTCTAGGGCCGCGCCACGAAAACGAACTATCTACTACGTTTAAGCCGCATGGGTCGACCATAACCGGGCTGTCGCAAAATTCACAAGCCGTCTACCTGCGGTTTTAATTTCGCGATGTTCCGTATGGTCGGGGATAACCGGTCAAACGTAGTAGATAGGCCCACTTCGTGGCAAGCGAGTCAACTCGGAGCAGAGGGCAGTCAAAAAAGCCCCGTCCCAAATTGACTGCTTTTGAGTTGCGGTGATATACGAACTGTTTGAGGCTTCTGGCTTGTAAAACAGTCCGTATTTCACCGCAACTGATGAGGGGATGGGTTAGCGCAGCAGGCCGGCTACTTCGCCGGCTAGGGTGATGGTGCCGGCTGCTACGAAGGGCTCGCCCGCGGCCATGAAAGCTGCGAGGGCCTCGGAAACGCTGGGGTATACACCCGCGAGCTTATCGGCATCAACAAGGGCGGCGAGCTCCTCTGCCGGCAGGGCGCGATCGGAATCGGTCTGCGTCACGACCACGCGCGGGAAAGCCGGGATCAGCACGTCAACGATACCCGCCACGTCCTTGTCTGCCAGCGCGGCGCACAGCAGCGTGGGGCGATTTTCAACACACGGATCGATCTCGTCCAGTGCGCTCACAAAGTTCTCGCAGCTCTGGGGGTTATGGCAGGCGTCGATCAGCTTGAGCGGATCGGTTCCCAGCACATCAAAGCGACCCGGTGTGGGGCAACCCATAAGCGATGCATCCAGCGCATCGTGGTCGAGTTCGCGACCCAGATACCCCTCGCAAAGCATAATCGCGCACGCGGCATTCTGCGGCTGATAGGCCGGCTTGACCATGCTCGACGTATAGATCGCACGTGGCGTGGTGCAGCTAAACTCAACCGTGTCGCCCACATGCACCGGCACCTTAGTCGTGGCATGACTCACCACGAGCGGCACAATGCCGCACTCTCGACAACGGGCATCCATCACGCGCTGAACGCTCGCCTCATGCGTGCCCTCGCCCAGCACAACCAGGCGTCCGGGCTTAATGACCGCAGCCTTCTCCCCCGCAATGGCCTCGAGCGTATCGCCCAAAATACGTGTGTGATCGAGCCCAATGCCCGTAATGGCCACGGCGACGGGATCGGTCGCACTCGTGGCGTCCCAACGACCGCCCATGCCAACCTCGAGCACGGCAACATCCACCGCAGCCTCGGCAAACACTACAAGCGCAGCAGCCGTCAGCAGGTCAAACGGTGTGATGGTATAGGCGCGCTCCCCTGCCGCCACACGGCGCGCATTCACGCGATGCCCCGCCTCGACAGCTGCCGAAACGCCACGGGCAAAGGCCTCGTCGCTCACGACGCACCCATCAACCTCCATGCGCTCGGGATAGCGCACCAGCTGTGGCGACGTATACAGCGCGGTTTTGAGCCCCTCACCACGAAGAATGGCAGCCGAAAAACGCGTGGTCGAAGTCTTGCCATTGGTACCGGCAACCTGAATGCAATCAAAGTACTCGTCCGGACGCCCCAGCTCATCGAGCATATCGACAACAGTCTCAAGCAGAGGACCAGCATCCCCAGAAATCCGCCCCGTATCAGCAGCAAGCCCAACAGCCTCATCAAACGAAAGCAACTCAAACGAGAAAGGAACGCTATACAAGCCAGAACGCTTAGGCATAACCAAAGTCTCCAATAACATAAAAAGAGGCCCATCAAAACAACGAGCCCCTCCCATTCAAAATATCAGCCACTACCCGCTTGCAGCGGAGTCAAGGCATCAGCAATGTGGCCATCACAGGCAGCGGACGCCCCCGTAACCGCTATGGGAGCGGTTTGGGGCTTTGCTCGATACAAGTTCCGCACGAGCCGAAGGCCACTTAATGTGGCCTTCGTGCGAGCAGGACTGTTCGCAGTAGCGAGCAATGCCCCAAACCGCGCCCCACAGTCCACCTTACGAGAAGTCAGCAACCTGAGCAGTCAGCGCCGCCAGGATCTCCTTGAGCTCAGCTGCACGGTCCCTCTTCTTCTGGACCACCGCGGGCGCGGCCTTGGCCACAAAGCCCTCGTTGGCAAGCGTCTTCTCGCAGCCGGCGAGCTCCTTCTGGGCCGCGGCAATCTCCTTCTCCAGGCGTGCCTTCTCGGCCGAAAGGTCGACCTTGCCCTCGAGCACCACAAAGGCCTCGACGCCGCTGTCGACCACGGCAATGCTCGCAGCCGGCTTCTCGACGTCGGTACCCATGACCAGCGAGGCGGTGTTGGCCAGCGGCTCAATCGTGGAGCGCAGGCTCTCGAGCTTCTCGATGTCCTCGGCGCCGGCGCGCACGACAACGTCGAGCTCGGCCTTGGGGCTCAAGCGATAACGCGAACGCGTGGCGCGGGCGGCGGAAACGACGGCGCGGCACAGCTCAAACGCGCGCTCGGCGTCCTCGTCGACATACTTAGCGTAGTCGGCGGGCTCGGGCCACTTGGCGATCATGAGCGCCTCGGCGCGGTTCACGTTGCCCTCGGCGTCCAGATCGAGCACACTCGCCGGCATGTTGTCCCAGATCTCCTCGGTGACAAACGGCATGAGCGGGTGCATCAGGCGAATGGAGGTGTCGAGCACAAAGATCAGGTTGCGTTGAGCCTGCAGACGGCCCTCGCCCTTCAAGCGGGCCTTGGTGACCTCGACGTACCAGTCGCAGACCTCGTTCCAGAAGAACTGCTGCACGCCGCGGGCCATGTCGCCAAAGGTGTAGTTCTCAATACCCTCGGTGACCATCTTCACGGCCTTGGCCAGGCGGCTGAACATCCAGGCGTCGGCCGGCGTCTCAACGACGGGCTTGCCGGGCGTGTAGCCCTCCATGTTCATGAGCAGGAAGCGGCTGGCGTTCCAGATCTTGGTCACAAACGACTTGGCCTGGTCGGTACGCGGGCTGTCGATGAGCTTCTTGGTCTTCTTGTCGATGTTCGCGTCGAACTTGACGTCCTGATTGTTGGTGCACAGCGTCAGCAGGTTGTAACGCATGGCGTCGGCACCGTACATGCCAATGAGGTCCATGGGGTCAACGCCGTTGCCCTTGGACTTGGACATGCGGCTGCCGTCCTTGGCAAGAATCGTCGGGTAGATGACGACATCCTTAAACGGCACCTCGTCCAGGAAGTACAGCGAGCTCATGACCATGCGGGCAACCCACAGCGCGATAATGTCGCGCGCGGTGACGAGCGCCGTCGTGGGGTGATGGCCCTCGAGCAGCTCCGGCTTTTGCGGCCAGCCCTGCGTGGCGAAGGTCCACAGCTGCGAGCTGAACCAGGTGTCAAGCACGTTCTCGTCCTGATGCACGTGATGACCGCCGCACTTGGGGCACACGTCGGTGTCCTCGGTCAGGGCGTCCTCCCAGCCGCAGTCCTCACAGTAGAACACGGGGATGCGGTGGCCCCACCACAGCTGGCGGCTGATGCACCAGTCCTTGAGGTTCTCCATCCAGGTGGTGTAGGTCTGCGTCCAGCGCGCGGGGTGGAAGGTGACCTTGCCGGAGTTGACGGCGTCGAGCGCCGGCCCCTTGAGCTTGTCAACGGCCACGAACCACTGCTCGGACAGCCACGGCTCAAGCGCGGCGTCGCAGCGGTAGCAGTGCATGACGGAGTGATCGAGGTCCTCGACGTGATCGAGAAGGTCATGCTCCTCGAACCACTTAATGACGGCCTCGCGGCACTCCTCGCGGGTCATGCCGGTAAACTCGCCGTAGCCCTCGACGACCACCGCGTGCTCGTCAAAGATGTTGATCTGCGGCAGGTCGTGGACCTGACCCATGGCGTAGTC
>CAUDAE010000091.1 GCA_958447445.1 uncultured Collinsella sp.
TCGGGCCCGCGCTCTATAGCGAGTCGATGAAGCGCTGTTGGGCAGCGCGGCCGGCTTCGTCCCACTTAAAGACGCCGGCGTTGTCGAGCACGTGGCCAAACACCACGCCGACCTCCTCGTGCAGGATATCGATGGCGTTGTCCGCCGTAAGCTCGTCGGCGCGGCAGGCAAAAACGTCCTCGGCCCATGCGGCGTGGCTGCGACAAAGGTCGTCGCCCTCGAGTGCGCCGGCAAGGTCGTAGCTGGCATCGGCCTTGGCTGCCAGCAGGTGCTCGCGAACGGCGCCGAGCTCGGGAACCAGGCGCGGCGGAAGAATGGCCAGGCCCATGACCTCGATCAGGCCGATGTTCTCCTTCTTAATGTGGTGGTACTCGGCATGCGGGTGGAACACGCCCAGCGGATGCTCGTCGGTCGTGATGTTGCAGCGAAGCGCCAGGTAGGCCTCGTAGATTTCGCCGCCGGCATTTCCGCGAGAGTCGACGCGGCGGATGACGGGCGTCACGGTGTTGTGCGCCACGCCATCGGCTGTGTACGCGATGACGCCCACAGACTCATCGGTCCACTCGCGCCAGGCGAGGATAATCTTCTCGGCAGCGTCGAGCAGCTGAGCGCGGTCATGCGAGCGCAGGCGCAGCACCGAGAGCGGCCACTGCAGCACGGTACCGCTGACCTGGTCAAAACCGGGCACGCTAAACTGCGAGACCTCGGCGGCATGCATCATGGGGAACTCGTGCGCGCCGCCCTGGAAGTGGTCGTGCGACAGAATCGAGCCGCCCACGATGGGCAGGTCGGCGTTGGAGCCAATAAAGTAGTGCGGGAACAGGTCGACAAAGTCGAGCAGGCAGGTCAGACCCTTGCGGTCGACGTGCATCGGACGATGCTCGGAGCTCATGGCAATGCAGTGCTCGTTAAAGTACGCATACGGGCTGTACTGGAAGCCCCAGCGCTCGCCATTAAGCTGAATGGGAATAACGCGCAGGTTCTGACGGGCGGGATGAGCGCCGCCGTTGGCTGCGGCGGAGCGTCCGGGGTAGCCCTCGTTCTCGATGCAGAGCTGACAGGCGGGATACTTCTCGCCCGTGGTTTTGGCGGCACCGGCCGCGGCTATATCGCGCGGGTCCTTTTCGGGCTTTGACAGGTTGATGGTGATCTCCAGGTCACCCCAGTTGGTGGAAGTGCTCCATTTGATGTTGCGCGCGATGGCGGCGCGGCGCACGTAACCGGCGTCACAGCACAGGCCGTAGAACCAGTCGGTCGCGGCGCGGGGCTCGTTGACGCCCATGCGGCCGTTGAATTCCTCGTTTACAACCGAAGGTCTCGGCATGAGCACACCCATAATGCGCATGGTAATGCGGTCGCGGCCCGATGCCGTGTCCTCGGCGGCGCCGTTGGCAACGGCAGCCTCGGCAAGTGCAGCAAGCGTGCCCTCCAGGTCAAAGTTGGGCAGGGTATCGGGGTGCAAGAGCGAGAGTTTCTCGACCTGGAGCGCCCAGGCCATGTCGAGCGCCGGGCCCGTAGCACCGATGCACTCGAGAATGGTGTTATACGCCCAGATGCGATCGTCCTGGCCGATCATCGATCGGTGGATAGCGTACTCGATCAGGTTCTGCGCGGCCTCGCGCACGTCAGTCATTACAGCCATGCCGCGTAAGCCCCCTTGTCAGAGATGGCGTAGTGACGGGCAGAGCCCTCGCCCAGCCAGCCGTTCATCTTGGCAATGAAGGTGTCGACCAGATCGAGCGGCACGAAGGCCTGGATGGTACCGCCAAAGCCGCCGCCGTGAATACGAACGGCGCCACGGCCGTCGAGCACATGCTCGGCAAGAGCAAGTGCGTACATGGAAGGCTGCTCGGCACCCAGTTTGGCAACAACATTCTGCAGGTACATGGCGGAGCTGGCGCCGGACTCGCGCGTCAGGACCAGGAACTGGTCAATGTCGCCGGCGTTCAGAGCTGCCCAGCGCTTGTCGACCAGACCGTTCTCGTACCAGTAGTGAACGGCGCGCAGGCAGGCACGGTCGCCCAGCTTGGCGCGCAGCTCGGGGAGCTTGGCGTCAAAGTCCGCCACGTTTACCTCGCACAGGCGTGCCTTGCCAAACTCGGCAGCGACGTCCTGCATCTCGCGCGGAACGGCGGCGTAGTCGTCGGTAGCTGCCACATGGTCGGCGCCAACCTTAACGAGCACGAGCGCATAACCGTGATCCTCAAAATTGAGCTCGAGCTTCTGGGTTTTAGGCTGAGCCTGGTCCTCAAAGTCCATGTAGGCAAGGCCGCCCAGGCACACAGCGGCCTGGTCCATCAGACCGCAGGGCTTGCCGTAATAGTTGTTCTCGGTGCGCTGGCTCATCTGGGCGAGGGCGACGGGCTCGATGGCGGGCGCGCCCCAGAGCGTCTCCATGGCACGACCGTACGCGGCCTCGACGGCGGCAGAGCTGGAAAGGCCGCCACCCGAGGGGACGGAGCAAGTGAAGGCGAAGTCGAAGCCGTGGGGCTCAACGCCCAGAGCAGCGATTTCGTGGGCCATGCCGCGGACGAGGCTCGCGGACGTGCCCTTCTCGGACTCCTGAACGTCTAGCGTGTCGAGCGCGATTTCAAACGTGGGATAGCCCTCGTCGGCTACGCGAACCTTGTTGGAATCGGTTGCCACGGCGATGCCGTCGACGGCGACATCGAGCGAGCCGGCGATAACGTGGCCACCCTCGTGGTCAGTGTGGTTGCCGCTGATCTCGGAGCGGCCGGGCGCGTGCACGTAGAGCACCTGGCGGTCGCCGATGGGGCCAAACTCCTCCTCGAACAGCTTGGTGAGCGTGGCGAATCTCTTTTCGTCGGGGGTGGTCATGGGAGTCCTTTCCTTGGCGCGCCCGGGTGGGTTTTGCGTCGTTATGAGTACGTTAACAACTTAAAGCGGCATGAACCAAGTGTTCACGATACCGCACGTTACGGGCTATGTTAACGTACTCATAACACATCGCTTGTCACTTTTTGAGAATCTGGTAATCGGTAGAAATTCAGCCGTGAACGGTACTGCCGTATGGACTTATAAAGCAGAAGAGATGCAGATAGAAAAAGTAGAGTACGTTAACATGCGTCCGACGATAGCGGGCCTCGGCGCGGGATGTATTTCTGCCCGGGCCGGCATTCACGCTATTCAGATCTCGCAAGGGTGAAGGTGATCCTGTGGCAAGGCGCCCGTCCAACGATACCAGTTCGCGTCCGGTCTCCATGGCCGACGTCGCCCGCGCTGCCGGCGTTTCGCAGCAGACGGTTTCGCGCGTCGCCAACGGCTTGCCTAACGTTAACGAGCAGACGCGCCAGCGCGTACAGGCCGCTATGCAAAAGCTCGGCTTTCGTCCGAGTTATGCCGGTCGCTCGCTGCGCGACGGCCGTTATCATTCGGTCGGCCTGTGCGTCAACGATGTCACCAAGTTCGGCAACCTCTCAATGATCGACGGCATCGCCAGCGCTGCTCGCGAGCATAATTGCGCCATCACGCTGGTCGAGATGTCCAAGACCGAGGAGTTTTCGCTTGCCGAGGCCACGCGTCGTATGGCCGCATTGCCGGTGGACGGCATCATCATCGGTATGAGTCGCATGGCGCCCGATTTTGAGACGTTTGATCCACTGCCGGGCATTGGCACGGTCATCGTTACCATGTACGCGCACCCGCGGGTGACCACGGTCGATTCCGACCATTACGGCTGCTCGCTATTGCTTATGGATCACCTGTTTGAGCTAGGGCACGAGCAGATTCGCTATATTGGCGGCCCGTCATTCTCGGTCGACGAGCAATTTCGTCGCGCCGGTTGGCAGGATGCACTCGAGCGTAAACACATCGAGCCGGCAGAGCCGCTCGAGGGCGACTGGTCTGCCAACAGCGGCTACGAGGCCGGCAGGTACCTGGCCGAGCACGATCGCACCATGACGGCGATTTACGCGGCAAACGACCAGATGGCAAATGGCGCGATTGCAGCGCTGCGCGATAGCGGTCTGCGCGTGCCCGAGGACGTGAGCGTGGTGGGCGTCGACGATTCGCTCGATGATTTTGTGGCACACAACGAGCTCACGACCGTTCGATTCGATTTGCATCAGCGTGGACGCGAGGTGTTCGAGCACGCGGTTCCCAAGGCGGGGGCAACGGACAAAACCGTTGCCATTCGTATTCCCGGCCAGCTTATCGTTCGACATACCACGGCAGCTCCGCGCACATAGTTTTTGCAGGTCAATGGCGATATATTCCGCCTCAATAACAATCGATAAGGATGCTGGCAGATAGCCGTGGCTATGAAGACGAGTGCTATGATAGACGGGCTCTTTTGTCTATCTAGGAGGCTTTGCCTGATGGAGATCACCAAGGATATCCGCTACATTGGCGTTAACGATCACGACATTGACCTGTTCGAGGGCCAGTACGATGTGTCCGAGAACGGCATGGCATACAACAGCTACGTTATCTTGGGCGAAAAGATCGCTGTCGCCGATTCAGTCGACGGCGGTTTTGTTGACGAGTGGCTCGGCAACCTCGAGGCCGTGCTCGATGGCCGCATGCCCGACTACCTGATCGTCCATCACATGGAGCCCGATCACGCCGCCGGCAGCGCCGCCCTTATGGAGCGCTCTCCCCAGGCGCAGATTGTTGCCAGCATGGGCGCCTTCCGTATGATGGTCAACTACTTTGGCACCGACTTCCCCGAGCGCACGATGGTCGTCAAAGATGGCGACGTGCTCGACCTGGGCGGCCACAGCCTAACCTTTGTCGGTGCCCCCAATGTTCACTGGCCCGAGGTGCTCTTCTCCTACGAGTCCACCGACAAGGTGCTCTTTAGTGCCGACGGCTTTGGCAAGTTTGGCGCCAACGACATCGAGGATCCCGAGGGCTGGGCTTGCGAGGCTCGCCGCTACTACTTTGGCATCGTCGGTAAGTTCGGCAAGTTCGTGCAGGCCGTCCTCAAGAAGGCCGCCGACCTGGACATCCAGATTATCTGCCCGCTCCACGGCCCCGTGCTGACTGAGAACCTGGGCTACTACCTCGACACCTATAACACCTGGTCGAGCTATCAGCCCGAGGACGAGGGTATCACGATTGCCTATGCGAGCGTGTACGGGCATCTGAAGGCTGCCGTCGAGGAGCTCGCATCTGCGCTTGAGGCTCGCGGCCAGAAGGTCTCCGTCTTTGACCTGGCTCGTGACGACATGGCCGAGGCCGTTGAGGATGCGTTCCGCTACGACCGTCTGGTGCTCGCCTCCATCACCTATCAGGGCGAGATCTTCCCGTGCATGAGCACCTTCATCCATACGCTCGCCGAGCACGCCTACCAGAACCGTACGGTGGCGCTCGTCGAGGCCGGCTCTTGGGCACCCGCGGCTGCCAAGGTTATGACCAAGGAGCTCGAGGGCATGAAGGACATCACCCTGACGCAGAACAAGGTGACTGTGCTGGGCTCGCTCAACGAAGCCTCGCGCGCCCAGATCGAGGCCCTCGCCGACGAGCTGTCCAAGTAGCGACACGCTCACTTTTGACGCTCAGCCATCACAACCACCACAAAGGGGACAGGCACCTTTGTGGTGGTTTTTGTTTAAGCGCCGGCGATGATGAGGGCTGGACGTGCGCTGTCGGTGGCCTCGGCGATTGAGGTGGCGACGGCATGATCGGGGTCACGGTCCATCACGATGGTGTCGACATCAGTCAGTTCGGCAAAGCGGTACATGCCGCGTCCGTTAACCTTGCTAGCGTCCATGAGGGCGACGCTTTGATGGGCTCCGGCGATCATAGCTGTTTTGGTCTCGGCCATCTGGGGAAAGTCGGTCGTAAAGCCGCAGCCGGGAACAAAAGCGCCAGGGCACATGACGGCAAGATCGGCGTGGACCATTTGGAGAGCCTGCATGGTAAGTGGGCCGTACAGATAGCGATGACCTTTGCGCAGTGCCCCGCCCAGCATGACGACATCGACCGAGGGCATGCTCTCGTCAATATAATCGGCGATGGTAATGTCGGCCGTGATAACGGTGATGCCGTCGCGCTGATCAAGGAGCCGGACGAACTCGAGCGCCGTGGTGCCCGAGTCGACGAGCAGCGTGTCGCCGTCATTGACGAGCTCGATGGCGCTTTGCGCGATGGCCTGCTTGGCGGCGACGTTGACATTGATGCGGCGATCCTGCGTGGAGACGGTCAGGCGCTTGTGAAGCGAAACGGCACCACCATGTGTGCGGCGCAGCTTGCCTGCTTCGGCGAGCGCGTCCAGGTCGGCGCGGGCGGTAACGGAGGACACGCCAAAGGTCTGGGCGATTTCTGCTACCTGCACCGAGGCATTATGATCGAGCATTTCCATGATGGCGGCGCGGCGTTCGTCGGCAAAAGCGCGGTTGGTGGCTTGGGCCATGCTTGCTCCATTCTCGGCTAAATTTGCAGGAATTGTGTTGACTCTATTTTCGTTCATTTTCTTTTTGGGTAAGAAAACAGCTTTCGATTACTTATCTTTTCTATAAAAGAAAGACGCTGAACGCCCAAAATTCAATATCGAACATGTTCACTCGGCTCAAATTTCTTCCGTTTGCTTTTCAAAAACGACGGTATTGACCTGCTGGGCTCAATATCTCGCACGTACAAAGCCGCTGAATTTCATACAATGAGCGCAGCAAAACGCAAGGTAAAACGCCTTGTGAACAACTACGCCCGATGTCCAGATGCGGGCGAGGGAGAGGAGCAAACGCTCATGGCACTTGTTACCACCGAAAAGATGCTCAAGGACGCTCAGGCCGGCCACTACGCCGTCGGCGCGTTCAACGTCGAGAACCTCGAGTTTGTTATGGCCGTTCTGGCCGCTGCCGAGGAGACCAAGTCCCCCGTCATCATGCAGACCACCCCTGGCACCATCAAGACCGCTGGTCTGGACTACTTCTACGGCATGGTCAAGGCTGCCGCCGAGCGCGCTTCCGTGCCCGTCGCTCTGCACCTCGATCACGGCGATGGCTATGACCGCTGCATGCAGGCTTTCCGCACCGGCTACACCTCTGTCATGATCGACGGTTCGCACGAGTCCTTCGAGGACAACATCGCCCTGACCAAGTCCGTCGCCGATGCTGGCCGCGCCATGGGCGTGCCTGTCGAGGCTGAGCTTGGTAAGGTTGGCGGCAAGGAGGACGACGGTCCCGCGGTTGAGGGCGAGAGCCCCTACACCGATCCTGCCGAGGCCAAGGAGTTCGTCGAGCGCACCGGCTGCACCTCCCTCGCAATTGGCGTTGGCACCAGCCACGGCGTGTACACGAGCGATCCGCATATCGAGCAGTCCGTGGTCAAGGCCATCCGCGACGCCGTTGACGTGCCGCTGGTCCTGCACGGCACCTCTGGTGTGCCCGATGAACAGGTTGCCGAGGCTGTGAAGAACGGCATCTGCAAGGTCAACTACGCCACCGAGCTGCGTCAGGCCTACACCAAGGGCTTCATGGCCTACATGGCCGAGAACCCCGCCTGCTTCGATCCCAAGAAGCCGGCCAAGGAGGGCATGCGTGAGATCACCGAGCTGGTTAAGATCCGCATGACCAACCTCAACTCTGTGGGCAAAGCAGAGTAACAGCAAGGGTACTCCGACTCGCTACATATCCCGGGGAGGGACGAGGGCTTAGTTCCCCAATCGTCCTCGGGCATGCAAAAAGCCTCGCTGCGCACTTCGTGCGGCGAGGCTTTTTGCCCCCTGCGGAAAGATTGGGGAACTAAGCCCTGGTCCCTCCCAGGTTGACCTACTCGAGGTCGTCGCCCTTGTGGCGTTGGGGCGGAAAATAATAAGAAGCCTTCGCGCTGCGGAATGATTTTGGAAACTAAGTACGGGGACCCGCCCAAGCCGTCCTGCTCAATCGCCCTTGTGGCGTTGGGGCTGAAGGGGTGGGGCGCGAGGGGCACTTTGTTGATGAGGGGTTAGTATGCCCGGGCTTGGTTGGGGAATGACTTGTTTAGGGATGCTTGGAGCTTTTCGAAGGATGCTCGCAGGTTGAGTTCCTGGTCGGTTGAGAGCTTGGTTTTTGTGATAAAGGAGACGAAGAGACAGTATCTCTGTGTCGGGGGGAAGGAGAAAAGGTTTGCATGTTTTAGGGATGGCTGCTG
>CAUDAE010000092.1 GCA_958447445.1 uncultured Collinsella sp.
AGACGGCTTCACATGCGCTCTTAGAGAGAAAGATCTGTTGAGGATAGGCAGAAATGGATATGTTCAGAGAACAATTCAAGTTTAATCTCATGGCGCGAGATGGTCGACCGTTAGCGTCGAAAACCACCACAAAGGTGCCTGTCCCCTTTGTGGTGGTGAGGAGCGCGCGGCTTCTTTTGGTAATAGTGTTAGCTGGCGGTATCATTAGTGCAGGTGGCGAAGGTTTGCATTGTGGGGTGTTTTGCCGTGAGCCGTTCTGCCCGTATTGGATTGATTGTCTTGGCGCTTGCGATCGCTGTGGTTGGCGCGGGCGCTGTCGGTATGGCATTTCTACCTGCTGCGGTGACGGAGCCGGTGGTCAAGCCTGTGACTCAATCTGTCGAACTTCTGACCGGCGACGACAAGCCCGAGGCCATTACCGTTGATTTTGATGAGCAGCCGGCTGTGCTGGGTATTAGCAATTATCCGCGTATTCAGCTTGGGGCCATGCGCTATACCACGGATACAAGCCTGATCGATAGGGCGTCCGAGCTACTCAAGGGCAAATCATTTAAGCGTTGGTACGGATATGCGTCCTATCGGGCAAAAGCGAACGACATGGTTGGCGGATGCCACTCTTCCATCGAGCTGGACACTGCAAACGGCGCAAAGTTATGTGATGTCTCGTACGATCCGGGCTACGAGGGCAATGAGGGTCCGGGCATCTACATCATGGACGGCGATGTCGCCTATGTCATGGAGGGCGACCAGACCGAGCTCAACGATTTTATGGGTCAGTGTATCCAAGATGCCTATAAACAGACCTGCTTGCCTGACCCGCAGACTGCACGCGATAGTGGGTCTGCCCGTACATGGCTGTTCGAGGATGAGATGCCCTGGACCGTCGAATCGGGAAGTACGGGTTCGGCGAAGGAGTAGAGACCGCGACCACCACAAAGGTGCCTGTCCTCTTTGTGGTGGTTTTCGGTCTGTCTCGATCTGTAACATCTTGGCCGCTAAAAGTGGGGCTGGTGTTACAGATTAAGATTTTCGATTCAGGTGTCTTCTGTTCGTCTCGATTTGTAACAGATGGAGCTCTATTTGCCGATTAGATGTTACAGATTGAGACAAACGGGTGCCGCTGAACAATTCGTCTCGATCTGTAACATCTGGAGCCAGAAACGGTCGATAGATGTTACAGATTGAGACGGTAGCGCACCTGTGCGGCGGCGGGCTGACATTTCAGTACCTTATCCATCAATCACTCAGAAAATCTTATATATAGAGACTTAGATTTGTGTATAAGATCGCGCAAAGCTGGCAACAATACTTCTCGAACAACGTGAAGCCGCCCCGTAGGGCGGCCACCCCAAGAGAGGTGATTCCATGAGAATCGATAAGCTAGCAATGACGTCGCGCGAGGCGTTGCAGACCGCCATGAGCACGGCTGCCGACGCGCAGGCCGGCGCGGTGGAGCCGATTCACCTGCTGTCCGCCCTGCTCGGTGCCGGCGAGCGCAATATCTCCGTGATCATCGAGCGCATCGGTGCCGACCCGGCTCAGCTCGCACGCTCCACGCAGGATGCCATCGACCGCGCGCCCAAGGTTTCGGGCGAGGGCCAGCAGATGGGTCTGTCCAACGAGCTCGTCCGCGTCATCGAAAAAGCCGAGAAGAAGGCCACCAAGATGGGCGACAGCTTTGTGGTGACCGAGCATCTGCTGATGGCGCTTGCCGAGGACAAGGGCGAGGCGGGCCGCGTGCTGCGCGACGCCGGCGTCACCAAGGAGCGCATCGAGCAAGTCTACGAGGAGCTGCGCGGCGATGACCGCGTGACGTCCGCCGAGGACAAGACACAGTTTGAGGCGCTGGAGCAGTACGGCCGCAATATCTGCGACCTTGCCCGCGCCGGTAAGCTCGACCCGGTCATCGGCCGTACCGACGAGATTCGCCGTACCATCCAGGTCCTGTCCCGTCGCACCAAGAACAACCCCGTGCTCATCGGCGAGCCGGGCGTCGGCAAGACGGCCATCGTCGAGGGCATCGCCCAACGTATCGTGGCCGGCGACGTGCCGAGCACCCTGCGCGACCGCGACCTCATCGAGCTCGACATGAGCGCGTTGGTCGCCGGCGCCAAGTACCGTGGTGAGTTCGAGGACCGCTTAAAGGCCGTGCTCAAAGAAGTGCAAAAATCCGAAGGCAAGGTCATCCTGTTCATCGATGAGCTCCACACCATCGTGGGCGCGGGTGCCACCGAGGGCTCCATGGACGCCGGCAACATCCTCAAGCCGGCGCTCGCCCGTGGCGACCTGCACGCGATCGGCGCGACCACGCTCGACGAATACCGCAAGTACATCGAGAAGGATGCGGCGCTCGCCCGTCGTTTCCAGACCGTTATGGTCTCCGAGCCCTCCGTCGAGGACACCATTTCGATCCTGCGTGGCCTGAAGGAGAAGTACGAGATCTTCCACGGCGTGCATATCACCGATAGCGCGCTCGTGGCAGCTGCCGACCTCTCCGATCGCTACATCGCCGACCGCTTCCTGCCCGACAAGGCCATCGATCTGGTCGATGAGGCGGCAAGCCGCCTACGCATGGAGCTCGACAGTATGCCGGTCGAGATCGACGCTACCACGCGTCAGCTCACCCAGCTGCAGATCGAGGAGCAGGCGCTCATGAAGGAGACCGACGACGCCTCCAAGGAGCGTCTGGAGGCCCTGCGCCAAGAGATTGCCGAGGTCCAGGAAAAGCTCAATGTGCAAAAGGCCGGCTGGCTCAACCAAAAGAACGCCATCGACCACGTGCAGGAGCTCAAGGGACAGCTCGACGAGGCCAAGAGCGAGGAGGAACGTGCGACGCGCAACGGCGACCTGGGCCGTGCGTCCGAGCTGCGCTACTCCGTGATTCCGGGCCTGCAGCAGCAGATTCAGGATTCCGAGGCCGCGCTCGAGGCGCAAAAGCAGCAGGACGGCGAGGGCCTCAACGAGCAGGTGACCTCCGATGAGATCGCCGAGGTCGTGAGCGCCTGGACCGGCGTACCCGTGTCCAAGATGATGCAGGGCGAGCTCGACAAGCTGAAGGGCTTGGAGGGCGAGCTGCATAAGCGCGTCATCGGCCAGGACGAGGCGGTCTCCGCTGTCGCCGCGGCCGTGCGCCGCAGCCGTGCGGGTCTCTCCGATCCGGACAAGCCCATCGGCAGCTTCTTCTTCCTGGGCCCCACCGGCGTGGGCAAGACCGAGCTCGCCAAGGCGCTGGCCGAGTGCCTGTTCGATGACGAGCGCGCGCTCGTGCGTATCGACATGTCCGAGTATATGGAGAAGTTCAGCGTCCAGCGTCTGATTGGTGCGCCCCCGGGATACGTGGGCTACGACGAGGGCGGTCAGCTCACCGAGGCCGTGCGCCGTCGTCCGTATTCTGTGATCTTGCTCGACGAGATGGAGAAGGCTCATCCGGATGTCTTTAACGTGCTGCTGCAGGTACTTGATGACGGTCGTCTGACCGATGGCCAGGGTCGCCAGGTGTCCTTCAAGAACACGATTATCATCATGACGTCCAACGTGGGCTCCAAGGCCATCGCCGATCTGTCCGGTAAGGACGAGGAGGAGATGCGCCATCAGGTCGACGCTGCCATGGCTCAGACCTTCCGCCCCGAGTTCCTCAACCGTATCGACGATATCGTGGTGTTCCATCCGCTCGGTATGGCGCAGATCGAGAAGATCGTCGACATCCAGCTCGCCGACGTCCGCGCGCGTCTGGCCAAGGAGCGCATGACGCTTGCCATCACCCCGGCGGCCAAGCAGATGCTCGCCGTGGGCGGCCTGGACCCGGTCTTTGGCGCCCGTCCGCTCAAGCGTCTGGTTCAGCGCGAGGTCGTGGATGCCATCGCCGCCGCTATCATCGACGGCACGGTGCGCGAGGGCGATCAGGTGACGGTCGATGCCGACAAGGACGGCGGCTTTACCGTCGTGTGCGACAACACGCCGGCGGCCACCTACGAGGTCCCCGACGCTGAGTAGATTTTTGGGGCCGGCTTTAAAACCGCCCCTCATCGCAAAACGCCAAGGGCGGCGGATCCAATTGGGTCCGCCGCCCTTTTTCGTGCGACAATCGATGATGTTGAGCATGAGTACATGGCAAGGAGATATGCAGATGAACGTCGAGATCAAGACGAACACGCCGGCGACTAACGCCGCGTCCGCCGCACCAAAGCCCGCACCGAAACCGGCGCCCAAGCCGTGCGACCCCTACATTCGTGCCGAGAACGAGGACGATGACGGTTACGACCCCTACAGCGACCGACGCCCCGAGCGTGAGCCGATGTTCGAAGCTGACCCGTGGCGCTAATTGCATCAAGTAGCTAATTTGGCGATGATTTTCTGGGACGGGGTAGTCAAAAAAGTCCCGTCCCAAATCGACTGTCCAGGGAGTCGCATTCGAGCTTGGTTGTCCTCTCAGCCACTCGGCATCCTTCGAGCAGTAATAGTGAAAAAACTTGCTTAAGTGTTAATCAAGTCAGATATAATCTTGCTCTCTAATTAATCAAGAATCACTATAATTTTGATTAGCTAGAGAGCAAGATTGGAGAATAATGGCATTCAACGACTTGATCGCCCAGAAAATAAAGGACTTTGAACAGCAGGGGGTTCCGCAGGTCTTTGAGCGAGACCTTGATCTGGGAAACCCACAGGAGCCAAAGCGCGACAACATCGTAAATGTGATTGTGGGGGCCCGCCGTTGTGGAAAGACGTATCGCCTGTATCAGGAGATGTGGCGGCTTCAGAACCGGGGCGTCGAGCTTGACCGGATGCTTTACTTCAATTTTGAGGATGAGCGCTTGCGCCCGTATGAGCCATCGCTGCTGGCGGACGTGCTCGACACGTTCTATGCGCTGTATCCTGTTGCTCGAACCGAGGGCGCTTACATTTTCTTTGACGAGATCCAGGAAATTCCCGAATGGGGTGCGTTTCTGCGGCGTGTAGTCGATACGGAGAAAGCGACCGTCTATGTGACGGGATCTTCTTCTAAGATGCTGTCCTCAGAACTTAAGAGCGAGTTCAGGGGTCGTTCTCTTGTGCGAGAGCTTTTTCCGTTGAGTTTTTCGGAATACGTTCGATATAAGACGGGGAGCGTTCTCGAGTCAGATGCGACCTTTTCCCCGAGCGATGCAGCGCTGCTTCGACATCATCTGATCGGGTATCTTGAACGAGGGGGATTCATCGCGACACTTGAGCAGACGCCTGCAGACGCGATTCAGCTGCTACAGGAATATGCTTCGCGAACGGTCGCCATGGACGTCGTTGAACGTTACGACGTCAAGAACCCTCGCCTGGCATCGCTGTTCTTGACGCGGTGTATGGCATCTTCGGGACGAGAGCTGTCAGTGAACAAAGTGTACAACGAGTTCAAGAGCAGACAGATACCCGTCAGTCGTAATTCGCTCAGCGACTTACTTGAGTATTATGAGGACGCCTACCTGTTATTTTCTGTGCCGGAGTTCACGCGTTCACTGGCAAATAACATGCGGTCTGCGTCTAAGGTCTACGCTGTCGACCCTGCGATGTTTGGAGCATTCTCTCCCGCATCGGCATTGGACCAGGGCCAGAGGCTCGAGACCGCAGTGTTCAATGCGCTAAGAAGAAGGACTCCCGCGGTGAGGACCGGCTCGGTCTGCCGCCTGCTAATCAAAGAGAAGAGCAAAAGCCATGAGGTGGACTTTGTGGCTGGGGATGCGCTTCTCATGCGGGCTTATAGCCTGATTCAGGTGAGTGCGGATATGGCAAGTGAGAAAACGCGCGAGCGCGAAATTGCCGCGCTTGATGCCTCGATGGCCCAGTTTGATCTTGGCGAGTCGGCAATCGTTACCATGGATGAACAGACCGATATTCCATGCGAGCACGGTGTGGTACACGTTATGCCCGCATGGAAGTGGCTCCTTGCCTAATCATCTATGGGCCTGTGGGGTCAGGACCTCCTGGCTCCTTCATCACGGTTGGGGAGCACCTTGCTGCGCCAGGCTAGTCCTGGGCTTTGATACTCGGCAGCAGGATCTGCGCGAGGTAGTCGGTCTCGAGTTTGGTCGCGGCGTCTGCGTTGCCGTCTTTGCCAACCAGGTCGTTCTTGATCTGGCTATACGTATAGCGGTTGCCGGTCGTCAGCTCGACAAGCTCAATGGCCGTGTCCATGGGGTAGGTCGACACGGGATTCTGGGTGCGCCCGTTGATAGTCTGGGGCACCACGTACGGATAGACGGGGCCGCTGGCATAGACGGTATAACCGTTGCCCAGGCTGACCGTGCCCAAAACCGTATCGCCGTCATCGGGCGTAAAGGTCTCGCCATCGCGCACGGCGACGAGCGTCACGAGCGGCGTATTGGCGTCGTCGCCCAGATAGATGCATAGCGTGCTGTCGTTTTGCCAAGTTGCGACCTTGCCGTACCACTCGACGGGAATATCGAGCTGGTAGAGGTCGGTTGCCTTGTGGCGAGCGTCAGCATCACGGGATGCCTGTGCCTTTTGCGCGCTCACGGCATTGACGGCGGCGTCGCGCCGCGCGGTTGCTGCCTGCTGGAGCACTTTGGCAGCCGCGGCGGAGCTCGCGCCGCCTTCCTCGGCATACTTGGCGGCGGCATCGATCTGGTCGTCAGTCACCGTGTTGGCCGAAGGCACTTTGAGCTTAAAGGTGGCCTGGGCACTTAAATCCTGTCCATCGCTCTTAACGGTGACCTGCGTCTTGGTGGTCGGGACGGTATAGATGGTGCCGTCGGCCGCGATGGGGGAGGCAGCGATGGAGAACGTGTAATCGCCGGGCAGCAGTTTGATGCCGCGGCCGCGCTCGTCAACATAGAGTGTTTCGCTCACGGAGGAGCCATCAGCGTCCTGACCGCTCACCTGTACGGGAATCTTGGAGCCGGTGGAACAGTCGAGGCCCGCGGCATGCACGCCAATCTGCACTGACATCATCGTGTGGGCATTGGCGGCGACAGCGGCAGCCTGCTCTTGCTGATATCCGTTCCAGGCGGCATAGCCTGCGCCGCCTGCGACGAGCGCGACGGCCACGACACCGGCGACCATCAGATTGCGGCGCTTGGGCGACATCTTGCGATGGCGAACCTCGGCCTCGCGTGCTGAGGGAACGGACGGTAGGGGGATATCGCCCATGGCGATGGTCTCGTCCACGGCAGGCGCAGAGCCCAGGCCGGGAAGCTCGCGGGTCAGCGAATCTTCGGCCGGCAAGCTGTCGAGCAAGATGGTTTCCTCGCTCGTGTCGGATTCGGGCTGGTCGTCGGCCTCGCATTCGGTGTCTTCGTGATCTGCCTCATCTTCGGCAGGCTCAACGTCGTCTGCATCCTGATCATCGGACTGCGCCTCGGCTTCCGACTCATCCTGCACATCAACGCCCGAATCGTCAAACGCAACATCGTCAAGCGAAATCCGGTCTAGGCTCTCCAGGGCCTCGGCACACGCTTCTGCATCTTGGGCCGCATCCTCTTGGCCCATCGTCTCATCTTTCATATATCCCCCAAGCTCAATATCGGGACAACACTGTACCCAAAAATGGAGCCATATAAAGCGCGTGCGAAATATAAGATCCGATTTAACCTGAGCGCATCGTTCGGCCGCATCCTCGCGGCGGCAAAAGGCCCCCGGAACGCGAACGAATCACATTCCGGGGGCTCTACAATGCGTTGAGTTGCGCGGAGCCGGCTATGCTGCTTCGTGCTCAAGCGATGTCTGCGCCAGGCGCGTTACTCGGCGTGTGCGTAATCCACCTTGGCGCGGCGAGCGGTAGCCTTCTCCCAATCGCTGGTGCCCTCAAAGACATCCTGCTTATAGGGATTGCGGCCGAGCTTCTTGGCACGGTAGGCGATGTAGATGATCGCGGCGACGTTGGCGACCAGTGCGGCGATCGAGACCGCGGTAGCGGCGCCGGGGTCGAGCGTGGAGTGGGTCACAAAGATGGACTCCTCCTGGAAGTACGGGAACACCTGGGCAAACA
>CAUDAE010000093.1 GCA_958447445.1 uncultured Collinsella sp.
GGCTCACAATGTTGCTCGAGGCATCGGAGAGGTTGTTGAAAGCGTCGGCGATGAGGGAGACGGAGCCGGCAAGCAGGCCCGCGATGCCCTTGGCCAGGCACAGGGTGATGTTGAGGCCAATGCAGATGAGGCTTGCGGCAAAACCCGCGTTGGTGCGGCAAGATACATCGACCGGCTTGCCCTCGCTGCCGGGAACAAGCGTATGTACCAGCCGATTTACAAATAGCATAGCGGTCGTCCTCACAATCATGTTTAAGGGGATAGTGTAGCTCGCGCGGGGGCGTCGTGCACCGATGCTCAGAAAATGCAGCAATAGTCTGCCGGTGCTAACGAGCGAGCCTTCTCGTCTGCCTGGGTGGTCCATTTTGGGCCACATGGGTATGGGCATGTGACTGTTTGCTCGACATACTTAATGTCGACAGCCCCCGTGCAAAGGAGGACGTTTCCATGGATGAGATGTTTGCCATTAAATGTCAAAACTGCGGCGGCCCTATGTACTCGCACCAAGCTAAGCGCAGCTTTGAGTGCGCCTATTGCGGCACGGTCGTTCCGTGGCAGGCGGACGCCGGAGAGCCCAAGAGCGCTTTGGGTATTCGCCATACGCCGTTGACGGTGGTGGATGGACTGCTCAAGCTCACGCATGTGTCGCAACTCGAGCGCCCGGAGGACCCGGACTGGTATTTCTTCAATTCGCACTGGCGCAATCAGTCGGTCCTGGAACATCTGCTGTGGGAGGATCGCGGCACGGCGCAAGAGTTCCAAGAGGCCACACATGTGAGCATTCCCTGTCCCTTTTGTGGAGCGTCCTTTGAGGGCGAGTCGACCCAGCGCGTGTTTGAGTGCCCGTCCTGCGGCAACAAGATCGGCATTGCCGACCTGCTCAAGCCGGGGACGTTTAGCAAGCGCCTGACCATGGGCGTAGGTGCGGAGTATGTGCCTGAGCAGGGTATTCCTTGCGAAATCTCGCCGCAGCAGGCACGTGCTAACGCGCTGCAGCTGGTGCGTCAGTATCCCGACGCCTTTGCCGGGCACGATGTAGAAGATGCGATCCAAAACGACATGATGCTCTTCTACTTCCCCATGGCGCTGGCGGACCTGCGCATGATGGCGAGCTTCCCGGGCAAGGGCCTGAGCAAGGAGACCCTGGTGTACTACGAGGTGCTCGACTGGGCATATCCCAGGGCAAACTACCTGGACGTTCGCCTCATGGGCATTTTGGAGCCATGGGACTTTGCCAAGGTCGGCCCGTTCGATCCCGCCATGCAGGAAGGCGACTTCCGCGTCGTCTCTGTCGATGCGTCTACCAAGGACCAGGTGGTCATTGATAAGTTGGCGCTCGACGTTGCGGGCAACGACGCTGAGGCTGTACTGGGGCTCAATAAAAAGAGCATCCGCACGTGGGCATGCAAGGCCCGCAAGCATAAGGACGGCCTGGTGATGGTGCCGGTCTACTTTGTCGATCGTCCGGCGACAGACGGCCGCGATGGCGAACAGGTGCGCATTGCCGTAAACGGTCAGACGGGCCGCGCGGCCGCGGTGGTGTTTGGCGACAAGCGCGAAACGCATATCGTGGCGCCGCTCAGCCCGAGCCTGCATTTGTCCGGTGAGAGCACCGTACACGCCACGCCCATCGAGGTCAAATATGTTAAATCTCCGTTCCTATACCAGATCGTGCGCCGTGGAGGCGGCGAGCAACCGCGCCAGGTTGCAGCGGTTGCCGAGGGTTCCTACCGAGAGGAGAAGCCCAAACGCAAGGGATTGTTCGCTGCAATCTTTGGGAAGTAGGGGAGTAGTGTCGGTCGGCGCTGCGATGCGATAGCTAGAGGAACGGGGCAGCTCGCAGGAGTGCGGACTGTCGTCTGATTGTTTGAGGGTGCCAGATGTAAATAACCGGTGGAACAGCTGTAAAAGAGCCTTTCCACTGGGTAGAATCAGGTTGTGCCGCGGAACCCGCTCCTCAGCGCTTAAACTTCGGAGACGCGGGCAACGCAGGTATTATCGTCTAAAGGGCCGGCTGCAACCGGCCCTTTTCTGTGGCAGCCAATGGAGCCACATCAGACGAAGGCCGCGTCTTTGCCTGTCAGGTCACGCTCGCCAGCCACGACTAGAATGTCGTTGCCGGCGTCCATGACCGGTATTGTTTCGTAGCAGCCGTCGCAACCGCGAGTGCGCCTGCGACGGCTGCGATGGTTTCGGTCGCAACGTGCTGCTACCCTTGCATTTCGCCATTAGTCGCTTCGTTGATGGCGCGGTACTCGGCACTCAGCTCGCGCGCCAGCTCTTCCTTGCTTGGAAGATACGGCAGGTATTTGGCGGCAAACACTTGGTCGTTGTCTTCGGGCAGCGTGTACTCGACGATCGAATCGCTTTTGTCCGCGCAGAGCACGATGCCTATGGGCGGATTGTCGCCTTCGTTCATGAGCTCGCGCGTGTAGTAGTTCACATACATTTGCATCTGGCCCAGGTCCTGATGCGTAAGGTCATCGGTCTTAAGGTCGATGAGCACGAAGCAGCGCATCAGATAGTTGTAAAACACAAGGTCAATATAGAAATGGCGTCCATCAAAGGTGATGCGCTTTTGGCGCGCCTCGAAAGCGAAACCACGGCCAAGCTCCAGCAGGAACTTCTGAAGATGCGTGATGAGCGCCTGCTCTAGATCGCTCTCGCGAAACGCAGTATCGTCCGAGAAACCTAAAAACTCCAGTACATATGGGTCGCGGATGATATCCTCGGGGCGACGAGCCGGGGCGCTCTTTTGGATTTCCTGGGTGACGGCCTCCTTGTCCTTGCTGGCAAGTAGGCGCTCGCGGAACATGGTGTTGATCTGGCGTTCGAGCTGACGCGTGCTCCAACGAGAATCGGCGCATTCGTTCATGTACCAGGTGCGAGCGTCAGGGTCGGAAATGCGCATCAACCTGCGGTAATGAGTCCAGCTCAATTCGCTACGCAGTGCGTCGCGAATTGGAAACGCAAGAAAGAACTGACGCATATTGCGAAGGTTTGCGATGCCAAAGCCTCTTCCGAAATCCGCGGTAAGCCTTCTGGAGAGGCCTGCAATCAATGCCTCTCCATATGCTGCGCGCCCCTCTCCGCCCTGTTCATCAACAATACTCTTGCCGATCTCCCAATATGCCTCAACCATCGCAAAGTTAACGGCGGTATAGGCCTTGTCGCGAGCGGCGTTGAGAATCGAGGAGACCTGCTTGTAAAAACCTTCGGGCACGATTGCCGATTCTCCACGGTTTACCAGTTCGCCCATCACTGTCGCCCCACTTTCCTCTTGTGGAATGCATCTTTATCGAATTTAGTTTAAAGCCTCGCGCGGACACGAATTACTGTGCTGTTTGGCACCTTCGCATGGGGGCCTTGCGGTGACTAAAATGTGACCATAGAGACAGTTTTAGCGAACCCCACGGGAGTGACGCGTATGGACAACAACACGCTGCTATTCCAGGACAAAGGTTCGGGTAGCTTTAAAGACGTTAAGATCTACCCCAATCGTATCGAGGTGCTCAAGAAGGGCACTTTTGGCGGCAGGCACACCGAGATTGTCTACCTTAAGGACATTACGGGCGTCAATAGAATCAAAGGCCGCGATGTTTTTCTGCGCAATCGTCTGTTGACCGCTTGCGTCTTTAGCCTGAGCAGCCGTGCGAAGGCCCAGGAGTTTGTTAACGCGCTGAACATGGTGATGTAGCCGATAGCGGCGTTCGGGCCAAGGTAAAAATCGGGGGCACAGAACGGTGTCCTGCGCCCCCGATTGAGTCGATGTGTCTAAAAGGCCGGCTTGCCTATTCGACAACGTCCTCGTTGTTTTCACCGTCACTGGCAAGCATCGCCGCGCCGGCGACCGTTGTCGCCACGGCGGCGGCAGCGAGCCCGGCGGCAACGCCAGAGCTGTCGCCCGTGTCGGCGAGCTTTCCGCCCGAGCCCTTGCCCTTGTTGCCCTTACCGTTCTTATCAGCGCTGCCTGCGTTGGAACCCGTGCCGCTGCCGGTGCCGGTGCCGCCTGCACTGTCCGAGGCCGCTACGGTAAAGCTTGCGGCTCCGTCGCTGGCGAGCGTGTAGTTCTGCGCCGCGTCGCCCAACAGGCCTTTCGCACGCACCCAGTACGTCCCTGCGGCAAATGCCTCGCCCTCAGCCATTGCCGTGCCCGGAGCGCCGTCCGCGTCGTGCACAAATTCGAGCTGGGCGGTGCAGGCGTCGGTTTCGAGCTTGCCCTCGAGTGATGCCGCAATCTTGGCGCGCACGTCTTCGCCGGCCTTAAGGCCTTCGAGTCCCTCAAAATGGGGCGTCAGCGCGAGCGGATCGATATCGATGGGCACGAAGCCCTGCAGTCCTGTAGCGGTCTCGTTGCCCAGGGCGTCGACATCCACGTATTCGATGGCAAACGCGCTGCCAGAAGCGGCCACGTTGAGTACGTTACTGCTGTTAACGAGGCGGAAACGGCCCTCGCCAACGGTCTTGCCATCCTGGAATGAGGCATCGCTCAGCGAGTCGCCGTACGTCATGCGCATGCGGGTCGGGAGATAGTACGGGAGATAGTACGAAGCCGTCTGCTTGTGCTCCGTATCGTAATTGCGCTGATAGATGCTCCGGGCCAGCGCCGCATCAACAAAGTCGGATGCGATGATGCCAATGTGCTTGAGGTAATCTGACTTTGTATCCTCAATGCCGCTGGGATTGATGTACGGGCTCTTATACAGATGCTCGTTGACTACTCGTGCCGAGGTAAAAGGATTGCCTCCGTGCGACAAGCCCGTGCAGCTGGTGTAGTTGATAGACCAGCAACGCTCCAGGACTTTCTCCTTGGCCCCGTTATCGTCCTCGACATCTACCTCGTTGCGCGTGCGCCCGGACGTTTCCTTCAGCGCATTATCGACCCAGCTGAGCTTGTCGGTTCCCGTGAGTTTGTACTTGTCCTGGGCGTATACCTTGGTGCAATAGGGCTCTTTGTCGCCTGTTTCCCCCGCGGCTTCAAAGCCCCGCGCGTCTTGGACGAGACACATAGTGGCGCTGTCGGAGTGAGCCTTGATCTTGTCATCCCATTCGGTAAGGTCGAGGCCCCACGTGTGGCCGCTTACACTGTTGCCGGCGAGCCTAAATCGACGCAGCAGAACGATCTTTCCGCGCACCTCGTGTAGCGTGGGGATTCGGCTCGACGTATAGAACAGTTTGGGGTTGTCGTCCAAAACCTTGGCGAAAGCCGTCGTAACACTTTCGTCGGTAGCCTCGTCGTTGCCTCGTGATACAAGCATGATGAGCGCTTCTGTCGGGTTTTCGTTCAAAAACGTTTTGAAGTAGCCTATGACATCGGAAAGATGCAAAAAGTACGCGTCTTTTTTGAGCAGGTAGTACATCCCATGGTCGATGCCAGGGTTGTCGCCCTTTCCGAGACGGATATCAAAATAGCGAATGCCTTCGAGCAGCTGCGTGGGAATGTAATCCTGCTGGCATTTTACTTGCGAGGATTGGGGCTCAGTGTCGTTGTCCACGCTGCAGGTGCCCGAATCGTGCGTACCCGGGATGCTCAGCTCGTCGAGGAACTTGTTGTCGTCGACGTATTTCATCCAACATGGTCCGTCGACGTAGCTGCTATACGTGATCCAGTCGAGGCTGCTAACCGTGGCATCGTTCTTTTTCATGTCGTAACCGATAAGTTCGAGCTCCCACGGAATGCTCTTACTCTTACTCTTATGGCAGATCTTATTGTTGTCCTGGTCTTCGCCGTTCGATTCTATTGCCAGGTACTTAATGTCTTTTTTCTCGGTTTCTTTCTCGACCGTGCGGTCTCGGATGATATAGGTTCCGTTTGATTGCCGCTCGAACGCAAAAGCGCGGCTGGGCTTGTTGTCATACTCGCCGCTCCATACGTGGATGACCTTTCCGTCTTTGTCCGAGTCGCCATCGACCGACCAAATGCTGTAGCCCGTCTTTTTATGCTCTTCGAAATTGAGCAAGGTGCGGATAGCATACCAGTTTGTATCGTCATTCTTGGTCGTTACGTTCTCAAGGATGAGCTTGCTGGACGTGCCGTCATTAAACAGATGGCAGACGTTGCCGATGACGTTGCCGTCTTCGTTAACGCTTGCGGTACGAAAATAGCCCGCGGGGCGAAGGCGAATGACGAAATTGTCGAGGCTGACCGACGCTGTGGCAGCGTCGTCTGCAAATGCCGCTCGTGGGCCAATGCCCAATGCCGCGGTTTCGGGCAGGCTTGCAAGTGGCGACAACGCCGCGAGTCCAAGGCCCAACGTAAATGCTCGGCGGCTGATGGCGTGGTGTTCGGTCATAACTTCTCCATTCGTAGAGTGCGGTTATGCGATGGTTTTGGTCACTATACTGCTCAGATGTTTAAAGATGCTGGTTTAATTGTCTGCGCGGCGCAATAAATCGGCGGGCGGACGTGTTGGGGTGCTTGTCGTTTTCGTACTGTTGCTACATTTGGAGCGGTTCCGGCGTCCGGCATCCTCGCGTTCGTCGGCTACCGGCATAAGAAAGGGAGGGTCGGTTTACCGGCCCTCCCTGGGTACGAAGCGCTGGGGTACCGTCGCTTGTTTGCACTGCGCCCGTGTTTCCCGCTGCGCTCGCCAGTCGCTTAACGCTTGATCTCGATATCGTCGAGCTTGACGTCCATGGCCTCGGTCTTGGCCTCGGCGATGTCATCGGCAAATTCCAGGGACTTCATCATGGTCTCGACGGCGTCCTTGTGCTCCTCGACGTTGTCGATGCGCACATACACGCTGCCACCGTCAACGTCGGTGAAGTACTCGGTCGTCACGCCGCCCGAGTGCGTAAAGTAGGCGCTGCGCCAGGTCTTGCCGTTGTACTTAACGGGATCGCTCTCGGTCCATCCGGAGTTGGCCTTCCACTTTGCCTCGTAGTCGAACAGTTCATCGGCGTTCTTGTCAGAGTCGAAGACGGGGATGAAGCGATCGCTGGCGTGCTCGCTCTCGGTGAACTTAAACTGGGCCCTGTCGGCGGTGTCGCCTGCGACGTCGGTGATCTCGACGCCCTCGGGGACTTCGACTTTAAACCAAATGAAGTCAGTCCTCATATCCACGGCTGGCTTTTCTGCTCCACCGCCACCGCCACTTCCGGTAGCGCCGCCGCTGCCACCGCAGCCCACCAGGGCAACTGCGGCAAAGAGGCTTATGCAGAGGGTGAGAATCGCAAAGGCCTTCTTTTTCATGGTCGTGTCCTCCTCGATCTGTAACCGCCCACGGATTACCTGCCTTTACTGTACGCGTGGACGGCTCGCTAGGGTGGGCCATGTGTCCCATTCTGGGGGCTGGAATTGCGCCGACAAGTGGCAATATGTGCGGTCGCAAAAGAGGGGAGGGCCGATGCTGTCGGCCCTCCCCGGGGTGAGGTGCCCGTTGATTTAATGGGGCGCGCGTGCGTGGGCGTTGCCCCAACAGGTTCCTTGTTTATAGATATGCCTCAGTTTTTGACGTCCGGAAGTCTCGAAAGGTGGGCCATGTGTCCCATGTTTGCGGTGCCGACGCCTATCGTTCGTCATAGAAATCCGCGATGGCCAGGTGCGCTGACGCTCATGTACTTATGGGCTAGACTTAGCACCATTATGTGATTGATGCGGTCGGTCGGCGGTTGCCACCCGACCGATGTATATGACTTGAAGGTGCGTGCGTATGAGCCAAGAGATGATGGATAAGACCTGTCGAGAGTTTGCCCAAGCGCTGGCTGCTCGCGAGCCGGTTCCCGGTGGCGGTAGTGCGAGCGCCTTTGTGGGCGCACTGGGCGCCTCGCTTTGCGGGATGGTCGCCCGCTACGGTGCGACCAATCCCGCGCTTGCTGATCGTGCGGATGACCTGACGCGCGCGTTTACCCAGGCTGATGAGCTGGCCCAGGAGCTTGTCGAGTTGGATGCCGAGGACGTTCGTGCGTAC
>CAUDAE010000094.1 GCA_958447445.1 uncultured Collinsella sp.
ATGTTGTACTTAGCCATGAGGGCGTCAACGGTACCGTCGTCGGTCAGGTCCTTGATGGCCTGGTTGATGTCGTCCTTGAGCTTGGTGTTGCCCTGGTTGATGGCGATGGCGTACTCCTCGCCGGTGCTAATCTGCTTAATGGTCTGGCAGGTGTTGAACTGCTCGGCGGTCAGCTGGCTGGCAACGGAGCGGTTGGTGACTACGGCGTCGCCCTTATCGGACTGCAGGGCGCTGAAGCACTCGGTGGCGTCTTTGTAGGGGACAATCTTGGCCTTGGGGAAGTTCTCCTGGGCAAAGGACTCGGCGGTCGAGCCAGACTGGACGATGATGGTAGCGTCGGCGTTGTTGAGCTTCTCGCTGTAGTTGTCGGCCGTGATGTCGGTGTTATCGACCTTGGTCACGATAGCCTGATCGTCCATGTAGTAGGAATCGGAGAAAGTGACTTCCTTCTCACGCTCGGGCGTGTCGGTGATAGCCGCGATGGAGACGTCATATTTGGCGCCCGAAGCGACGCCCGGAACCAGCGTGTCAAAGTCATTGTTAACATACTCGACATCCAGGCCCAGCTTGTCGCCGATGGCCTTGATGAGCTCAAGGTCAAAGCCCTGATAATCGCCGTTGTCATCCTTGTACTCAAACGGAGCGTACTCGGCAGAGGTGCCGACGGTGAGCGTACCATCCTTGACGAGCGCGTACTCCTTGGAGCCGTCGACCTTCTCGACCTTAGCGTCGTCAGAGCTGCTGGAACCGGCATCAGAACCAGAGGTGGCGTTGGACGAGCCGCAGCCCGTCAGAGCAAGGGCGAGCGCCATAGCACCCGTGGCGGCAAATGCGCCAAGCTTCTTCAGCTTCATAATCAGTCTCCTTCCGGTGACCTCGTTTGATTCAGAGGTCTGCAAAAACTGTTGGCTATTATGCACCCGGAATTACGAATCTGCAATGAGAAAACTGATTGAAACAAACCCATAACGTGAATGGAATACTCTACTTTGTGACAGTCATTACTGCTGCAATGACCTTAATAGTCTAATTTCAGCTGCATAACCTGCAAGTTCGTTCGGAGTCTCCAAAATAAACGGCAGCGAACGCAAACGGCCATTCGATACAATATTCTGCATAACCTGCATACCGCCACCAAATTCCTCGCTGCCAAGGTATCCCTTGCCGATGCACTCGTGGCGATCCTTATGGGCGCCGCAGGGGTTCTTCGAATCGTTGATGTGTACGGCATGCAAGCGATCGATACCCACCACGCGGTCGAACTCGTCGAGCACGCCGTCCAGATCATGGATGATGTCGTAGCCGGCATCGCTCACGTGGCAGGTGTCCAAACAAACGCCCAGCTTATCGGACAGCTCTGGGCACTTGGCGGCAACGCCCTCGATAATGCACGCCAGTTCTTCAAAGCTACGGCCCACCTCGGTGCCCTTGCCCGCCATGGTCTCGAGCAATACCGTCGTCTGCTGTCCCTCAAACATTACCTGGCACAGCGTGTCGACAATCATCTGAATGCCGGCGTCTGCCCCCTGTCCCACATGCGCACCGGGGTGAAAATTGTAGTAGTTGCCGGGCAGTGCTTCCAGACGCTGCAAATCTTCCGCCATAGCCTCCAAGGCAAACTCTCGCGCCCGCTCCTTAGCGGAGCAGGGGTTATAGGTATACGGGGCATGCGCCACCAGCGGTCCAAAGTCGTTTTGCGCCATAAGCTCGCGCAGAGCCGCCACGTCATCCATGTCAAGGTCTTTTGCCTTGCCACCGCGCGGGTTGCGCGTAAAGAATGCAAAGGTATTGGCGCCAATGGACAGCGCCGTCTCCCCCATCGCCCGATAGCCCTTCGTCGTCGAAAGATGACACCCGATCGTCAGCATCTCCAACTCCCCCTCATCAGTTGCGGTGAAATACGGTCTATTAGTGCCTTATTTTGGCGCAAACAGGCCGTATTCCACCGCAAGTTATAAAAGGGGCATCAGAGATGTGGGCTGCCAGGCACCACGGGCGCCGGCGTCATGATCCCCTACGCGTCAGCGCCAAGTCCTAGAGGGCTAGACGGATTGCATCGATGATGTGCGCACAGCGCTGCGTGGCGGCAAGGGGCATGACGGGACTCTCGAGTTTCCCCGCCTGAATGAGCTGCGTCGCATGCTGGATTTCGCCGTAGAAATCATCGATCTCAAACGGGGCATTTATTTCTAGCGTTCGACCGTCGGAATACTTCACATGAGCGCGCTCGGGGCGATGGAGACGCTCGATTTCCAACGAGCCTCGCTCACAGGCAATCGTTAAGCGGCTTTCATATGTTGCTTTGCCGTCGCACGCCATATGAATGGGTATACCGCCGACGCTCATATGGATCTCGTCGGCCCAATCGACGCGGCCGCCCGATACGTCACGCCAGCGAACTTCACGGGACGAAACCTCGCACGCGCCCGCGAGCAAATCCTCAAACCAACCGACCGCATAACAGCCCATGTCATATAGACAGCCGCCCTGCAACGGATCAAGCAGATAGCCCGAAGGAAACTCGCCGTAATCGAGCTTTTGCACGCTTTCAATCGAGACAATACGGCCAAGCTCACCCGACGCAAGCAAGTCCTTCACGCGAGTGTGCATCGGGCAAAACCGATTCTTCATCGCCTCCATAAACAGCACGCCGCGCTCGCGAGAGATGGAGACAATCGAGAGAGCCTCTTCCTCACTCAAAACGGCCGGCTTTTCGCACAGCACGGCCTTTCCGGCGCGCAGCGCGCGACAGGCCCAACGCGTATGCATGCCATGCGGAAGAGCCAAGTAGACTGCATCGACATCGGGGTCGGCAATCAGCGCGTCATAAGCCGCATCGCCGTTATCGTCGACCGAGGCATGGCCATGCGCGGCATCGATCGAAAACGCTCGGCAAAATTCCTCGACATGTGCAGGAGTGCGGCCGGCCGCAGCCACCAGCCGTGCCCCGTCCATCTCCTTGAGCGACGATGCAAATCGATGCGAAATGTGCCCGGCGCCCAAAACGCCCCAACGAACCTCACGCGAATCATTACGTAAACCTCGGTCACCCACGATAGCCTCCCATCAGTTGCGGTGAAATAGTTCCTGTTGATGCCTTATTCTGCCGCAAACAGGAACTATTCCACCGCAAGTTATAAAAGGGGCATCAGGAGCGCGTTTTGCCGAAGACTTTAAGCATGGCCGTTACGGGGCCCGGCTGGAAGCGTCGGCGCACGTCATCGAGACGCTCGGGGATATCGATATGCTGCGGGCAGTGGCGCGCGCATTTGCCGCACTTGACGCAATTGCTCACCAGCTTGGGCTCGCTCGTGCGCACCGCACTCGCCGTGAGGTATTGCGACAGCCCCGTAAACCAGCTGTGCGCATAGCTCGCGTTGTAGGCGGCAAAGCAGCCGGGAATGTTGATACCCTTGGGACATGGCATGCAGTAGCTGCATCCCGTGCAGGGCACGCGATTCGATTTTTCAAACTCATCCAGCACGTGCGCGATCGTGTCGAGCTGGTTGGCAGTCATCGAATTCGGCAATGCGAGGTCTGCCAGTGACGAATTCTCATCCACCTGCGCGGTATCGGTCATACCTGAAAGCAACATGGTCACCTGGGGATGATTCCACACCCACGAGAGCCCCCAAGCGGCAGGCGTATGCAAATGCCGGTCGCATGCACCGTCGAGAACAGCGCGCGCCCGCGGAGGCAATTTGCCTGCCAAGCGTCCGCCCAAAAGCGGCTCCATCACAAACACCGCGAGGCCTCGCTCGGCGGTGGCCATGAGCCCCGCTGTTCCCGCCTGATATCGCTCTCCAGCGTAATTGTACTGGATCTGGCAAAAGTCCCACTCATACGCATCGAGCATCGTGAGGAAGTCCGCCGCGCTGCCGTGGTACGAAAAACCGATCTGGCGAATGCGCCCCGCCGCCTTTTGACGAGCGATCCAGTCCTCGATGCCCAGCGCCACCACGCGCTCCCACTGCGCAGGCGAGGTGATGTTGTGCATAAGGTAATAGTCGATATGGTCGGTCTGCAGGCGGCGCAGCTGCTCGTCGAAGAACCGGTCGAAATCCTCCGCGCATTTGCACGAAGCATGCGGCAGCTTGGTTGCGAGCAAAACCTGGTCGCGCAAGCCCAGGCGCTCAAGCGACGCACCCACGCACGCCTCGTTGCCGGGATAGAGATAGGCCGTGTCCAGGTAGTTAATCCCCTGCTCCACCGCACGGGAAATGATGGCATCGGCTGTCTTCGCATCCGGACGTCCCGGCGCACCGGGAAACCTCATGCAGCCCAGACCCAGAGCGGATATTCGGTTACCACTTTTAGGGTCAACGCGGTATTGCACGGCCCCTCCCCTCCCATCGAAGCCCTGACAAGGCGAAACAAACCCGTCACGTCATCGAAACACATCGGAATCGCAATTGAGAACGTATCGTAACGCAGCAGAAATCGAGCCGTCACGGCACCGCTTTAACATCAGCATAAAGCCCGATGAAAGGAGTCGCCCATGCCCACGCGCATGTCTTTGCGGTCTGCCCCGTGGCATAAGCGCACAGCGCAATAGTTTCTTTTTCATAACAGCCGCCCCGCGCACCCACCAATCACCCTGGCAGCATACAATCCATCAGGCGCCCCTTACGCGGGCGCCTTTTATATGGGGAGATGATTCACATGCAGATCAACAAGGTCGCCTTTATCGGCAAGGGCGGCGTCGGCCTGCTCTACGGCAGCATGATTGCCAAGGCCCTCGGCAATGACGCCGTCGAATACGTCATGGATGACACCCGTTTTGAGCGTCACGCGGGCGATGCGCTCACCGTCAACGGAAAGCCTTGCGATCTCACGTCCGTCCGTGCCAGCGAGGCAGCGCCCACCGATCTGGTCATCCTGACGGTCAAGACCACCGGTCTCGACCAAGCACTCAAGACTATGGAGCGTGTCGTGGGGCCCAACACGCTCATCGCCTCCCTGTGCAACGGCATTACGAGCGAGCAAAAGATTGCCGAACGCTTTGGCTGGGAGCATACCGTTCTTGGTATCTGCCAGGGCATGGACGCCGTGTTTCTCAACGGCGTGCTCACCTTTACCAATGCGGGCGAAATCCGCTTTGGCGCGGTGGCCGGCACGAACCCCGCAACCATCACCGCGATCGACGAGCTCTATACGCGCTGCGGCATCGCCCATACCGTCGAGGACGACATCGCCCACCGCATGTGGGCCAAACTCATGCTCAACGACGGCATCAACCAGACCTGCATGGCCTACGGCGGGACCTACGGAAGCGCCACGGAGCCGGGCTCCGAGCAGCGTCGCTGCTTTGTTTCCGCCATGCGCGAAACGCTTGCGGTCGCCAACGCCGAGGGCGTTGAACTGACCGAGGCAGACCTGACGCAAATGGTGCACCTCATCGAGGGAATCGACCCCGCCGGTATGCCCTCGATGGCTCAAGACCGCATCGCAAGGCGCAAAACCGAGGTTGATGAGTTCGCGGGCACCATCTGCCGCCTCGCAGCCAAACACGATATCCAGGCACCGCAAAACGAGTGGCTCTATCGGCGCATCCGCGATATCGAGAAAAGCTGGTAGCGCCGACGCGCCGCATTCAACAGCCTTAACAGCAAAACCGCCGCAAGGGAACCTTTCCCCTGCGGCGGCCTTCATCTTCGTCTATGACCGGCGGCCGATCTCACAACAGTTAGCGTTGCGACCCCGGCACCTCGTCCTCATCGTCGCGGCAAAGAACCACGCCCGCGCTTCCCAGCAGTGCGGCCGCGATCAGCGCGCCGACCACGATAGGAGCAGTCTCGCATGTCCCCTGCATGCCCGCGACGAGCGCGACCGTGGGACCAAGGCAGCCGAGCATCAACGCGACGGCGGCAACGGCAATATCTCGAGCATTCACAAGACCACTTCTTCCAAGAGAAAGACCTTATTTCTCATGAACTAGTGTGCCCCGCATCCATACGCCCAGCGTACCGCCACGGTAAGGGCTCTGTTAACTCAAACGCGCATAAAGAACGGGCGGCTTTACGTTGCCTAAAAGCTCAGTAAAGACGTCCGCCCATCATGTGCCTATTTTGCTTATGGCAGATTACCAGCCAGTGTAGTAGTCGGTGGTTCCGGCAGCGCAGCCGGAGTCATAGACCTTGCAATCACCCTTGGAGCCCGTAAAGGTCGAGCCCTGGGCCATATCGCCCGCGGCAACAACGTAATAGCCGTCGGAATCGCGCCAAAAGCCCTCAGAATCCTGAGTCCATTCGCCCGTGCGATAGTGATAAAGCACATTGCTGCTGTAATAGGTCTCGCGGCGCCCGTTGTAGTTATTGACACCCGCAGAGCGCGTCAGGCCCGATCCGTTCGCGTAGGACGCGGCAGACGCGTAGGACGGAGTGTAACCGGCGTTGTAGTACGAAGCCTGGGCGACCTCGGCAGCCTCCGCCTCGGCGGCAGCCTCGAGCGCTTCGCGCTTGGCATCCTCAAGCGCAGTGCGCAGCTCATCGAGCTCGGTCGACTTGGCGTCGACCTCCCCCATCGTCAACAGGCTACCCGCACCGTCGATGCAACCCTGCAGCACAGCGCGCTCGTCATCGGTGGCATAGTCGCCATACATATTCATGATGATCTGAGCGCGCATCTCCAGGGAATCGCGCTTGGCCTCCATCGAGGCGTTCCACTCCTGCATGGAACCATAACCATCGCCGCGATAGTCAACGGGCTGTACCAGCGTCGTCTCGGACGGCGTAGATCCAACCGTATCGGATAGTGTTGCCGCGTGGGCATCAGTTGCACCGGCGCCCGCCAAAAGTGCCACGGTCAGAGCGGCGGAAAGGGCGGCGGCTTTCGGTTTTCGTGAATCGATCCTCATGTAGCTGGAAACCTCCGTAGTGCGTTTTTGCTGCGTTTGAGCTGCGTGTGATTCGATCGCGCTGCATAGTACCCCGAGCAAATCGCGACCTGCGGTTTTACTCAAAAGGCGCACGTCAATTGCGTAAAACTCACATCCTCTCAACAGGAGTTTTCCACAACTCGAATGCATAAAGCGTGTCAAAAACCCTGTTTTTGCGCCCTCTCTATGCAAAAAAGGCGCCTGTGCAACCATTGTTCGCACAGGCGCCTTGAGCAGGCATTTTATGCAGTTATACCTATCGAGTCGCAAGGGGTCCTTGCACAAGTCGCCTTACTCGTCCAGCGCGGCGAAGGCCTGCTTCAGATCCCAAATGATATCCTCGGCGTTCTCGGTACCGATGGAAAGACGGATCGTGGAGGGCGTGATGTTCTGCTCGGCGAGCTCCTCGGCAGAGAGCTGGGAGTGCGTGGTGGTAGCCGGGTGCACGACGAGCGACTTGACGTCGGCCACGTTGGCGAGCAGCGAGAACACCTGCAGATGATCGATGAACTTCCAAGCTGCCTCCTGGCCACCCTTAATCTCAAAGGTAAAGATCGAGGCGCCGCCACGGGGGAAGTACTTCTGATAGAGCTCGTGATCGGGGTGCTCAGACAGGCTCGGGTGGTTCACCTTGGCGACATGGCTGTCACCAGCCAGGAACTCAACGACCTTCTTGGTGTTCTCGACATGACGGTCAACGCGCAGCGACAGAGTCTCGGTGCCCTGGAGCAAGACCCAGGCGTTGAATGGGCTGATGCAGGCGCCCTCGTCACGCAGCAGGATAGCGCGGACATAGGTTGCGAAGGCGGCAGGGCCGGCAGCCTCGGCAAACGAGACGCCGTGGTAGGAGGGGTTGGGCTCAGCGGTCTGGGCGTAC
>CAUDAE010000095.1 GCA_958447445.1 uncultured Collinsella sp.
CCGCGGCGTATGTGGGCTTTGAGATGCTCGCCCGCCCAGCGATTCGCAAGATGCGCGGCTTTGCCGAGGGTGCGCGTCCCGTGCAGCAGGCGACGCTCACACACGGCGTGAACAAGCGACAGCATCGCCGCTTCTTCGATCGCGCCACGGTTTTGCGCGACCCCGAGACCGGTGAGTTGTTGGTGACCGAGGCTAAGACGCAGAATTCGGCGCTGCTTGGAACTATGCAGCGTGCGAACTGCCTGCTGTGCATTGACGAAGGGCCGTGCGAGCTCAAGGCGGGAGATGTCGTGGACGTTGTTCGCGTCGACCTGCCCGAGGGCGCCGTGTTGTAGGAGGAATGCTATGGAGCTGAAGATATCGATCGTGACGTGCTCGGATACGCGCGATCTTGCCCAGGACGAGGCCGGAGCCGCACTCGAGGAACTTATCGAGGCGCAGGGCTGGACGGTCGCCTCACACGTGGTCGTGCGCGACGACGCCAGCGAGATCGGTGATGCCATTGTGGAAGCCGCCGATGAGTGTCACGCCAATGTCGTGCTCACCTGCGGCGGCACGGGGCTTTCGATGCGCGATGTAACGCCCGAGGCGACGCGTGCCGTCTGCGACCGCGATGTGCCGGGTATTGCAGAGGCAATCCGTGCGTACTCCATGACCAAGACGCGCCGCGCCATGCTCTCGCGCGCTATTTGCATGCAACGAGGACATACACTTGTCGTAAACTTTCCCGGTTCTACGAAGGCCGCCCGCGAAAGCTGGGAGGCCATAGCGGACCAGCTGGAGCATGCGGCTCAGATGACAGCGGGCGGCGGACATACCAACTAAGCGGTTTACCTGCGGCGGGGCGACCTTATCGGTCGCTCCGCTTTTGTTTTTCGCCGAAGCGACACCGAGGTGCACGGTAACTTGAAACTATATTCTCTGGAGAGAATAATTTCTCATAATCATTATTCGCGCAGAAGTATAATCTGATTGCAGATTAAAGCCCGCGGTGGGGTACCCGGGCACAAGATCCGAAAGGGTTGAATATGTTCGATATGGTTTCACGCCGCGGTTTTGTCTCGCTTTCTGCTGCCGCTGCCGCCGGCCTTGGCCTTGCCGGCTGCTCGGGCAACAAGACGTCCGAGCCGGCCGGATCCGATGCCGGTTCTGCTAAGGCATCTTCCAAGAAGGCTGTCGAGCTGCAGGTCTTTGCCGCCAACTCGCTCGAGAAGGCCCTTCCCGAGGTCCAGGAGCTCTACACCGACCAGACCGGCACCACCTTTGCCGACACGCAGTTTAAGGCGTCCGGTGACCTTGTCGAGCAGATGCGCGCCGGTGCCGCCGTCGACGTGCTCATCACTGCTTCCAAGGGTACCATGGACGACGCCGAGGCCGCCGAGCTCGTTGACGCCGACACACGTGAGGACATGTTCGTCAACGACCTTGTGATCATTCGCGCCGAGGGCTCCGACACCAAGGTCGAGGCCATCGCCGACGTCGCGAACCTGGACGGCAAGATCGCCATCGGCGATGCCAAGACCGTTCCGGCCGGCAAGTACGCCAACCAGGCGCTGGCTTCTGTGGGCCTTTATACCGGCACCGAGGGCGACGACGGCGAGTATGCGCCCGAGATCGCCGACAAGGTCGCACTGGCCGACAAAGTTGGTACCGCCGCCGCCTATGTGTCCACAGGCGACTGCGTGGCCGGTTTTGTCTACAGCTCTGACATCTACCGCTACGACGGCATCGAGGAGGCCTTTGTGTGTCCCGAGGATTCGCACAAGCCCATCGTGTATCCGGGTGCCGTTGCCGAGAGCTCCGAGCACGCCGACGAAGCCAAGGCGTTCATCGACTTCTGTCTGACCAACAAGAAGGCTCAGAAGATTTGGGCTAAGTACGGCTTTGAGCTTTCCGCGTAGTGCGGCTTGGCGCGATAATTCCATCGTTTTGT
Organism: uncultured Collinsella sp.; assembly: GCA_958447445.1. GTDB lineage: Bacteria > Actinomycetota > Coriobacteriia > Coriobacteriales > Coriobacteriaceae > Collinsella. The sequence goes on from CAUDAE010000095.1 coordinate 1,934, forward strand.
GTTTCACTCCGTCCTTGTATTCACTTGGAGCTTTTCGTGCTTAATAGATTCCGCATGCTTGTCGCCTGTGCTTTGATCTTCGCGCTTTGCTGGGTGCCGGGATTTGCGTTTGCTGGAGACGCTGAGGACGGGGCCCAGGTTGCTGCGACCGCCCATGGGCTTTCCTATGGGATCGAGGGTTTTGAGCGGTTGGCCAAGGGGACCGCTCGTGCCATGGCGGGCCAGCCTGAGGGCTACCGGTTTCCCGTTGACGAGGACGTGGACCTTGTAGTGGCGCCTGCCGCCGATCGCGTTGTGGTGTGGATATCGCCCAAGGCGGTCGAGAAGTATGGATTGGATCCGCAGGACAACGAATGCGTATCAGGTCTCAAGGCCCTCGTCTGTAAGCTCGACAGTGCAAACTGCATGGGAGGTGCGCAGCTAGGGGACGTGGATCTTCCTTGGTATGTCACGGCGGAAACAACGTTGGATGTCGGCGGGTATACCTATGGCTTTGACGAGCGCGGTGCGGATGGGGACCGCTATGTAGTGATTGCATCAGCCTCGGGTGATGCCAAGGGCGGCGCGCGTTGGCTTGATAGCGCTCAAATGGTAGAAGCATCGTCTGTCGTGTTGCGGGATGAGCAGGGGCCCTTGACCTCTCTGGCCTCCTTTTTGGGCGACATCGACTATCGCCCGTTTTGGGTGTCCATAAAAACGAGCGGCCTTGCCCTGCTGATCTCCTTTGCGCTGGGCCTGTTCGCCGCGTGGAAGACTATGGGTACCTCGAGTCGCATCAAGGGCCTGCTCGACTCGGTTTTTACCATCCCTATGGTGCTGCCGCCCACGGTCTGCGGCTTTTTGCTGCTTATGCTGTTTGGTCGCTCGACCAGTATTGGCCAGTGGCTGATCGCGCACGGCGTCTCGATTGTCTTTACGTGGCCGGCGGCGGTGATCTCTGCCGTGGTGGTGTCGTTTCCCCTGGTCTACCGTACGGCGCTCGGTGCCTTCGAGAGTCTCGACACGCAGATGCTCGATGCGGCACGCACGCTGGGCTGGTCCGAGCGTCGCATCTTTACCAAGCTCATGATGCCGCTTGGCTGGCCTTCGATTGCCGCCGGCACGGTGCTCGCCTTTGCCCGCGCGATGGGCGAGTTTGGCTGTACCCTGTTCTTTGCGGGCAACTACGCCGGTATTACGCAGACCATCCCCATCGCCATCTACTTTGAGTGGATGGGCGGCAATACGTCGGTGGCGCTCTTTTGGGTCGTCGTCGTGATCGTGTTTAGTTTCCTAGTCATCCTGTTCATCAACATGTACACCGCTCATTCGCAAAAGTATCGCGAGCGGAGCCTTTCCCGTGTGGAGCGCAAACAGGTCAAAGATCTCGCCGGACAGGGCGATTCGCTCGACCCAGCGGGCGGCGATGCCTTGCGTATCGATCGCGAGGCGCTGGCTGAGCTCATGCGCGATGATGTAGCGCCGCAGGGAGGTCGATAGGTCATGTCACTCGTTCTGGATATCAAAAAGCGCTATCCCGGGTTTATGCTCGACATGCAGCTTGAGGCCGGCGAGGAGCGCGTGGCGCTGCTGGGCGCCTCGGGTTGCGGCAAGAGCTGTACACTGCGCTGCATTGCCGGAGTGGAGACGCCCGACGAGGGCAAGATCGTTGTCAACGGCGTGACCTTTTTTGACTCGGCGGCGGGCATCAACCTGTCGCCCCAGGAGCGAAAATGCGCCCTGCTGTTCCAAAACTATCAGCTGTTTCCCAACATGACGGTGGCCGATAACGTATGTGCCGGCGTAAAGGACGCGGGCGACGCCGCGGCGCGCAAAAAGCTTGCCGAGCGCTATCTGGGCATTTTCGGTCTGGCCGATTTTGCCGACCGCTACCCCGCGCGACTCTCGGGCGGGCAGCAGCAACGTGTGGCGCTTGCGCGCATGGTGGCGGCGCATCCGGGCATCTTTATGTTCGACGAGCCCATGAGCGCGCTCGATTCCTATCTTAAGAGCGCGCTCGAGCAGAACATGCTCGACCTGTTCGATGTGTGCAACCGCACCGTCCTCTACGTGAGCCACGATATCGACGAAGCGTGCCGCCTGTGCCAGCGTGTCTGCGTGATGCACGACGGGCATGTTGAGGAGATCGGCTCCGTCGAGGACGTGGTCCGCCGTCCGCAGACGCTGGCGGCACTGCGCCTGACGGGCTGCAAGAACACAAGCCGGGCGCGCAAGATTGGGCCTCAGGAAGTTGAAGCCCTTGATTGGGGTATGACCTTTAACGTAGGTCGCGAGGTTCCCGATGACGTTGCGTACCTGGGTATTCGTGCGAGCTACTTCCATGTTGACAATCGCGCGGAGCGCGGTCGCAACAGCTACGATTTGCACGTAGCCCGTGTGAGCGATTCGCGCTTTGAGCGGCTGGTGCTGCTGGACGTGCCGCGTGCTGATGCGCCCACGCGTCTGCAGTGGAAGGTGAATAAGGTGAGTGTACCCGTGGAAGAGCTGCCGCAGGCGGGTGAGACTCTGCGCATGCATTTTGATGCAAGCAGGATTCATCTCGTTTGCCGATAATGCGGGGGCGATGCGGTCGAGGAGGTAGTCCTCGACCGCTTTGTTTTCACTTCGCCGTTCGCCGATTTCTACATGACTAAACCTTATCAGTCTGATAATTAATTATCAGATAGTGAGATGCTCGCATCCCGACGCTGTCGTACGCATGTCGGCGGTGTTCGTCTGGACGACAACCGTTGATATAGTTACCTTCGACGAGAAAAGGAGGGCGCGCTGATGCCGCAGAAGACATATTCGCGTCGCGTTGCGGCGCGCGCCCTGTATATGGCTCGGAGCCGCATATGAGCAGGTATGTTTACGGCTCCGGGAGAGACGACGCACAACTAAATAATCAGCTGCAAAGCAGGTTCCCCAAAATTCCGGGTTTAGGCACGGCTGGGTTTTCGCCGCCCACCGTGCAGCAATACCGTAGTTATCCGTATTTGGTTCGAGAGGGGAACCGTCATGGCTGAAGAATTCGATTTCCATCCGATGTGGGAGAGCCTCGGCATGAATCTTGCCGACCACGATATGCTGCTGGGCGCTGTGGGCCAGATGTACGGCGATATGTTCCTGACGCAGAACAATCGTCCCAAGTCCACGTCCTACCTGGATTTTGTCGCCACCAACATCCACAGCGGCCGTATTAAGGAGATGCTCGACAAGAAGGAGGCCGGCGAGGCCACCAAGATCGCCGGTTCGTTCTGCGTCTATGTGCCCGAGGAGATCGTGCTTGCCTGCGATGGCATCCCCGTTGGCCTGTGCTCGGGTGCCGACTGGGCGACCGACAAGGTCGAGGAGCATCTGCCGCGCAACATCTGCCCGCTCATCAAGAGCTTTGCCGGCTTTAAGCTGGGCGAGGTCTGCCCCTACATTGAGTCGAGTGATCTGGTGGTGGGCGAGAACACCTGCGATGGCAAGAAGAAGGCCTACGAGTTCTTTGCCACGCAAAAGAACATGTACGTCATGGATATTCCCAACGTGCATGACGAGTCGACGTTCGTGACCTGGAAGGCCGAGGTTAAAAAGCTTGCCGCCAAGATTGAGGAAGAGTGCGGCGTCAAGATTACGCCCGAGCGCCTGAAGGCTGCCATCCACGCCGTCAACGAGAAGCGTCGCGCCCTGCAGCGCCTCGCTGCCACGCGCGCTGCCGACCCGGTGCCCATCAGCGGTCTCGATAGCCTGCTGACCGTGCAGGCCGCCTTTATGGATGATACGCCGCGTCTGACCGGAGCCATCAACGAGATGGCGGCTGAGTGCGAGCAGCGTGTCGAGGCCGGCGAGGGCGTGGCGCCCAAGGGGACCAAGCGCATCCTGTACACCGGCACGCCCATGGCCGTGCCCAACTGGAAGCTGTTCAACCTCATCGAGAAGGCCGGCGGCGTCGTGGTGGGCGAGGAGTCCTGCACGGGCTCGCGCTACTACAAGGACCTGGTCGACGAGTCCGGCGAGACGGTCGACGAGATGCTCGATGCCATCGCCGAGCGCTACTTTAAGATCAACTGCGCTGTCTTTACGCCCAACGACCAGCGTATGAAGGACATTGTCCAGATGGCCAAGGACCTGCATGTCGACGGCATCGTCGACGTGGCCCTGCAGTTCTGCACGCTCTACGAGATGGAGTCATTTGCCGTGGAGAAGGCCGCCGAGGAGGCCGGCATTCCGTTTATGCACATCACGACCGACTACGCCGGCGAGGATGCCGGTCAGCTCCAGACCCGCATCGAGGCCTTTCTCGAGACGATTTAGCCGCACCTGCGCCAAGCCGTGCCACCGGGTGTTTCTATCCACGCGCTAGGGATTTCTCCGTTGCCATGCCGGCCGGTGTCCGGATGCACCGCAGGGCGCCGATCGGCTTCGCATAGCTGCCGGGGCGGGGATTTCCGCCGCCCTGGCAGATTCTATCCGTTTGTTCAGACACGAAAGGAACTCAATGAACAACGACTTTTTCAAGGCGGGCGTCTCCCGTCGCGGTTTTCTGACCGGCTCCGCTGCTCTGTGCGTCATGGCGGGCCTCGGCCTTACCGGCTGCGGCGGTTCGGGCGCCGAGAGCGGTAGCGCCGCTGCCTCCGGCCAGGATGTAGAGTATCGCGACGAGCTGCAGATCGCGTTACCGGCGAGCCCGGACGGTCTCGATCCGCACACCACGTCGTCGCTTGTGACCATGGACATCATCTGCAACGTCGTCGAGCCGCTCTTTGGCCTCGATAGCGACTACGAGCCCCAGCCCGTGCTGGCCAAGGGCTATGAGGTCTCCGACGATGGCCTGACCTACACCATCAAGCTGCGCGAGGGCGTCACCTTCCACAACGGCAAGGAGTTTGGCTCCGAGGACGTCGTGGCCTCGATGAACCGCTGGCTCACCGTCAACGACCGCGCCGCGAGCCTGCTGCCCGGCGCCACCTTCGCCGCCTCGGGCGACCACGAGGTCACCTGCACGCTGACCGAGCCCGCCATCGACTTTCTGATCATCCTGGGCAACCACTCCCAGTATCCGGGTATCTTCCCCTCCGAGGTCATCGAGGCCGCGGGCGATACCGGCGTGACCGAGTACGTGGGTACCGGTGCCTACAAGCTTGTGGAGTGGAAGCAGGACCAGTACATCCATCTCACCCGCTACGAGGACTATGTCGCCGCCCACGGCAAGGCTTCGGGCTACACCGGCAAGGTCTCCGCGCCCACCAAGGACATCTACTATCAGTTTGTGACCGAGGCCTCCACGCGCGTGAGCGGGTTTGAGACCGGCGAGTACGATATCGCTGGCGAGATCCCCACCGAGCACCACCACGACTTTGACGGCAACGACGACGACAAGCGCAACACCCATAACGCCGGAGTGCTGACAGCCTACCTCAACATGAACGAGGGCGTCTTCGCCGACGAGGAGATCCGCAAGTGCGCCCTCATGGCTATCGACTGCGAGGCGGCCGCTCTTGCCGCCTATGGCGAGAAGGAGCTCTTCAACATCGATCCCAACCTTGGCAACCCCGAGAACACTCAGTGGGCGACCGACGCGGGCAAGAAGTACTTCAACCAGGCCGACGCCAAGGCCGCCAAGAAGGCCCTGGCCAAGACCTCCTATGCCGGTGAGACGGTCAAGCTGCTGACCACCCCCGACTACAAGGATATGTACAACGCCACCGTCGCGCTGCAGGAGCAGCTCGAGAAGGCCGGCTTCACCGCCGAGGTCGACAGCTACGAGTTCGCGACCTTCATGGACATCCGATCCGGCAAGCCCGAGCAGTG
>CAUDAE010000096.1 GCA_958447445.1 uncultured Collinsella sp.
AACAAGGGATTTAACGTCATCACACGATTCCCGCGATGATACAACTGGAAAAGAGCCAACGACTCCAGCGCTCCAGTTCAATGTCGGATTTATCGCTTTAGAAAGTAGCTGAATTGCAGACGAATTTAACAGGCCGAGGAGATACCAATACATCTCTGGATTGGGATAACAAGCTGGGCCGGCATCGCCCATGACATACTCATCTGTATTTAAAGCCCTGAAACTAATGTCACCCGAGGTAATTAGCGACCAGCACAGACATGATCTGAAGTAATCAGACTCGTTAATATTACCTGAACCTGGAAACGCTTTGATCTCCTTGCCATCGTCCTTCCAACGCACGACATAATCGCGATTACCATACCAACGACGATAGGGACCGCCTTTGGAGTAGAACTTATAATCAATGTCAATCAGTGAAGCAGAGACTTCGTACCACTGTCGAAGAAACAAGTCGTTATTTCCCGTAAACATCCCTTTACGTGTTTTCGCAATTTTTGCCAAAGGCCGCCCAACCTCGAAGGAGCCGTTTGCCCCTTTCCCAAGCCAGTAGGCTATGGGGGTGCCGGGGATCTGCTTGAAGGCCTCGGCATCGCGGCGGTAGAACCAGCCGCAGTCGGGGTTTTGGATTGCCTCGAGGGCCTTGGGGGCCTGGACAGCAGCACCAACGAAGTCCGAAAGGCGCACATAGCCGCCCTTGTAGCCCTTGACGAACGAATTGTGGAACGTATAGGTACAGATGGGCACGGTCGCGCCAGCGAAGCCCGAGTACTCAAGCTGGATGAGAGAGGTCAGCGTTCTGTTGTCGATAATCTCGTTGCGGAGCTTCTCATAGCTTCCGATGAACATCCAGACGAAAGGCGACATGACTCCGCACTCGCCGTGGTCCTTGGCGAGACTGAACATGCGAACGACAAAGCTGGAGAAGAGGTCACTCTTCACGTCGGGGTAGTTCTTCTTGACCCACTTGCTCATGAAGGGGTTAAAGCTGCTGCTGCCCATATACGGAGGATTCGCCACGACGCAGATAAAACGACGGGACAGTTTCTCGCAAATGGCGACGGCGCTTTCGAGCTTAGTTTTGGTCGCAGAAGCAAAAAGGTCCTCGGAACAACTCGCGGCGGCAGCCTTGAGCTCGTCGATCTCGTCCTCTGAGGGATTGAGCAGCGAACCGATCTCGCCCAAATGACTCAGCTCCTCGGCGAGCTTCTTGTTACCCGGCAGCCCGTCCTCCCCTAGCGGGATGCTCGAGAGCACGGTAACGTCGGCGCGAACGCCACGCCTAAAGAAGCGACGGTCGTGCTCGCGGGCGCACATGGCAAGCGCCAGCTCCGCGATCTGTGCCGCGCGGGAATCGATTTCCATACCTGCAAGGTTTTTAGTAAGAATGAGCTCGGGAATCTCGCGCTCACGATAGCCGCGCTCCTCGTACATATGGAAGAGCAGCTCAAACGCATAGACCAAGATATGGCCCGAGCCGCATGCGGGGTCGCAGAGGGTTATCTCCTCGGGACTCGAAATGCGAATGAAGTCCTCTTGCTCAGTATCGGACTCGATGTAATACTCCATGCGCTCGCGTAGCGAACTCCCTGGATTGTTGAGCATCCACAGACGGCCGAGCGAGTTCTCGACCATATAGCGCACGATCCACTCGGGGGTGAAGAGCTGCGTGGCGGGCGCGATGTCCGCCGCCGCTGCCTTGCGCTTGGACTTGAAGAACTCGTCTTTAACGTCGGCATTGTAGAACTGATACATCCAGCCCAGAACGGTCACGCCCTCGCGCCAGTCCTCGTCAGTGAGGACGGCATTGAGTTTGCCCACCACACTGTCAGCCATCATGAGGCCCTGGGGCAACAACAGCTCCATGGCTCCGCCCACGCGTTCAAAGACGCCCGGCAGGCAATCGGCAAGCTCCTCGCACTGGGCAACAAACAGGTAGCGCCACAACGGTTCATCCAAGCCCGCCATCTTGAGCTCGGCTATGCGATCGGTATCGGCCGTTGTTATTTCCACGTCCAGAGCGTTCTCCACGGCCTCGCTGCCATGGCTGCCGTCCGCACGACTTAGCATGCGCATACGGCTGGGAAGCCATCCGCGTGCATCCATGAAGCGAATGGCCACGATGCGGTTGAACCAGGTGTAGGCCGCACGGTCGCGCAGCGCCTCGTGACCCACCTCTGCCTGCATGCGCAGCAGTTCGTCGCGTTGCTCAATCTCAGCCGGACTTAGGGGCAGGCCGTTGACGGTCTCGGACCCAACGGGCGCGGGTGCAGGTTCGGTGATGCCGTAGCGCACCATCTGCGCCTCCACGCCTTTGATGAGCTCCGTACGGGCCCAGGTGCAGAAGCTCTTAAGAGCAGAATCGTTCATGGTTGATGAGCCTTTCTAAACGCCATAAGCCACCGGTGCGCGCTTTGGCGCCGGTGGCTCCGCGGGTTAGTTGATACGGATCTCGTCGTTTGCAGCGAGCGCCTGCATAAGGCGGGAGCGCAGTTCGTCCACGTAGCGCTCCACGTCCTCTGCGGACAAGAGACGACTCGGCTTGGCCAGATCGGCGCGGCGCACGGTCTTGATCTTGCGCTGGGGCTTGGGCGCGGGCACGGGAGCAGACGGTGCGGCGCCCTTGTTGGAGACCTTCTTGACCACCTCGCCCGTACTCATGACCTCGGTGGTGCGGCGCTCGTTGTCCATACGCACGCGGGCCTCATCCACAGCGTCGTACATCTCGTTGGCCGCCGCACTGAGCCAGTCGCCCCAGTTAGTTGCAACAACGCTCAGTTCGTTGAGACTTTGAGCGCTGTGGGCACGGTTTTTGAACGACTCGTATTTGGTGCCGGCGTCTGCTATGGCATCCTTGGCCTGATTGACGAAGCCCTTTTGACTCTCGGCCTGCGCCCGCAGGTCTTGCAGATCGCTCTCGATGCGACACAAAAACTCATTGCGGCGGATGCCCAACAGCTTTTTCATGTCATCCTCGACGGGATCCATAAGCGGCTGCAGGTCTTTAATACGGCCGTAGGGCTTGGGATCTTCGAGGATCTCACGAACCTTTGCCACGTTCTCCACCGCACCGGGAATGTCATCGGAGGCATACTCGATACCCTCGGTGCGGCTCAAGAAATCCTTGGCGTGGTCAAACGCTGTTCGTTGGTTGGACTCGAAGAACTCAACCACCTTGTCAAAGTCTTCCTTGGCATCGAGCAAGCGCTCCTCATGCTTGGTGAACGTGGTCAAGAACGCCTCGGCCTCGTTCTGGTCCTTAAGGACGTCGGCCACCTCCGAGCGCATCTTCTCGCACTCACTCTCGCCAGGATACGGATAGAGCGGTTTGATGCCCGTATAGAAGCCGTGCGCCATATCGAGGCAGGCTTGACGAAGGCTCTCAAGGCGCTCTTTAAGCTCGGCCACGAGCTTATCCTCATCGGAGGGCACGGTATCAAGGTCAAACAGGTCACGCATAAGATCGCCCGTATCGCGCAGCAAACGGTCACTCATACGCACGCGTAGACGCACCTGCACCTTATCGGCATCCTTGCGCAAGAACGCCACCATTCGATTGTCGTTGGCTTTGATCGTCTGACCGCCAAACAGCACTTGCGCGCGTTGCTCAACCACAAGCTGCGCCACCACATTTGCGATATTGACCTCGCGCCAGCCATAGGGCTTTTGCTGGTACTTGCGCTGAATATCACCCATAGCGGTATCCAAATGACGCTGATGCTGCACTCTGAGGTAATCCTCGACATCCCTGAGGGCACGCGCATTCCCAGCGTCCATGCCATCAAACCCAGCTTGAATATTGCCCGCCAGCGTGGAGCGGATATCGGAATCGCACTCGACCGGCGCGCCGATATAGCCAGCCTTACCAAAGATTACGTCGCACAACTGCGCGAGCACCTGGTCGAAGACCTGCGCAGGCTTGGTGGCACGGACCTCAACCATGCGCCCGTTGACGGCGCATCGTGCATGGAGCACCGCCTCAGCCAAAAGGGCGTCAGCCTCTTTCTCGTTAAAGTCCTTCTCGCGCATTTTGGCCTCGACAATCTGGCGGGTACTCGGCGGTAGCTCCTGCAGATTGCGCGTCTGGGCGTACATGCGAATCTTAGCGGCGTTGACGAGTGGGGCCCAATAATCCACCTCGTCGCTCAAGGCCACGATAGCCTTATCCACGGATTTCAATGCCAGCTCGGCATCGTCCGAACGGCCCAGATCGCTGGCCATGGTCACCACGGAAAGTTCCATGCCGCCCATGCTGGTACCGTGGATTGAGCCGTCCACATAGCGGTCAAACGGAAAGTCATTGGCCCCGCGGTTGAGTTTGCGCGCAGTGTAGATGCTTTCGAACAGGCGCTTCTTGATGTACTCAATTACCTTCGCGTTGTCGATCGGGGTGCGTGCGATCTCCTGCGCTATCTCCTGCTCCTCGTCGGTGAGGAAGCTATAGGTATCGCCCTGGCGTGCCACGTAGCTCTCGCGCTCCAAGCGGGCGAGAGATTCCTTAACGCGGTCCTTAAGGGCGCGCTTGTCCACGTCCAGGCTATCGATCATAAGGATGGAGATGTTCTCGACCGTGGCCTTGACGTAGCCGATGTAACGGATCAAGTACAGGAGCTTAAGCACCCGGACATCGTAGCTCTCAAGACCCTCTGCGTTTTCAGCCGCGCGCTCCGCACAGACGACGACCTGAATGATGCCGTGCTCCAAATCCTTGGAGATTGTGTCGAAGAAGCGCCAGAACGGCACGAGTGCACCAGTCTGGTCATGCTGGATGGCCTGAGCGCTCTCCTGAAACGCGCTCAGCATGGAGCGCTCGCCCGTGGACATGTGCTTGGCCTTAACACCGTGTTTGCGTACCTCGGTCATCACGTCGGGCAGAAGCTTAAACTGGTAGCCCACAAACGGGTAGCTGGCCACAAAATCCTTGGAGTTGGCGAAGCCGGCAAGGTCGGAGCGCGAGCCACCCTCAAAGGTAAAGTTGTTTTTGAGGACAGCGGCGTCTTGCTCGTAGACCCGTGCAAGCATATCGGCCGCCGGCGCGGTCTTCTCGAGCACACGGCGCTGGATGACCTCGTCCACGCTGGAGCTGGAGAGCGAAAGGCGGGTATTGAAGCGGCCTTGGATCTTTGAAAAGTCGTTGCCCACGGGCAGGCTCAGGTTGTCGATGGCCTCCTGGCTCGTGACCATCACCCACACGCGGCCACCGCAGGCGGCACCCAGCTCCTCGACGATGGTCTGAAGACTCAACATAAGGCTTGGATCCCGGTCGTTTGTAATAAACTGACCCACCTCGTCGACCATAAAGAGTAAACGGTAGTTACCGCCGTGGGCCGCTGCCTGAGCGTCTACGTAGTCCTTGACCTTTTTGGCAAAGACATCGGGGGCCAAAACCTCGTCCTCAGAACCCTCAAGCCAGTTCCATGCGGCCTTTTCGCTCATGCCGAGCACGCTCTGCAGCACCTCGACGACGTCGTCCTCAAAGTAGCTGTAGGTGTCGCGGGTCTGGAGCCAGGACTCGCCGTTGACGCGCTCAAAGGCCTCGCGGAACTCCTGGGTCTTGCCCAGGGAATCGATGTGGTCCTCGAGTTTTGCAAGCTTTAGGTCCTCGCCGTAGAAGCCGCGCGCCTCGTAGAACATGCGCTCAAAGCCACGAAGCAGCGCCGTGGGAGCCGTATCGCCCTGCTTCCACTGGCCCGCCTTGCTATCGATGTTAAAGAGGATGGCCTGCGTGGGCACCGAGCAGGCGCGCTCCATGGCAGCCTCAACCATGGGGTCGACGATCTTGCCGTCAAAGTAGCGGATGGCGCTCTTGCCGCCGATCTGGCGATTCTCGAGCAGGTAGCTCAGCATCTTGAGGAAGTGCGATTTACCGGAACCGAAGAAACCACTGATCCACACGCCGATCTTGTCGGTGCGCACATCGATGGCATCGCCGTAGGCCTTGAAGAACGTGGCAAAATGCCTCTGCAACTCGCGCGTCACCACGTACTCGTCAAGCTCCTGGCGGATGGACCCATCTTTTGAATCCTGGACCTTGACCACGCCGTTGATGGAGCGGTTGATGTCTTTTGCAAAGAGGTCGCGAATGATCGTGTTGTCCATGGATGCTCCTTTGGGTTTGGGAACGTTATGGCAAAGGGTTGTTACCGGCGGCAGGGACTTGTCTGCGGGGTGCCGCGCTTACGAGATATCGATGGCGCGGTAGTAGTTGTCGGCCGGCAGACGGTTAAAGAGCTGGAAAGAAGAGCCGTTGAAACTGCCCGGATAGGCGGCGACCACAGGCACCTCATCAAAATCCGCAAGCATGCAGTGGAGAAGCGTGTGTATGCGAAAGAACGGGAAAACCTCGCCCGCGCCGGTGAGGAGAACGACGTCTCCAGGCGCGTGCGGCTCGGTCTGCTCAAGGATGTACGCGGCGACTTTCTCGGGCGATGCGAACTTGGCCACGTCCTCGAGCACGCGCTGGGTACCGCGGCGCTCCTCTTGGCGCGGGATAGCCTTGAGGACACGGCGCTTTTCGAGAATTGCCAGCACGGCGTCGTAAAGGTTCACGACCTTGAGCGTGCACGGAAGCTTGTCGGCCTCGGCATCGCATGAAAGGGTGTCAAATAATGCACGCGCCTCAAACTCCAGCGCGGGGTCATAGCAAAAAGTGTGGAAGCCGATCTCATTGCCTATGCCCTTGTTGGCCAAAAAGTCCTCGCTGCACAGGCACTCGCGCAGAAGCTGCGCACGGCGCTCAAATTCCTGACAGGCGCGCTCGGAGCGGGCATGCGCCGCCACGACGCTCTTACGGGAATGGATGCCGATATTGGTGGTGAGATCGGTCGCCGGGGTGATAACAGGGTCGACGGCGCTTTTGACGGGAGCCACGCTACATCACCGCCCTGCCGGTAAGGGCCGCGATAAGCGACTGCTCGCCCAGCTGAGCCAAGGCTCGCTCGACATCGGAATCGAGGAAGAGTGGTGACAGGCGCTCGGACTCCGGGCCCTGGCCCTCGCCGATAAGGCCGGCATGGCGGAGCGTCTGGCGGAGCGAGCCCTTAATACGCTTGACCGTGGCCTCAGTCCAGCGGGCCGCGTCCGGATACTCCGTGGTAAAGCGTGTCATAAAGGCGTTGAGGTCAACCGCCGTAAAGGCATAATCGAAGTCTTGTAGGCGCTCCCCTCCCTCGCCGCGCCCGAGCCCGCGCACGATATCGTAGCGGCAGATCATGCTGTAGAAGATGGCCTGGTCCGCCTGCGTGGGAGTGCCGGATGCCATGAGCCTGGTTAGGGATGACGCAGCCTCGACGGCGGTTTTGGGGTCGATGCCGCGCGCGGCGCATACGGCGTCCGTGGGCACCATGGCGTCAAGGCGGCGAAGGCACACGGTTGCGCGGTTGGCGACCATGCGCTCCGTGGGATATTGAAAGAGGTTCTCGCTCTTTACGCGTACAATGACCTGCTCGTCGCTTGCGCCCTGCATACGAAGGGCAGCGACGATGCGCATCTCATGCGGGAGGAATTGCTCGCGGGTGAGCACCCATTACAGTCTGAAATAGGCCATCGATAAATTTCGATGGCGAGCATTCGGCG
>CAUDAE010000097.1 GCA_958447445.1 uncultured Collinsella sp.
CTCAACCTCGTCCGCCTCGACGACGATGAGTATCAGGCAAAAATGACCGAGCTTGCAAATTATTTTGATGAGCTTTGCACCGAGATCATCCGCGTGCGCGAAGTCGGCTATGAGAACACCGACATCATCTCCATGAGCGAGGAGTTCTTTGGCATTTGCGACGATGCTACGCGACTCGCAGAGGACTACTCTCAGGAGAAGGCGTCGGCGCTCAACTATCTCGAGGGCCTGGTGATCATCGACATCATGGGCTTGGTGGCGACCTTTGCGGTCGAACTTGTTCGCGCGGTGCGAACTGCCGCGCTCAATCGCGAACTGCAGAACAAAGTCTATCTCGACGAAGCCACAGGACTGCCCAACAAGAACAAGTGCGAGGAGGTCTTGGGGCAGGAGCAACCTGTCTCCGCGGAGGAGCCCGTTGCGGTGTGCGTCTTCGACCTTAACAATCTGCATATGGTCAATAACAACTTCGGCCATGAGAAGGGCGATGAATACATTCGCTCTTTTGCCCAACAACTGGGAAGTGTGGCGTCGGAGACGTGCTTTGTGGGTCGCGACGGCGGCGATGAGTTTATCGCGGTGCTGCGGGATGCCGACCGAGCCGCTGTGGAATCTTGTCTCACTCGGATTCGCGCGAACGTGAACGAATATTCCGAAGTCCACCCCGATATGCCCATCAGCTACGCGGTGGGCTATGCGCTTTCCAGCGATTTTGACGAGCCGCCTACCATGCGCGAACTCTTTTCCCAGGCCGACAAGAACATGTACGTCGATAAGAACCGCGTAAAGACAGCCGAGGCAGCCGGGCCGCAACGCGAGGACCGCTAAACCCGTAGCAAAGGGTAGCTAATTTGGGACGGGACTCTTTTGGCTACTTGAGGAGTTGGGCCATGGCGTTGACGAATTTTTGGACTTGGAGGGTGGGCTCGAGCGGATAGTGCAGAAAGACCGGCACCTCTCGCCCGCATAGAAACGGCACGCCCACAAAGGCCGGGTGTACCCCCGACCATGCGCCGCAGGTGAGCACCGCGTCGCCCTTTTCCTCGGCTTCGTTAAAGAGCGCAAAGTCAAAGCTGTCCACGTCGATCACGTCTACGCCGCCGTCTGCCAAAAGATCGATACGCAGACTGTCCATAGCGTCGTTGCCGTGACGGAGCACGCGCAGGCGCATGCCCTCCAGGTCAGCAACCGTGATACGCGTCTTGCGCGCAAGCGGGCTCGTGCGCGGCACGTCGATATAAAACGGCACGTTGACGATGCGGAGCCTTTGGCATGCGTCGCCCCAGCGTGGGGTCGAAAAGCTCGACTGCACCACATCGACCTCGCGGCCCAAGCTGCGCATGACGGTCTCGCGCTCGTCGTAGAGGTCGCTTACCGGCACGATCTCAAATCGCAGCGACGGTTCCAGATCGTGAATGCCCGACCACATCGACAGCGTTTGGCGCCCCGGGCACATCATCGACACACCCAGACGCACGGCACCGCCCTCGCCCGCCGCGCGTCGGGCGCGGCGCAGCGCGTCCTCGGACTGCCGCATGATCGAGCGCGCGTCGTCCACCAGCAGTGCGCCGGCCGGCGTCACCTTGACGCCCGAGTGCGAGCGTTCGAACAGTGTGATGCCGAACTCGGCCTCGAAGCCCGACACCTGCTTGACGAGCGCCGGAGTCGACACGCGCAATTTTGCCGCCGCGCGCGAGAAGCTTCCCAGCTCCGCGGCGGCCGATATGGCCTCGAGTCGTCGATCGTACACGTCAATCTCCTGTTTTCGCACGTGCGGGCGCACAGCACCGCAGGGGGTCGTTTTCGCAGGTCACGTGCTCAATTGAGAACAAACCTCAATGCACGGTGTAAATCTACGGTTAACGCCATTCTAACAAATATGCAATTCACCTGCGCAAATGCAAAGCATACGATAACCAGCGAAAACCACGCGGGTCGGTTAATGGGAGCGACCCGCCGGGAGGCACAAGAAGGGAAGTTCCTATGAGCAATTGGCTTAAGCTCGAGGGCGATGTCTGCGCCGTGACTGGCGCGCTCGGCGGTATGGGCGTCGAGATTTGCCGCGAGTTCGCCCGCAACGGCGCCAACGTCGTCCTGCTCGACCTGGACGAGGAGAAGGTCAAGGCCGCAGCCGCCGACCTCGCCGCCGAGTTTGGCATCCACGCCGAGGGCTACAAGATGAACGCCACCGACGAGGCCGAGGTTCAGGCCGCCGTCGATGCCACCATCGCCGACTTCGGCCGCGTCGACGTCCTTGTCAACACCGCCGGCATCCTGCGTTTCGCCGCCATGGAGGACCTGCCGTTGAGCGACTGGGAGCAGGTGCTCAACGTCAACCTCACCGGCTACTTCATCACCTCGCAGCGCTTTGGTCGCGAGATGATCAAGGCCGGCCAGGGTCGCTTGGTGCACATCTCGACCGTCGCCAGCCACTCCCCCGAGACGTTCTCGGGCGTGTACAGCTCCACCAAGGCGGGCGTCAACATGATGTCCAAGATGCTGGCTGCCGAATGGGGCCCCTACGGCGTCCGCTCCAACTGCGTCGAGCCCTGCTTCGTTAAGACCCCGATGTCGGCCAACTTCTACGCCGACCCCGAGGTCGAAAAGAGCCGCAGCCGTCTGATCGCCACACGCCGCATCGGCGAGGTCAGCGATATCGCCAACGCCGTCATGTTCCTGGCGTCCAAGCGCTCGGACTTTACCACCGGCGACGCCATCAAGGTCGACGGCGGCTTCTCCAACATGATGGGCGACCTCACCGCCAAGCCCGGCGGCCGTCGCGCCTATGCCGACAACTACCTTAAGAACAAAGGTGTCGAGCTCTGGTCCGATGAGTCCGGCGTCGCCAAGCCGACCGACCAGTAAACCAACCCGACAGGGAGGCTCCGCGGACACGACCGCTCCTCCCCCGTATCGATTAGAAAGAGTCCAATGGCTTCCACCAACTCCAACAAGGGTCGCGCCGTCGTGCTTTCCGCCGCGTGCGTCACCATGTTCTTCATCAGCTCCATCGCGCTGTACTCCGTCGTGAGCAAGAACCTGCTCGCCGTCTACCCCGAGTGGTCCAGCGCCCTTACCTGGGCTTTCCCGGTCTTTCAGACCATCATGGCCGTGACGGGCATCTTCGCCGGCCGCATCTCCGACAAGATCGGCCCGCGCAACGTCGTGATCGCCGCCGCCGTATGCTACGGCCTGGGCTGGTTCATGTCCGGCACCGTCACCGAGCCGTGGCAGTTCTACCTGTGGTTCTCGCTCGTCGCCGCCATCGGCAACGGCCTGGGCTACAACCCGGCGCTCACCACCGGCCAAAAGTGGTTCATCGACAAGAAGGGTCTCGCCTCCGGCATCACCCTCGCCGCTTCGACCGCCGGCCCCGCTGTACTGTCCCCGGTGCTCGCCTCGCTGCTCATCCCGAGCCTGGGCATCTTTGGCGCCCTCAAGGCACTCGGCGTCATCTTCTTTGTGACGATCGCCGCCTCCGCCCTGTTCCTGAAGGCCCCCGAGGCCGGTTGGCTGCCCGAGGGCTTCGAGGCCCCCAAGGGTGGCGCACATGCCGGCACCTTCGGTGACCTCACCCCGGGCGAGATGGTCAAGACCCCGCGCTTCTGGGTCCTCATCGTCACCTTCGCCTTTGCCGCCACCGCGGGCACCCTGCTCGTGGGCAAGGTTGCCTCCATCGCCGCCGTCCAGCTCTTCGCCGATCCCACGAGCGCCGCGGCCGTCGCCCTCGGCGGTGTGGTGGTCTCCGTCAACACCTGCGCCAACCTGGTCGGTCGTCTGTCCTTTGGCCAGATCATCGACAAGCTCGGCGCCTATAAGTCGCTGCTCATCAGCCTTGTCGTCACCATCGTCGCACTCGTCATCATGTCGATGAGCTTTACGCAGAGCATGTTCTTTGTGGCGCTCGCCCTGCTCGGCTTTAGCTTTGGCGCCCTGCTCGTCATCTACCCGCCGCTCACCGGTGGCGCCTTTGGTACCAGCAACATCGGCGTCAACTACGGCATCATGTTTTTGGGTTATGCCGCTTCCACCTGGATCAGCCAGCCCATCACCGCCGTGCTGTATCACGCCGAGGCCGGCAGCGCCGCCTACCAGCAGTCCTTCTACGGCGCCATTGTGATCGCCGCCATCGCCGTCGTGCTCACCGTCTACATGATGGTCTCCGACAGCAAGAAGAAGTCCGCCTAGTTTTACCGATGCGACAAAGGGACAGTCCCTTTGTCGCATCCCACCGGTCACCAGTATTAAGGAGTCGAAATGTCTGAGCTCAACCCCGTCCGCATTGCCGTTATCGGCGCCGGCGCCATGGGCCGCAACCACATCCGCTTTGTCACCGAGGAACCCGAGGCCGAACTCGTCGCCATCGCCGACGCCTTTGAGGGCGCTCGCGCCACGGCCGAGGCCGCCGGCGTGCCGTTTTACACCGATCCCGCCCAGATGATGGACGAGGTCAAACCCGAGGCCGTCATTATCGCCACCCCCAACGACTTGCACCTGGGCGTTGCCCGCGAGGCTGTGAAGCGCAATATCGTGCCGTTGATCGAAAAGCCGATCTCCAACGACCTGGAGGATGCCCAGGCCTTCGCCGCCGAGGCCGAGACCGCCGGCGTGCCCGTGCTCGTGGGTCAGCACCGTCGCCACAACCCCTTCGTCAACAAGGCCAAGGAGATCATCGAGTCTGGCGAGCTAGGCAAGCTCACCGTGTCGAGCCTCCACTACATGATCTATAAGAACGACGAGTATTTCGATGTCGAGTGGCGCCGCAAGAAGGGTGCCGGCCCGATCCTGGTCAACCTGGTTCACGACGTCGACCTGCTCCGCTATCTGCTGGGCGAGCCCGTTGCCGTCCAGGGTATGCAGTCCAGCGCCGCCCGCGGTTTTGAGACCGAGGACTCCGCCGTGGTCAACGTCCGTTTTGCCGATGGCGCGCTCGCAAGCATGACCATCTCCGACGCCACCGCCAGCCCCTGGAACTGGGAGGCAACCGCTCGCGAGGATCCGCAGTACCGCCCCTTCGACGCCGACGCCTACTTTATCGGCGGCACTAAGGGCGCCCTGTCGCTGCCCCGCCTGCACCAGTTCTCCTACGACGGCGCCTCCAACTGGCATAAGCCGCTGCAGATGGAGATTCCGGCCGTCGACCCGGCACTGCCGCACAAGATGCAGCTCAAGCACTTTGTGAAGGTTGTCCGCCGCGAGGTCGAGCCCGTCGTAACCCCCGCCGACAACGTCAAGACGCTCACGCTTCTCAACGCCATCAAGGAGGCCGCCGAGACCGGCCAGCTCGTCGAGCTGTAATGCCTTAAGAGCGGCCGCGGCAGAAACCCCATGCCGAACCCCTCGGTCCGCCACCAATAAGCCCCTCTTCTTTGCCCCGCGAGCAGCCTCCTGCCCGCGGGGCATTTTGCTACCTTGCCGACGATTTTTCTGAGGCGGGGGCCATTTTGCACCTCAGCCTGATTCGTTCGCCACGAAATGGGCCTATCTACTACGTTTAGCCAATCACCCTCAACCATGCCATATTTCCTAAAATCAAAAGCGCAGGTAGACGGCTTGCGTATTTTCTGAAAACCGGGGGATGGTCGACCCATACGGTTCAAACGTAGTAGATAGGTCGTTTTCGTGGCGAGGGCCCAAAACAGTCTTTTGAAACGGGTGGTATCCTTGGTAGCCCTGTGCTGCAAACGCACCTTAAACGCAAGGAGTCCCATGGATCTTATCGCCCAGCTCGCCCACGAGCTCAACCTTAAGGCCGCCAACATCGAGGTAGCCGTCAAGCTCATCGACGAGGGCAACACCATCCCCTTTATCTCGCGCTACCGCAAAGAAGCAACGGGCGGCATGGACGACGTCGCCCTGCGCGCACTCGACGAGCGCCTGTCCTACCTGCGCAATCTTGAACAGCGCAAAGAGGACGTCATTCTGCTCATCGACGCCCAGGGCAAGCTCACGCCCGAGCTCGAGCAGCAGATTCGCGAGGCCACGCAGCTCCAGCGTGTCGAGGACCTCTACAAGCCCTACCGCAAAAAGCGCATGACCCGCGCGCAGAAGGCCCGCGAGGCAGGCCTGGAGCCGCTTGCCAACATGATCATCATGCAGGCCTCGGCCAAGGGCAGCGCACTCGATGCCGCCGCGGCCTACGTCAACGAGGAAGCCGGCTTCGACACGCCCGAGAAGGCGCTCGCCGGCGCGGCGGACATCGTGGCCGAGACGGTGGCCGAGGACCCCGAGAACGTCGCCGACCTGCGCGCTTTTACGCAAAACACCGCCGATGTCGTCGTCGAGGCCACCGCCCCCACCGAGAAGACCCCCTACGAGCCGTACTACAGCTATGATGAGCCGCTGCGCCGTATACCCAACCACCGCGTGCTGGCTATCGACCGCGGTGAGCGCGAGGGCAAGCTCCGCGTGCGCGTGAACGTCGACGGCGCCGCCGCCACGGCACGCCTCGGCAGCCGTTGGCCCCGACGCCAGGGCGTCTTCGCGCCCGTCTTTGACGCCGCCATCGCCGACGGCTACAAGCGCCTCATGGCCCCCTCGCTGGAGCGCGAGGCCCGCGCCAAACTCACCGTCCGTGCGCAGACCGAGGCCATCAATGTCTTTGCCAAGAATCTCGAGGGCCTGCTCTCGGCACGCCCCGTGCGCGGCGCCCGCGTGCTCGCGCTCGATCCGGGCTACCGCACCGGCTGCAAGGTCGCCGTCATGGACGAGACCGGCAAGCTGCTCGACCACGGCGTGGTCTATCCCACCAAGCCGCGCCACGACGTCGCCGGCACCAAGCGCGAGCTCGCCCGCCTCGTCAAAAAGGACAGCGTCAACACCATCGTCATCGGCAACGGCACCGCCAGCCGCGAGACCGAGGAAGTCGTCTCGGAGTTCATCGCCGAGCAGGCGCCTGAGCTGCGATACACCATCGTCAACGAGGCCGGCGCATCGGTGTACTCCGCCTCCGAGCTCGCCAGCCAGGAGTATCCCGATCTGGACGTCACCGTGCGTGGCGCCATGAGCCTGGGCCGCCGTCTACAGGACCCGCTGGCAGAGCTCGTCAAGATCCCGCCCCAGTCCATCGGCGTTGGCCAGTACCAGCACGACCTTGACCAGGCCGAGCTTTCGCGCACCCTGGGCCATGTGGTGGAGGACGTCGTCAACCGCGTGGGCGTCGACGTGAATACCGCGAGCGCAAGCCTGCTGGGATACGTATCGGGCATCACGCCGAGCGTGGCCAAAAACATCGTGGCCTACCGCGAGGAAAACGGTGCCTTTACCGATCGCCGCCAGCTTAAGAAGGTCCCCAAACTAGGACCCAAGGCATACCTCAACGCCGCGGGCTTCCTGCGCATCAGCGGCGGCAAGAACCCGCTCGACGCGACGAGCGTCCACCCCGAGAGCTACGAGGTGGCCACGTCCGTCCTGGAACGCGCCGGCGTTAAAGCCAGCGAGCTCAGCCGCGGCGGCGTGCCCGACATCGAGCGCCGTCTGGGCAGTATCTCGGCGCTGGCAAGTGACCTGAACTGCGGAACCCTCACGCTCATCGACATCGTCAACGAGCTCAAGAAGCCCGG
>CAUDAE010000098.1 GCA_958447445.1 uncultured Collinsella sp.
CGCGAGCCTCATCCATAGAAATCACGCCATTGAAAGCATCAATGATCTCTTTATAGCCAATTGCCTGCATCGAAGTCAGGGCATCTCCCAGCCCCTGTTCCATAAGACCGCGAACCTCATCGACAAGACCCTGTTCAAACATCAGATCGACACGCAGGTTAATGCGCTCGTAGAGCACCTCGCGATTACGCATCAGACCAAACCATAGAGCATGATAATGCTCGCGCGGAACACTAAACTGACTTTTTTGCCTTGCATAGGAGATACCATCATCATGCATCTCGAGCGCACGAATCACACGGCGCACGTTATGGGGATGAATAACAGCAGCCGATTCTGGGTCGCGCTCAGCAAGCAGGGCATGCAGTTCTTCCTCGCCAATACGCTCGGCAAGCTCCTGATAGCCCACACGGCGATCGTCCTCAAGTTCACCCGAGGGAAAGTCCATCTCATCGAGGGCGGCCTTGAGATACAGCCCCGTACCTCCGCAAAAAACCGGCAGACAACCCGAACCAATGAGACGTTCAACATGCGCGCGAGCGTCAGCCTGATAAAGCGCAGCAGAATATGCCACACCCAGCTCTACAATGTCGACGAGACGCAGCGGCGCCGTACACTCATCGGGCGTCATCTTTGCGGTACCGATGTCCATGCCGCGATAGATTTGCATCGCATCGCACGACAGCACTTCGGACGAAAGACGAGCGGCCAAACGGTCGGCAACATCACTCTTACCAACCGCCGTCGGACCGACGATCGCAACGGCGGAAAGTCCTGCCCCGGAAGAAACCATTAGCGCGGCTCGCCCACAACGGAGCCGGACAAATACCAGGTCTTGGCAACGTCAACGTCAATATCAACGATCTTGCCAACAAGCTGATCGATGCTGTAACCCTCGGGGATAGGCGCATGCACGGTCTGATTCTTGGGACTCTTGCCCAGCAGGACCGCATCGTTCTTCTTGCTCGTGCCCTCAATGAGCGCCGGCACCACAGTATGAAGCTCACCCTGGTTATACTCATGTGCCGTGGTCTCGATAACCTTAACCAGGCGGTTGAAACGCTCGAGAATAACCTCATGCGGCGTAGGATCGTCAATCTCGGCGGCCGGGGTACCGGCGCGCTTGGAATAGATGAAGGTATAGGCCTGAGCATAGCGGACCGTCTCGGCAAGTGAGAGCGTCTGCTCAAAGTCTTCTTCAGTCTCGCCCGGAAAGCCAACGATAATGTCAGTCGAGAGCGCGATATCGGGCATGCGATTGCGGATGCGATCGACCAGGCCCAGATAGTCCTCGCGTGTATAACGGCGATTCATCTCTTTGAGGATCCGTGTCGAACCTGACTGGACGGCCAGGTGCAGCTGCGGCATAACGGCGGGCGTCTCGGCCATGGCGTCGATGGTCTCGGGCAGCAGATCCTTGGGATGCGAAGACGTAAAGAAGATGCGCTCCACACCTGTATCGCCCACGGCACGCAGCAGATCGGCAAAACGAGGCTTGCCAAACAGATCGCGACCATATGAGTTAACGTTTTGGCCCAGCAGCGTAATCTCACGCACGCCCTGGCGCACCAAACCGGTCACCTCGTCGACAATTTCCTCGAAGGGGCGGCTCTTTTCGCGACCGCGCACGTACGGCACGATGCAATAGGTGCAGAAATTATTGCAGCCCGTCATGATGGGCACCCAGGCGTGATACTGGGTCTCGCGATGCCACGGCATACTCATGGCATCCGTATCCTCATGCTCATTGGTGCGGATATGACGCTTGCCGTCAAGGAACGCCTCGGCAATAAGCTCGGCCACATGTGCGATAGAATGCGTGCCAAAGATGACATTGACGTTATCGACGTTGGTGAGCAGGCCCTCGCCATCACGCTGCGCGATACAGCCGCCCACGGCAACCACACGCTTGCCCGAAGGCGAAGGCGGCAGGCTTTTGCAGGAATTGCACTGACCGTACAGGCGAGTATCGGCGGCCTCACGCACACAGCATGTCATGAAGACAACGATATCGGCATGCTCGGGATCGAGCGCCATGAGGCAACCATACGAATCGAGCAGACCGCTCACGCGCTCAGAGTCGTGCTGATTCATCTGGCAGCCAAAGGTGCGGATAAAGTAGGTTTTACCGGCAAGAATATCGCGTACGGAACGCTGGTCCATGTGCATAAGTCCTAACGATGGAAGGGAGGCGAATCGAGGCAAGCAGAAGCTATGCCACAGGCTTAACATCATCCATGACGACGTTATCCATAGCAGCTCGATTGATCTGGTGAACGTAAATAGAAAGGCGGATGGCCGTGCGCGACTCCCCGTTAATGAGGATGTCGGAGAACACGGGCGCGCAGGAAATATCAAAACCGGTTGGAATCAAAAAACCGCGCGCGATAGCCACGGCCTTAATGGCCTGGTTGACAGCACCAGCGCCGACACACTGGATGTTGACGGGTACACCATCCTTGACCATGCCGGCGATGGCGCCGGCAACGGACGCGGGCGATGATTTGCTTGATACCTTCAGGCAATCCATGAAGAAACTCCTGCGTTTAAAAGTACGTTTTAACTGCAATAACTGTATCGTACCGAGTGGACTCGGTAAAGGCACTATTCCTCTTTGGCAAGATCGAAGGTCACAGTGATTCGATCACGCGAAACACGAATCTTTGGGTCGCCGCAAAGGTTGAGATAGTACCGGGCGGCAAGGTCATTAAAGTCACGCTCCACAGCACGCGAAAACTGTGCCATGTCATCCTTGGCAATACGTAGCCCGCGACGATCCTTCGCAAGATCTACAGGAGCCGGCGCATGCGAGGACGAATCACGCTCGCGCAGCAGACGCGAGGTCACACCGCGAACGGGCTTAATCTGCCCTGCCAAAATGCGATGAGCTGTGCGCTCGGACATCTCAAGACCCAAACCCGAACAGATACGGATAAAGTCCTCGGCATCAGAGGCAAGGCCCAAACGATCGACAACCGGAAGCTCACTCTCGTCATCAATGAACAGGAGACGCGACGTATCGAGCCGACTTGACGCCTGAGCATAAAGGGTCGCGGCAATCTCAGACGGAGAACCAAGATAGACATCGCAACCACGCAACTCCTCGAGCGCAAACTCACAAGCAGCGCGAATAATATTATGCGGACCGCGAGCACAGACATAACGTCCGTCCTCATCCTTGACGGCCTGGGGCCAGCTGGACTGATCGGCACGCTCACTGAGGCGGTCGGCCGCAACGCTCACCTTAAAGGCCGAGCCAAGGTCGACACCAGACGTGACCACACGGGCCTCGTCGGTGTTCTGCTTGATCGAAAACAATGCCATGCCACGACCGTGAACGCCCCAACGGTCCATCTTCATGCTCTCGAGCTTGGAGGTAACGCGGGCATCGAAGATTCGCTCTTGCATATCCTGCGGAACGCCCGAACCGTTATCCAGAAAGACAAGCGTGCGGACGCCATCTTCCTTGGTCGTAGCGAGATAGACTTTGTCGGCGCCAGCATCGCGAGCATTACGGAGCATTTCGATGACGATATCCTCGACATGCTGAATGTCATGCTTTGCCTGGCGCCGCTCGGCCTCCGAAACACGGAGGCGGACATACCCCTCGCCAAGGTTCTCCTCGACGCGAAGGTTGCCCTCCCCCGACATCGACGCGATAAATGAGATGAGCTCGTTCGCGTCGCTCATGTTATTTAGCGATATCGACAGCGCGGCTCTCGCGAATCACGACGACGCGCACCTGACCGGGATACTCCATCTCTTCCTCGATCTGATGGGCGATATCGTGAGCCAGGACCGTGGACTGGGCATCGGAGATCTTGTCCGGCTGAACCATGACGTGGACCTCGCGACCGGCCTGCATGGCATAGGTACGCTCGACGCCGTCATGGGAGTTGGCGATCTCCTCGAGCTTCTCAAGACGCTTGATGTAGTTCTCGGCAGACTCGCGACGGGCACCGGGGCGAGAGGCAGAGACAGCATCGGCGGCCTGTACCAGGACATCGAGCACCGTGTTGGGATCGACATCGGCATGGTGAGCCTCGATAGCGTGGACGATAACGGGCTTCTCGCCATAACGGCGGGCAAGCTCGGCGCCGATGACGGCATGCGGGCCCTCGACGTCGTGGTCGATTGCCTTGCCCAGGTCGTGCAGCAGGCCGGCGCGCTTGGCGGTCACAACGTCAAGGCCAAGCTCGGAAGCCATCACGCCGCACAGATCAGAGACCTCGAGGGAGTGCTGAAGCACGTTCTGACCAAACGAGGTACGGTAGCGCAGGGCACCAAGGGTCTTGACGATCTCGGGGTGCAGGTCGTGGATGCCGGTATCGAAGGCAGCCTGCTCGCCAGCCTCGCGCACGCGCTGCTGAACCAGGTCGGCAGCCTTGTGATACATCTCCTCGATGCGGGCGGGGTGGATGCGGCCGTCGGCGATGAGGTTCTCGAGGGCGACACGGGCGGTCTCACGACGGACCGGGTCGAAGCTCGAAAGAACGACGGTGGCAGGCGCGTCGTCGATCACGAGGTTGACGCCGGAAACCTGCTCGAAGGTCCGGATGTTGCGACCCTCGCGACCGATGATACGGCCCTTGAGGTCATCAGAGGGAATGTGCACGGAGGTAACGGTGACCTCGGCTGTGTGGTCGGCAGCGCAGCGCTGAATCGCCAGGGACAGAATCTCCTGGGCGGTCTTGTGGCACTCGGCGCGAACCTGCTGCTCGGACTCGCGAATGATCGTGGCAGCCTCGTGGGTGACCTCGCCGCGAACCTTATCGAGGAGCTCCTTGTGGGCGTCCTCGCGGGTCAGGTCGGCGATACGCTCGAGCTCGGAGGTCTGCTTGGCGCAGAGCTCCTCAAGCTCGCGGGAGCGCTTCTCGACCTGACCGGCCTGGCTGGACAGCTGGTGCTCACGCTTGTCGAGAGCGTCGTTTCGGCGATCAAGGGACTCCTCGCGCTGCATCACGCGGTTCTCGAGCGTACGAATCTCGCTCTTACGCTGCTTGTCCTCGGCCTCGGCGGCCTGCTTGTTCTTGATGATCTCCTCTTTAGCCTCGAGCAGAGCCTCTTTTTTGAGGGTCTCGGCCTGACGCTTAGCATCACCGATCAGGGACTCAGCCTGTGCGTGTGCCGACTGGATCTTTTCGTCGGCCTCGTGAAGACTACCCTGCTTGGCGGTGCGCATGTAGGCAATGGCGGCGATGGCACCCAAAACGATGCCAACGAGCGCTGCGATGATAGGCATGCTCACTCCTTTTTATGGATTCGTTACACAACAAAGCGAACCGTCCTTACGAACGGCTCGCGACATTTGAGTAATATGGGCGCAGCTTATGCGGGTCGGATACAGATAAACATATAAACAAACTCATCACAGATGAGCACATATCACAAAGCAAATGACAGTGTTTATCGTACGTTGAACCACAACAACTGTCAAATAAATGGCCCCAGCACGGCAGCTAAAACACGGTGAACGGCAGGGCCACAAAGCGCATACGCCTAAACTGCACATTCCTCGCGTTCGGCATCGAGACGCGCCTTAACGGCATCGGCGGCGATGTGATACGAGAAGCCCTTGCCCATCAAAAACCGAACCAGTTTTTCGAATCCGCGCGTCTCTGGAACACGCCGCTTGGCGAGCAGGGCTGACGCACGCGCCAAATCGTCTTCAACGGCAAAATAATCCTCGGGATAACCGGGAATGTCATCGAGCACGACATGACGGCGCTTGAGCTCGGTCTCGATTTTGCGCTGTCCCCAACCGCGCCGCTTGCGCTCCTCGATAAAGTACGAGCAAAAGCGGTTCTCGTCTAAAAAGTGATACTCGGTGGCGCGCTCGACGGCGAAATCGATCGCGGGCTGGTGAAAGCCGTAGCGAGCCAGCTTGTCACGGACCTCACCCGTCGCATGGTCGCGGCGCGATAGCATCTCGGTCACCATGGTAAGTGCACATTTACGCTCGATGAGCTGCACCGCCTCACGAAAGTTGTCCCAATCACAGGGAAGATCGGGGCGGTTTTTGACATACAGCCGCGCGACCCGCACGGGAATCCAAATGGACCGCTCAAAACCGCCCTCAAGCTCACAATCGATATGTGCGCAAGGCTTTTTGGACGCATACCCGCTCGAGAACGAGGAAGCCGCCTTCTTATCGGGAAAGACGGCCGTGGCCTCGGTCACCGTATACGACATGAGCGTAACCGCTACTCGTCGTCATCATCGAGCATGGCGGAACCATCGATGGCGTAAAGCTCGTCAAACTCCTCAGGCGCAGGCTGATCGGTCAGCTCGACCTCGGACGGAGCATCGTCATCAAACTCAAGTCCGCAGGCAAGGCGGACCTTATGCTCAATCTCGTCGGCGCAATCGGGGTGTTCGCGCAGGAAAGCCTTGGCGGCCTCTCGACCGTTGCCGAGCTTGTCCTCGCCATAGGCAAACCAGGAGCCCATCTTCTTGCAGATGCCGCACTCGACAGCCATGTCCAGAATTGAGCCCTCCTTAGAGATGCCCGTACCGTACATGATGTCAAACTCAGCAGAACGGAACGGAGCTGCCACCTTGTTCTTAACGACCTTGGCGCGCACGCGGTTACCGATAACCTCGTCCTTAAGCTTAATGCTGTCGATACGGCGAATGTCGATACGCACCGAAGAGAAGAACTTAAGGGCGCGGCCGCCCGTCGTAGTCTCGGGGTTGCCGAACATGACGCCGATCTTCTCACGCAGCTGGTTAATGAAGATGCACGTCGTGTTGGACTTGGACAGCGAGCCGGCGAGCTTGCGGAGCGCCTGGCTCATCAGGCGAGCCTGAAGACCGACCGTGGTATCGCCGATTTCTCCCTCGATCTCGGCACGCGGGGTCAGCGCGGCGACGGAGTCGACGACGATGGCATCGATGGCGCCGGAACGCACGAGCATGTCAACAATCTCGAGCGCCTGCTCGCCCGTATCGGGCTGGGAAATGAGGACCTCATCGATGTCCACGCCGATACGCGCGGCATACGTGGGATCGAGCGCGTGCTCGGCATCGATAAATGCCACGACGCCACCCATAGCCTGGGCCTCTGCCAAAATCTCGAGCGAAAGCGTTGTCTTACCGGAGGATTCGGGACCGTAAATCTCGACGATACGGCCGCGCGGCACGCCGCCGATGCCCAGAGCGGCATCGAGGGCCAGGGCACCCGTGGGAATGGCCTCGACCTCGAGCTCGGGACCACCGTCGCCGTACCTCATGATGGAACCCTGGCCGAATTTCTTCTCGATCTCGGCCTTGGTGGTGGCGATCATCTCATCGCGCTCTTTACCCGTCGTGCGAGCATGAACGGTACGTACGGGACCTGAATTCTTGGCCATGAATAGCCCTCCTCTTAACAACCTGCATCGATAATAAACGAACGGCTGTTCGTGGTCAACCGTTCAGATATATCATATGCAGCCGACCTTTCCAAAACCCAACCAAACGCCGACCAAACACTGACCAAAAACTTGACCGCAGACGCGCCAAGCAAGGCAAGACAAACATGAATACGCCAACTACCTGCACAAAGAGCAAAT
>CAUDAE010000099.1 GCA_958447445.1 uncultured Collinsella sp.
GTATTTTAACGGGTCGACGGATAGCGCCATCGCCGCCTATAACGCCGGCATGGGCAATGTCGACGGATGGGCGCAGCAGGGTACGTCGCTTCATAATGCAATCACCTTTCCCGAGACGCAGGCGTATCTGATTCGTGTCAATAATGCCTGGGCTCGCTACAAGACCATCTATCCCGATCGGTTCGTATAGGACTATGCCTGCCGCCTGCGTATACTGCAGATGTATGAGTTAGGAGTATCCATGGCGGAATTTGAAGTAGAACGCGTTGGTGGTGAACTTAAGCGCTTTGGCGTTGAAGGCTCTGACGTGCCGTTTAAGGTCGTGTCTCCCTATGAGCCTGCCGGTTCCCAGCCTAAGGCCATTGAGTCGCTTGTGCAGGGCGTGAGGGACGGAGACCGCTATCAGGTTTTGCTGGGCGTGACTGGTTCGGGCAAGACCTTCACGATGGCAAAGACTATTGAGGCCCTGGGAAAGCCGACGCTGGTCATGGCTCCGAATAAAACGCTCGCCGCTCAGCTTGCGAGCGAGCTCAAAGAGTTCTTTCCCAACAACGCTGTGGTCTACTTCGTCTCGTACTACGACTACTATCAGCCCGAGGCGTATGTGCCGCAAAGCGATACATATATCGAGAAAGACTCCTCGATTAACGAAGAGGTCGAGATGCTGCGCCATCAGGCGACCGCGTCACTGCTCTCTCGACGCGATGTGATCGTTGTCGCATCGGTCTCGTGTATCTATGGCATTGGCTCTCCTGAGGACTATGCGGGTCTGGCTCCAAACGTCGACAAGAAGGTGCCGCTCGAGCGCGATGACTTTATCCATGCACTTATCGACATTCAATATGATCGCAATGACTATGACCTGGCACGCGGCACGTTCCGCGTGCGCGGCGATGTTGTCGACGTGTATCCGCCTTATGCTGAGCATCCGTTGCGGTTTGAGTTCTTTGGCGACGAGGTCGAGCTGATTGCCGAGATCGATGAGGTCACCGGTGAGATGCTTCGTGAGTACGAGGCCATCCCCGTATGGCCGGCATCGCACTACGTGACCGAGAAGCCGAAGGTCAAGGCGGCTCTGAAATCGATCAGCGAAGAGTGCGAGAAGCGCGTGGCGGAGCTCAAGGCGACCGACAAGTTGCTCGAGGCGCAGCGTCTGCAGCAGCGCACCGATTATGATCTTGAGATGCTCGAGACGATGGGCTTTTGCAACGGCATCGAGAACTACTCGCGTCATCTGGACGGTCGCAAACCGGGTGAGCCGCCGTTTACCCTAATCGATTACTTTCCCAAGGATATGCTCTGCATCATCGATGAGAGCCATGTGACGGTGCCGCAGATTCGCGGCATGCACGAAGGTGACCGCTCGCGTAAGGTGACGCTGGTGGAACACGGTTTTCGCCTGCCCTCGGCGCTCGATAACCGCCCGCTTCGTTTCGATGAGTTTGAGGCGAGGATTCCCCAGTTCATCTACGTTTCGGCAACACCGGGCGACTATGAGCTGCGGGTTAGCCAGAACGACGTTGAGCAGATTATTCGTCCGACCGGTCTGCTCGATCCCAAGATCGATGTGCGTCCGGTTCGTGGGCAGATTGACGATCTTGAGGACGAGATTCGCGAGCGCGTTGCCCGCAAGGAGCGCGTGCTGGTGACCACGTTGACCAAGCGCATGGCCGAGGACCTGACCGACCATCTGCTCGACGCGGGCATTAAGGTCAATTACATGCACTCTGATACGGCGACAATGGACCGTGTCGAGATCCTGCGAACGCTGCGCGAGGGCAAGATCGATGTCCTCGTTGGCATCAACCTGCTTCGCGAGGGCTTGGATCTCCCCGAGGTCTCACTGGTGGCAATTCTCGATGCCGATAAGGAAGGCTTCTTGCGCAACCGCCGTTCGCTGATTCAGACGATTGGCCGCGCGGCCCGTAACGCCGATGGCGAAGTCATCATGTATGCGGACGTTGTGACCGATTCGATGAAGGAGGCCATCGAAGAGACGCAGCGCCGTCGCGAGATTCAGATGGCATATAACGAAGAGCATGGCATCGTGCCCAAGACGGTGCGCAAGGCCATCAACGACATCTCAAGTTTTATTGCCGAGGCCGAAAAAACCGTGGGTTCCAAGGGACGCTCGAAGGGCGACTCTCTTGGCCATGGTGCATTCTATACGCCCGATGAGTCGGGCGAGGGCGGCGTGCCGGAAACGGTGGCGCCCGAGCAGACACTTGCGGAGCAGTTGGAAGAACTGCCGCATGACGAGCTTGTGCGGATTGTCGAAACCATGGAAGAGGATATGCGTAACGCTTCTGCCGCCATGGACTTTGAGGAGGCGGCGCGCCTGCGCGATGCCGTCGTTCAGATTCGGGCGATGCTCGAGGGTGCGTCTGAGGACGAGACGATCGAGCGCTTACGTTCGCAGGCCCGCAAGGGTTCCACGTTCGCATCGGGCAGAAAACGCCAGGGTGCACGGTTTAAGAAATAGCGAACAGGCCCCGAGTTCCCTGTGGAGCTCGGGGCCTATGTCTTTTGCGCGCTGGAATTCGTGCGTTAGAGGTCTGCGATCAGGGCTTCGGCACAACGGATGCCGTCGGTGGCCGCGCTCATGATGCCGCCGGCATATCCAGCTCCCTCACCACAAGGGTAGAGGCCCGGGGTCGACACGGCATGGCACGTTCGGTCTCGGGTGACAGTGACCGGTGAGCTCGAACGAGTCTCCACGCCGGTAAGAACGGCATCGGGACGGTCGTAGCCTCGTAGCTTTTTTCCGAGTAGGGGAAGTCCCAGGCGGAGCGACTCGACGATATGCTGCGGCAGGGCTTCGTCAATTGCCGTCCAGGTCACACCGAGCGGATAGGTGGGCTTTACCTTTCCGGGCGCCTTGCTGGCGCGTCCTGCGAGGAAATCTCCGACGAGTTGTGCCGGTGCGTTCCAGTTGGAACCGCCCAGGCGATAGGCGGCCGCCTCGCAGGCGCGCTGGAGCTCGATGCCGGCGAGCGGGTCATCGTTGGGAAGGTCCTCAGGCGTGACGTTAACGAGCAGGGCGGCGTTTGCGTTGCGTCCGTCGCGGGCATTGAGGCTGGCGCCGTTGACGCACAGGTGGCCCTGCTCGGAAGAGGCGGCGACAACCTGCCCGCCGGGGCACATGCAAAACGAGAACACGCTGCGGCCGTTG
The DNA here is from genome assembly GCA_958447445.1 of uncultured Collinsella sp. Classification (GTDB taxonomy): domain Bacteria; phylum Actinomycetota; class Coriobacteriia; order Coriobacteriales; family Coriobacteriaceae; genus Collinsella. The sequence continues at coordinate 3,173 of CAUDAE010000099.1, forward strand.
GGAAGATGGGCGACGAGCTTGTAGGGGGCTGCTCCGAGGGCAGGATGTCCCGCCAAGGCTCCATATTGGGCTCGGTCGATGTCGCGCTGCGGATGCTCGATGCGAACGCCCATGGCAAAGGTCTTTTGTGCGAGGGCCACGTTGTGGTCCTTAAGGAGCTCAAAAATATCGCGAGCAGAATGCCCGCAGGCGAGGATGAGGTGCTTTGTCTCAATTGGCTCGTAAGCGGCGTCTTGGGACGATTGGACATCGATACCGGTGATGGCACCAGACGCGTCGATGCGAATGTCGACGAGCTTTGTTCGATAACGGACGACACCTCCGAGCTGCTCGATGCGCTGGGATATAGCGGTGACAACCGTGGGAAGGATGTCGGAGCCAATGTGCGGCTTGGCATCCCACAGAATATCGCGGGGCGCGCCCGCCTCGACGAAGGTTTCGAGGATAAGGCGATGGGCGGGATTTTTGGTTCCCGTATTGAGCTTGCCGTCCGAGAAGGTCCCCGCGCCGCCCAGGCCAAACTGGATATTGCTCTCGGGGTCGAGGATGCGCTCCTTTAGAAAGAGATCGATCGCATGCGAGCGGCGAAATGCTGGGTCGCCGCGCTCGATGAGCAAGGGCTTAAGACCCGCTTCGGCAAGGGTGAGTGCAGCGAAAAGGCCAGCGCATCCGGCACCGACAACGACAGGGCATTCTTGAGGTGCGTCGGAGACGGGGGAGGGGAATGAAGACCCATCGTCTTCTATCGCGCGTACGCGCGAGCGGTCACGCTCGGCAACGCTGTCGACCGCTTCTCGCTCGAGGTGGGGACTAGTCAGCTCAACACGAAAGCTCAGGATAAAATGGACGTCTCGTTTTTTGCGGGCGTCGATTGACTTGCGGTGGAGCTCGATGGACTTGATCTCGGAGTCCTTGCAACGTAGGACGCGCTTGGCGACTCGCTTGCCAACAATGAGGCAGGCATTTTCATCGCCGGCTTCATCGAGTGACGCGTTGACTTGGGTGATTTCGATCATCGAGGTCTCCTTAGAGGCAAGAAAGAGGCCGTCCGGTATCCCAGACGGCCCGAATGCGTTTTTGATTATAGACTGCGCGGCTACAGGCTGCTTGCAGCGCGAATGCCCGAGAGCCAGGCCCACGCAAGGTTAAAGCCTCCACAATCGGCGTCGATGTCGAGCGCTTCGCCGCAGACGTAAAGCGGGGCGTCGACAGCGCTGCTCGCGCGTAGACTGGGTGTTGAGATGCTCTCGACAGATACGCCACCACGCGTGACCTGCGCCGAGCGCTCCTCGGCTGTTCCCTCGACGAGCAACTTAAAGTGCTTGAGGATCGAGACCAGGTGGATGACATCGTTGGAGCCTGGATGGCACTGCTCGAACGCTGTGCAGACGACGCGGGAGAGTTGCGGGGCGAGCATGCCGTCGAGCCAATGGGGATCGCGGGGCGAAAAGCCGCCGAGCAGCTCAACGCGCCGGTTGAGCATATCGAGCAGCTCGTCTTTGGAGAGGTCGGGGAAAACGTCGAGCAGGATCGTATCGCCGTGCTGGATACGACGGGAGAGGTTGAAGACAGCGACGCCCGAGATACCGAAGGTTCGAAACAGGACTTCACCGTCTTCGTGCCAGAGCTCATTATGATTGCGGGCGAGCGTCAAGCGGGCGCGGACGCGCAGGCCATCCAACGTCTTGAGTGCCGCCCGATCGCCGACGACCGTTGCCGATACGGGGCAGAGGATGGGGCGCAGCGAAGTGAGGGGGAGGCGAAACGTATCGGCGATACCAGTGGGGTTGCCACCCGTGGCGATAATTACGGCATGTGCCTGCAGGGCCTCGTTCTTGCGAGGGACATCGGCGAGCGCTTTCCGAAGCGAGCGGAGCTCCGATTTTCGGTCGTCGTGCTTTTTTGCCTTGAGTGCCCGCGCTGGACGGTCTATTTGGAGTGTCCAGCCTTCGGAAGCTTTGTGCGCCGAGGCAACGTTGGCTCCGCAGATTAAGGTGATACCTAGGCGGTCGCAAACGTTGAGAAGCGCGTCGCGCACCGATTCGGCGCGAAGGGAGCGCGGGTACAGTCGGCCTTCCTCGGAGGTTGTCATGATGCCCAGCGAGGAGAAGAAACCCATAAGCTCTTGTTCGGGTTGGGGGCCCATGACAGATTCGACGAATGCGGGGTGGTTATACCGCTGAGGAACAATCGATTCGTTGGAGAGGTTGCAACGGCCGTTACCGGTCGCAAGGAGCTTAAGGCCGCAGGCGACATCGCACTCAACGATGCAGACGCTTTTGTCAGCACGTGCGGCCGTAATGGCGGCGGCGAGGCCTGAAGCCCCGCCGCCGATTACCAGGACGTCATAGAAGGCGCTCGTGTTCACTTAGGCCTCGTCGGTCTCGTGCGGGGTAATGGCCTCGACGGCAGAGACTGCCTTGGGCAACATGCCATCGGGCAGCGCGGTCTCGACCTCGCCCTTATCGCAGGCCTCGGCGAGTGACGGATTGATGGGAAGCGTGCCCAAGATGTCGAGGTTATAGCGTTCTGCGACCTCGGGGAGCTTGCTCTTGCCAAAGACCTCGATCTTCTTGCCGCAGTCGGGGCACTCAATATAGCTCATGTTTTCGACGATGCCCAGAATGGGGACGTTCATCTTCTCGGCCATGTTGACCGCCTTGGCGACGATCATCGAGACCAGATCCTGCGGGCTCGTGACGATGACGATGCCGTCGACGGGCAGTGACTGGAAGACGGTGAGAGCGACGTCGCCTGTTCCCGGAGGCATGTCGACCAGCAGGTAGTCGATGGGGCCCCATGAGGTCTCGCTCCAGAACTGCCTAATGGCGCCTGCGATGACCGGACCGCGCCAAAGGACGGGGTCGGTCTCGTTTTGGAGCAGAAGGTTGGAGCTCATGACCTTGACGCCGTGCTCGGAGATTTCGGGCAGCATAAGGTTGCCAAGGGCATGGACGTGGCGTCCGCTCATACCGAACATCTTGGGGATAGAGGGACCGGTGATGTCGGCATCGAGGACGCCGACCTTGTGGCCGTGACGGGCAAGCTCGGTGGCGATGGCACCGGTGACAAACGACTTGCCGACACCGCCCTTGCCGGAAAGCACGGCGATGACGCGTTTGACCTCGGACAGCGTATTCTCCTCAAATTGCGACGGCGACGTTTGTCCGCCGGCGGCCTGTGCGTGCTCGCAACCCATGTATGACTCCTTTGTATATGTTGGGGCCGGGGCCCCGCGATGTGACACGAGCGTCATTGTACCCTCGTTTGCGAGCGGGAGTCATTTACGATGCATTTGGGCCGAGCGTGCTTGCAATACGATGGGGCCAAGCGAATGGGCGGGCTTACTGAACTTTGCTGGCGAACTCGAGGTATTGCATGCGCTGCAGCTTGTCGATCGTCGAGGCGTATGGGCTGTCTTCAGATTCCAAGTCGTAGCGCAGCCCGTCGGCACCAAGGTAGCCGGCGACATTGATGGTGGGCACATCTGACCTTGTTGCAAGCAGAGCCTTTTGATAGTCGGGGAGCGGGGCGCCGCTCTTATTAAGGGTAATGGCTGCAATCTCGTTTGCCCCGACGGTGTCGTAGACGTTGAGCTCGGTATTGCCGGCGATTTCATAGTTAGCCCAGACAAAATATGTCGACTGATAGATACGGAAAGCGTGGCTTGCCGTATCTTCCTGAGGGTACAGCTCGTCGTTGAGAGTCGTTGCGGCGCTCGGCTGATGGTCGCCAAAAAAGACAAGGACAACCGGTCTGCCGATATTGCGGAGCTCGTTGATAAAGTACTCGAGGTCCCGGTCGGATGCGTTGATGCAGGTAAGATAGGTGTTGAGCGCGCTATTGGCACCCTCGCTGGCTCCCTCGACCCAATAGTTTGTCAGCTCCTCGGCGGGAACGGTGCCATAGTCGTAGCCGCCGTGATTTTGCATCGTGACGTCAAAGATGAACTGCGGGGCTTCGTCGG
>CAUDAE010000100.1 GCA_958447445.1 uncultured Collinsella sp.
CGTGGATGCGATCGGGTCCGATGATCGACAGCTCGGGCACACCGTTGACATGACCGTTGCACCGCAGCTTCTCCAGTTGCGCGCGGTCCTCATCGTTAAATCCCAGCACCATCGACCCGGTGCGGCAGAACAGAAAGCCTAGCTCCTGCGCCCACTTACCGTACAACTCGCAGCCACGGGCGTTGACCTGCGCCTTAACCGTGCCCGGCGCCGGATCGTAGCCGGCGTGCACCAGGCCGCCGTTGGCCTTCGACGCGCCCTGCGCAATATCGTTAGCCGCCTCGACCACGCAAATTGACAGGTCAAACCGCGCGAGCTGCCGTGCGATGGCGCATCCGGTGATGCCCGCGCCGACAATCGCGATATCAAACGTTTCTGCCACGGTGCCTCCCAGACAAGTTGACAGGCTGTCAATAAGACTATCCTACGGTCTGCGCGTCCCCAGTGCGGCGGCAATGCGGCGAACAGCCCCGCAACACCCGCCAACGGCAGGTGAGGGGAGACCCAAGACCATCGGTGACCTCGTCTGCCGCCCCTGGCGTCAGAGGTTTGTCTCGTTCTGTAACATTAAGCTGAGGATTTGGGTTCCAGTTGTTACAGATTGAGATTGAAGCCGGGGAGAGATTCTTCTGTCTCGATCTGTAACATCTGGGGACTGTTTTGGGTTCTAGATGTTACAGAACTGACCTGAAAGAACGACAAAAACAAACACACTGCTTACCTGCGGGTTTAAGTACGGCAACAACGGCACAAGCGCGTAAAAACGGGTTAGCACACGCACTTGGGATAATTTGGGATATGAAAGCCACGCGGGCATGCACCCCGAATGCCCAATTTATTAACTCAAAGATCACCATGTCGCCCAGGGTCGTGATGTCGTCGGGCAGCTCGTAGCTCCTCCCAGTCATTCCTCTTCCTCCATTCCTATGCGGTCTCATCCGTGTTTCAGCCCATCAGGTCGTTGGGCGGACAACCAAGAACCTGCGAGATAGCCAAGAGTTTGTCGGCTCCAGGAATGTAATCGCCGCTCTCCTACTTCGAGAAAATGCTGACGTTCACTCCGAGCTTGGAAGCGACCTCAGCCTGAGAAAGGTCAGCTCGAGCGCGTACGGCGCGGATATTCCCCGCCAGCTCCTTACTGAAATCCATTCGTTTCTCCTTAGAGACGTTTTCTGTCTGTTGAATTTAATGACGAACAGTCCTATGTCCCTATCAATCGAATAAGCAACATTTTTTTGCGTAAAGACATTTTTTGTTTACTATTCACTTAACGTAAAGAAAGGAGCGAGGGTGAACCTTCGTCTAAGAGAGCGCCGAGAGGCCCTGGGACTAAACCAAAAGGAGCTTGCACAAAAAGTCGGCAAGTCATTCCGAACTATTCAGTCTTGGGAGCGCGAGGAGAGCTATCCGAACGCAGAGCTCGTAGGTGCGCTCTGCGAAGTATTCAAAACCGACCCCAACGACCTGCTCGGATGGTACGAGGGGCATACCGAGGGCAAGCCGACGGCGCCGGCAGGCGCGGAGGGCGAGCTGATCACTTGCTACCGGCAGAGCACCGAGAAGAGGCGCTCGAAGATCCTGGAGACGGCACGCGACCAGGCCGAGTTGTCCAAAGCTCAGCTTGCAGCGCCTGAAGTCGAAGGGCTGGAAGCGGATCAAGTAAGGTCCGCGTAGGCATTCAAAGGAACCACCTGCGAGATTGGCAGATAACATGGGAATGTACGATTCAACTCGCCGACCTGCGGTTCGCCGCCGAGGAAAAGACGAGGGAGGCTTCGCCGAGAAGGCAAAGGACGCGCTCGACCTCGCATCCAAGGGCGCGGGGCTCGTCCCCACATTCGCCAGCGCCATTGGCACGCTCGCAAAGCTGTTCGGAGCCTAGGCAGGCTGCCACGAATAAAATCGTTGGCAAACTCAAAGCTTTATCTGTCATTTGACTAGGCGCAAGAGGTCGAATTCACAGAATCACCTCGATTTCTTCACCATCATTGTAACTAATTGATTACACTTCTAGCTAAGGAGAGGGATGGACAACATAGGGCTCTTCCTTCATTTTATGAAGGAAATCGTGGACAAGAACAACTTCATCCTCGTGGAACGCGAGGCAAGTCTGGAGTTCATGGCGGGCATGGGAATCACCATGGACGAGCTCAAAAGCGTGATCTTATCGCTCACGCCAAGAGATTGTTTTGATGGACCCGAGGCGGACCGCGACTCGCGATACCCGGGATGGATAGTTGCCGAATTCTCACCCAAGGCATTCGGCAAGACGCTGTACCTAAAGATGTCCATAAAACGCGAGGCCGAGCGATGCAAATGCCTCTCTGTAAAGTTGTACCGGGATAGATCGGAGGTCCCGAGATGAGTGAGATGAAGAGCACTTTCAGCACCTATTGCATTGAATGCGACCAGGAAGTCGAGGCACGCGTAGAGCGTCGTACCGAGACGATGCGCATCAGAAAACAGGATATTACGTATGAGGCCACGGTCGCGGTATGCCCCGTCTGTGGAGCGATTATTGCGGACGCACGCATAGAAAGCGAGAACCTCGCAGCCGCCTATGCCGCTTATCGCGCCGCCAATCACTTACTTTCCCCCGAGGAAATCAAGGCCGTCCGCGAACGCTACGGCCTGTCGTTGAGAGATTTCAGCCGCTTCCTTGGCTTCGGTGAGCAAACTGTGGCTCGATATGAGTCTGGCGCGCTGCAGGACGAGGCTCACGATGGAATGATCAGGCTGGCAGCAAGCCCCGCTGGCGCCCTGTCACTTTTAAACGTAAAGAGAGACCAACTGTCTGAGAAGATCATCAGCGCCGTCGAAAACTTTGTCGACTCCCAGGCTCCGGATCGCTTCAGCACTTTAGATTTTAGCTGGCCGCCACTTGAGGCATACTCGCCGTCGAGGACGAACGGATACCGACCGTTCGACTGGTCGCGCGTGTGTGGCGCCGTTGTCATTCTTGCCCACCGCTGCAAGAGGCTCTATAAGACCAAACTGCAGAAGGCCATGTTCTTTCTCGACTACTACTGCTATGGCATGACGAGCACCTCCCTCACGGGAATCGAATACGCGCATGCCGACTATGGCCCCGTCATAAACGATAAGGACACTTTGCTCTATGCCCTGCAGCAACAGGGCAAGATAGAGCTTGTCCCCAACGGCTGGGGCGAAATCGTAAAACCACTCGTCGAACCAGAGGAAACGTTTGACGAAAAGGAACTCGAGTACATCGATCTTGTAGCCAGATTCGTCGACACGTTTGACACCGCAAGCGAGATATCAGAGTTCTCCCATGAGCTATCGGCATGGAGGGAAACGGGGAGCGGCAAGGTCATCGACTATCCAAAATATGCAGCGGAGGTCGTAGACGCTGTTGACACCAGGATGGCAGTCTAAAGGATCCCTGAAGGAACAGAGCAGGTCCCAGCAAAAGGCCGGTTATTGCAGATGACGCAACAACTGTTCAAGACATAAAGAAACCCCACCGCGCACGGCCGGAACCTTGGCGCGGCGGGGTGATAACAAGGATGCCGGAGTAATACGGAGATAGCTCCGGGCAACCTAGGGACATTATATGACGCGCAAGCAGAGGCGCCGCGCGGCAGGCTCCGAGTGGCTAGCAGATCGCGGGGACGGGCTGCCCATGAACCGAGGGATGTGCAATCATAGATGGAAGAAGTGGTGCGCAGCCGAGGGCATCGAGCACATTCCATGGTCAAACCTCCGCAGCTCGTGGCGAACCATCTGCGAGATGGAGCTGCACATGCCCTGGAACCTCATGGAAATGTTCATGGGACACTCCCTGCCGGGCGTGTCGGGGTGACATTTTATTCGTCCCTCCCGTGAGCAGGTGGCGCGTTCCGTTTGCGACACAGTTGGGATAAATTGGGATATTTCCCAACAAACCAGCATGTAAAGCGGGCGCGGTTAATAGTGGCAGATTTAGATGAACTAATCAGTCGATTTCGAATGTCTAAATTTGTAACAGCTAGACCTGTTTTTGCCGAGTTGTTGTTACAGATTGAGACATTTGGCTTGACGTTTTCCTTTGTCTCAATCTGTAACAGTTAGCTGATGATTTGGGTTGTAGATGTTACAGATTGAGATTGAAGTCGGGGAGAGATTCCTCAGTCTAAATCTGTAACATCTGGACCTGTTTAAGCTGAGTAACTGTTACAGATTGAGACATTGGGTCTGGAAGTTTCCGTTTGTCTCGATCTGTAACATCTAGGACTGGATTCTGCTCCCACCTGTTACAGATTGAGATGTTTGTGTCCGCGCCGGCTCCGTACCCGGCCGTAGTCCCATATAAACAAACCCCGTGGTAAACTTGCACGGACTGTTAATATTCCGAAAGGTACCCGTAATGTCCAAGTACATCTCCGAGCTCATGTCGCCGCAGCTTATGGGCGTCGTCTATGCCTTCGTTGGTTTTATCATCGCCCTGTATGTGCTGTCGGTCGTCTATGTGTTTATCGACGCTCGCCGCCGCGGCGCCAGCGCCTATGTGGCATGGGGCATCATCGCTCTCATCCCGTTTGTAGGCCTCATCGCCTACCTGGTCCTGCGTCCGCACTCCTACGCGTCCGACCGTGAGGAGCAGGAGCTGGACATGGCCCTGCGCGAGCGCCAGCTTGCCCAGTACGGCACCTGCCCGCAGTGCGGCGCGCCCATCGAGAAGGACTTCGTCGTCTGCCCGGTGTGCGATACCCAGGTTCGCAACGTTTGCCCCAGCTGCCATCGCCCGCTCGATGCGCACTGGAAGGTCTGCCCCTACTGCCGAACTCGCATCCAGTAGCGCATCCATCGCAGGGCCGGCCGCAAGCCACGGGCACCGCGCGTCCCGCGCAAGCCACGCGCGCAACCCGACGCACACGATGAAGCATGCGTAGAAAATCGCCCGCCGTGCCATTAAGGTGCGGCGGGCGCTTGTATACCAAGGCAACCTGCCTATAATGATGCAAGTCAAAAACGCCGAGCGCATCGCACGCACTTGCATCAGGCATCCGAGAGGAGAAAACATACCCATGAAGGCACTCTACAATGACGGTTCGGTGGCCGAGCTCCCGCAGGACGAGGTCACACACGTCATCCGCCACTCCGCCGCGCACATCATGGCGCAGGCCATCAAGCGCCTCTATCCCGAGGCCGACTTTGCCTACGGCCCCGCGACCGACAACGGCTTCTACTACGACGTCGACCTGCCCGAGGGCGTCAAGATCAGCGAGGACGACTTCCCCGCGATCGAGGCCGAGATGAAGAAGATCGTCAAGGAGAACCTCAAGTTCACCGTGTACGAGAAGCCCCGCGCCGAGGCCATCGCCCTTATGGAGGAGCGCGGCGCGAAGTATAAGGTCGAGCACATCGGCGACCTGGACGACGACGCCCGCATCACCTTCTACCAGCAGGGCGACTACATCGACATGTGCGTCGGCCCCCACATCTGCTACACCAAGGCCCTCAAGGCCTTTAAGCTCACCGGCGTCTCGGGCGCTTACTGGAAGGGCGACAAGGACAACAAGATGCTCACCCGCATCAACGGCGTCGCCTTTGCCACCAAGGAAGAGCTCGACGAGCACATGCACATGCTGGAGGAGGCCAAGAAGCGCGACCACCGCAAGATCGGCCGCGAGATGGACCTCTTTATGATGCGCGACGAGGCCCCCGGCTTCCCGTTCTTCCTGCCCAACGGCATGATCCTTAAGAACACGCTGCTGGACTACTGGCGCGAGATCCATCACAAGGCCGGCTACGTGGAGATTTCCACGCCGCTCATCATGAACAAGCAGCTGTGGAAGACCTCGGGCCACTGGGACCACTACAAGGACAACATGTACTCCACCGTCATCGACGACGAAGAGTACTGCATTAAGCCCATGAACTGCCCGGGTGGCGTGCTGGTGTACGCCTCCAAGCCGCACTCCTATCGCGAGCTGCCCATCCGCGCCGGCGAGATTGGCCTGGTGCACCGCCACGAGCTGCGCGGCGCCCTGCACGGCCTGTTCCGCGTGCGCTGCTTTAACCAGGACGACGCCCACCTGTTTGTGCGTCCCGACCAGCTGACCGACGAGATCGTGGGCGTGGTCAACCTCATCGACTCTGTGTACCAGAAGTTTGGCTTTAAGTACCACGTTGAGCTTTCCACCCGCCCCGAGGACTCCATGGGTTCGGACGAGGACTGGGCGCGCGCCGAGGAGGGCCTGCGCACCGCTCTGGAGAAGCTGGGCATGGACTACGAGGTCAACGAGGGCGACGGTGCCTTCTACGGCCCCAAGATCGACTTCCATCTGGAGGACTCGCTCGGCCGTACCTGGCAGTGCGGTACCGTGCAGCTCGACTTCCAGATGCCGCTCAACTTTGACCTGGAGTACGTGGACGCCGACGGTACCAAGAAGCGCCCCATCATGCTGCATCGCGTGTGCTTTGGCTCCATCGAGCGCTTCATCGGTATTCTGATTGAGCACTTTGCGGGCAAGTTCCCCACCTGGCTGGCTCCCGTGCAGGTCAAGGCACTTCCGGTTTCCGAGAAGAGCCGCGACTACGCCCACGAGGTGTGCGCCAAGCTGGAGGAGGCCGGCATTCGCGTGGTCTGCGACGATCGCGACGAGAAGATCGGCTACAAGATCCGCGAGGCCCGCAGCATCGACCGCGTGCCCTACATGCTTATCCTGGGCGAGAAGGAGGTCGAGGCCGGCAACATCTCCGTCCGCGATCGCTCCAACGAGACCGTTCAGATGAGCGTTGACGAGTTTGTTGCCAAGGTGATCGAGGAGATCAAGACCCGCGCCTAAGGCAAACTACACAACAATTAACAAAGGCGACCGTCCACACAGGGCGGTCGCCTTTTTCATGCCCAAATAAGAAAAGCCGCAGGTTGAGCGGCTTTTTTGTTGCACAAAAAGGTACAGGTTTTGTAGAGGGGTATGGAGATGCACCTACTAGCAGTACATTGGTAGTGTCGAGAAAGTTGGTGTAAGGGCCCTTGCGGCCCCTGTGTCCGATATC
>CAUDAE010000101.1 GCA_958447445.1 uncultured Collinsella sp.
CATGGAGCAGAACCTCGATCGCCTGACGGTAATTATGGCCGTTGTTTTTGCCGTGTGCGTCGTCCTGTGCATGTTCTTCTTCCCGCAGGGCATCGTCGGCTACTAAGCATCGGCGTATATACGTTTGCAATGGGTCTCGCAGGTGCGGGACCCTTTTTGTTTACATATTTGTAACAGAGTCAAAATATCCCCACATACTTCGCCCAACTAAAGAAATTCTCGACCGTTAACCGGAATTAGCCCCAAATCGTGCATAAAATGCGCTACTGTATTGCGAAACGTTGGTCCGTTGTGCATAACCAGCCATAGCAGCGGGCGGCGTTTTGATGGTTCGGATCGGATTGTCTCGACATATGTCCGACTGAACATTTCTTTGTCCTATCTCATAAGGAGGATGGCATGGCTGATTCTATGTTCCACCAGCCCGTTATGGGTCGTCGCGCCTTTGTTGGCGGCACCCTCGCTGCGAGCTCCATGGCTTTTCTTGCCGCATGCGGCAAGAAGGGCGGCGACGCTTCCGGTTCTGAGTCCGGTTCGACGCTGAACTTCTACATCAACAACCCGGTCTGCATCGACCCCTACAATGTCCAGGAGGACCAGGGCACTCAGGTCGAGTACCAGCTCTTTGACGCTCTGACCTCTTATGACGCCGAGAAGGGCGAGATCGTTCCGCTGGCTTGCGAGTCCTTTGAGGCCAACGACGACGCCACCGAGTTTACCTTCAAGATCAAGAAGGCCAAGTTCCACAACGGTGACGACGTTACCTCCAAGTCCTTCAAGCTCGGTTGGGAGCGTCTGGTCAACACCAAGTCGGCCATCGCTACCGAGTACGGCCCTTCCGAGGTCTCCTATCACCTTTCCATGGTCGAGGGCTATGACGACCTGCTTGCCGGTAACGCTACCGAGCTCAGCGGTGTTACTTGCCCCGACGATGAGACCCTCGTCGTCAAGCTGTCTTCCGCTTACGCCGACTTCCCCTTCGTCGCCTCTCACCCGGCTCTGGCCCCGGTTCCCGAGTGCGCCGAGTCCGATGTCAAGAGCTTCTACCTTGCACCGGTCGGTAACGGCCCGTTCATGATGGACGGCAAGTGGGAGGATGGTCAGGAGATCAACCTCAAGAAGTTCGACGATTACTATGGCGACAAGGCCAAGATCGATGGCATCCACTTCCAGGTCATCAAGGACATGGAGACCGCTTACAAGGAGTTCCAGGCCGGTAACCTCGATGTCTGCGACGTTCCCGTTGCTCAGATCGACGCTGCCAAGAAGGATCGCGGCGTGTCCAAGGACGGCTACACCATGGGTGACGGCGAGCGCATGCTGCTCGGCGCCGAGCCTTCCACCTACTACCTGACCTGCAACAACACGGCCGAGCCGTTCAACAACGCCGACCTGCGCAGGGGTATCTCCCTGGCCATCAACCGTGAGGCCATCTGCAAGACCATCTTCAAGGGTACCCGTACCCCTGCCGACGGCATTGTTCCTCCGGGCATCGATGGCTACAAGGAGGGCGCATGGGAGTTCTGCGCCTACGACGTCGACAAGGCTAACGAGTACCTCGACAAGGTTGCTCCCGCTGGTGCTAACGGCGATCGTGGCATTAACGTGACTCTGTCCTACAACCAGGACGGTGGCCACAAGGAGATCATGGAGTCCATCATCGGCGACCTCGCCAAGGTTGGCGTTACCGCTGTCTCCGATACCCCCGAGTGGTCTGCCCTGCTCGAGCAGTATCAGAACTTTAACTATCAGTTCGGTCGTCTGGGTTGGATTGCTGACTACCCGATCATGGACAACTTCCTGTATCCGCTGTTCCACTCCGACTCCCTCGGTGGCGACAACCGCTCTGGTTACAACAACCCCGAGTTCGACGCCAAGGTCGACGAGGCCCGTACCACGGTTGCCGACGAAGAGTGCGTCGCTAAGATGCAGGAGGCCGATGCAATGGTCGCTGCCGACTGCCCGGTCATCCCGGTGATGTTCTACACGCACACCATCGCCGGCTCTGATCGCATCAAGCACCTCTATGTCGATCCGCAGAAGCACGCCGATTTGGGTACCGCTGAGCTCGCCTAAGAGTTTGCAGCTTCCGTGAGGGTCAAGTATTTACGTAGACCTCATGGGAAACATACAGTTCTCCCTAACCTGGGGTAAACTGGCTGATGGTAATTTTGGGATGCCGGTCTGGCGATCGGCATCCCATTTAGGTTAATCCCTAGATAGGGGAGTGGTATGGGTAAGTACATCGTTAAACGTGTGCTTCAGTTCATCCCGGTGTTTTTGGGCGTTACGCTGATTTTGTTCGCCCTCCAGAATATCGTGCCGGGAGATCCGATCAAGCTGATCGGTGGAGACAAGGCTCTGTCCCCCGAGGTGGAGCTTCAGCTTCGCGTCCGCTATCACCTGGTCCAGTCGGACGAGGACGGCAACGCGATCCTTGACGAGAACGGCGACCCCGTTCAAACGTCGCTCGTGGACCGTTACTTGTATTACATGAACGGCCTGCTTCATGGCGATCTGGGCAATTCGTATCAGCGCAAGCTGCCGGTTACGGAAATCTTTGCCCAGAAGTATCCGTATACGGTCAAACTTGCCGCGTGCGCCATCGTGCTCGAGGCAATCATGGGTATCGGTGCGGGTATCATTTCGGCGGTAAAGCGTTATTCCTTCTGGGATATTTTGGTAACGCTCACCACGTCGATCCTCGTTGCCGTCCCGGCCTTCTGGCTCGGTATGTTGCTGCAACTGTTCTTTGGCGTCATTCTCAAGGACGCCACGGGCGGTGCATTCTCCATGCCGATCTCGGGTGCCGGCGGTGCCAGCTTTCAGTATCAGGATTGGATGCACTATGTGCTTCCGACCATTACGCTGGCTTCGGTTTCGACCGCTTATGCTGCCCGCATTATGCGCTCGCAGCTGCTTGACGTCATGAACCAGGATTACATCCGTACGGCAAAAGCCAAGGGTCTCTCCAATCGCGCGATCATCATCAAGCATGCGCTTAAGAATGCACTTATCCCCGTCGTTACCTATATTGGTGTCGACTTTGGCGGCATGCTTTCGGGCGCCATCCTGACCGAGACGGTCTTTAACTGGCCCGGTATCGGCTATGAGGTCTATCGCGCCATTAGCATGCGTGACTGGCCCATCGTTATGGGCGGCGTTACGCTCATCGTCGTCGTCGTCATGGTGATCAACCTGCTCGTCGACATTAGCTATGCATTCCTCGACCCGCGCATCCGCCTTGGCGGTCCGTCGGATAAGGCCTAAGGGAGGTACGTCTCATGCAGGAAACTGATTCTCAGTCTCAGGAGCAGGCTACCGCCACCAAGGCCGCATCTGCTCCCGCCAAGTCCCGCACGCTGTGGGGCGATGCTTTTAAGCGTCTTCGTAAGAACAAGCTCGCCGTTATCGGTGTCTGCTGGATCATCATCGTCGTTGTGGTTGCCCTGACCGCAGATCTGTGGGCTAAGCCCTGGCTCGGTTCGCCGACGGCTTCCGACTCGACCACCATGGCCCAGACGTCGCTGATGGCTCCGTGTGCAGAGCACCCGTTTGGCACCGACGCCCTTGGTCGTGACATTCTCGTTCGCGTTATCTACGGTGCACGTGTTTCGCTGTCCGTCGGCATTATGGCCACTGCGATCTCCACGGTGATTGGTCTGGTCATGGGTGCTCTGGCCGGTTTCTACGGCGGCATCTGGGATACGATCATCATGCGCTGTGCGGATATTTTCCTGGCGTTCCCGTACGTGCTTTTCGTTGTCGCCATGATCGCCGTTATCGGCCGTGGTCTTCAGAACGTCTTTTTTGCCATCGGCATTCTCGGCTGGCCTTCGATTGCGCGCGTCTTCCGCTCTGCAATCTTGACGGTCAAGGAAAACGACTATGTTGACGCTGCGCGCGCGATGGGTGCATCTGATGCTCGTATCGTTGTGCGTCACATCTTCCCGAACTCTGTCGCCTCCATCGTGGTCTACGCGACCATGAACATTGGTGGCGCCATTCTGACCGAGTCCGCTCTGTCCTTCCTCGGCATGGGCGTTATTCCGCCTACGCCTTCGTGGGGCTCCATGATTCAGGACGGTCAGCAGTATCTTCTGACTGCTCCCTGGATGATGATCATGCCCGGTCTGGCAATTCTTTCGACGGTGCTCGCCTTCACCCTGCTGGGTGACGGTCTGCGCGACGCCCTCGACGTCAAGATGAAGGACGCATAAGGATGAAGAAGAACAAGAACTATGTGGACCAGCCGGTTCCCGAGGGCCAGCATCTGCTCGAGGTCGATGACCTTAAGATGTATTTCCATACCGAGGACGGCGTCGTTCGCGCTGTCGACGGTGTCTCCTACACGCTCGATCGCGGCGAGACCCTGGGCGTCGTCGGTGAGTCCGGCTCCGGTAAGTCCGTGACCGCCATGACCATCATGGGTCTTATCTCGATGCCTCCGGGAAAGATCGAGGGCGGCGACGTTCGCTATCGCGGTCGTTCTATCCTCGAGATGACCGAGGTAGAGATGCAGCGCATTCGCGGTAACGATATCGCGATGATCTTCCAGGATCCTATGACCTCCTTGAACCCGGTCTATAAGATCGGCAAGCAGGTGGGCGAGGGCCTTCGTCTGCACCGCGGCTACTCCAAGCAGGAGGCGCTCAAGCGCGCCACCGAGCTTTTGGACCTCGTTGGCATTCCCGAGCCCGAGAAGCGCGTCAATGAGTATCCCCACCAGTTCTCTGGCGGTATGCGTCAGCGCGTCATGATCGCTATGGCTCTTGCCTGCGATCCCGATATTCTGATTGCCGACGAGCCCACGACTGCCTTGGACGTTACCATCCAGGCTCAGATTATTGAGCTTATGCAGGAAATGCAGGAGAAGAACGGCAACGCCATCATCATGATCACCCATGATCTGGGCGTCGTTGCTGATATGGCCGACAAGATCATGGTTATGTACGCTGGCCGTCCCGTCGAGTTCGGTACTGCTGAGGAAATCTTCTACGAGAGCCGCCACCCCTACACCTGGGGCCTTATCCGCTCCATCCCGGAGCAGGCCATCGATGAGAAGAAGCCGCTTACGCCGATTCATGGCAACCCGCCTTCGCTCATGAACCTGCCCGAGGGCTGCGTGTTCTCGCCTCGTTGCCCCTATGCGACCGATAAGTGCCGCAAGCAGCGCCCCGAGCGCGTTGTCACCGAGTCTGGTCATTACTCTGCGTGCCACTACTCCGGTGACCCCGAGTTCCTCAAGAACGCTCCTGAGACGTCCCGTACGCGCAAGGATTCCAAGAAGGGAGGCGAGGCGTAAATGGCAGACAATAACGAGCGCACTCCACTGCTGAAGGTCGAGCACCTCTCTAAGGAGTTCCCCGCAGAGTCCGGCATGTTCGCCAAGCGTTTTTCCAAGCGTGTCGTCTCTGCTGTAAATGACATCTCTTTTGAGATTTATCCTGGCGAGACCTTCGGTCTGGTTGGCGAGTCTGGTTGCGGTAAGTCCACGACGGGCCGCACCATCATGCGCCTCACCAAGCCGACGGCTGGTAAGGTGTTCTTCCAGGGTAAAGATGTTGCCGAGATGAGCAAGCATGAGATCAAGGACATGCGTCGCGAGATGCAGTTTATCTTCCAAGATCCTTATGCTTCGCTCAACCCTCGTATGACCATCGGTGAGATCGTCTCCGAGCCCATGACCATTCACGGCGTGGGCACCAAGGAAGAGCGCATTGAGCGCGTCCGCGAGCTTCTCGACGTTGTCGGACTGAACCCCGAGCACATCAACCGTTATCCTCATGAGTTCTCCGGCGGTCAGCGTCAGCGTGTCGGCATCGCCCGCGCGTTCGCTTTGAAGCCCAAGCTGATCATCTGCGACGAGCCGGTTTCCGCTTTGGATGTGTCCATTCAGGCCCAGGTTCTGAACCTGCTCAAGGAACTCCAGGACAAGTTCGGTACCGCGTATCTGTTTATCGCTCACGACCTGTCCGTCGTGCAGCACATTTCCGATCGCGTTGCCGTTATGTATCTGGGTAAGATGGTTGAGGTTTCGGACTGGAAGACGCTCTATAGCGAGCCTCACCATCCGTACACGCAGTCGCTGCTGTCTGCCGTGCCGGTTCCCGATCCGGATATCCAGAAGACCCGTAAGCGCATCATCCTCGCCGGCGATCCGCCGTCACCGTTGGATCCGCCGACCGGTTGCCGTTTCCACACCCGCTGCCCGATCGCGCAGGGTATTTGCTCTGAGAAGCTTCCCGAGTTTAAGGAAGTCGCACCGGGTCACTGCTGCGCGTGCCACTTCGCGGAGCCGTTCCCGATCAAGGAATCGCACATCGACCTGTAGCCGGTTGTTATCGTCCGGGCCCGCCCTGAAGTTATTTTTCAGAACGTCCTCGGACATGCAAGAAACCCCCGCTGCGCACTTCGTGCGGCGGGGGTTTCTTGCGTCCTGCGGAGTGTTCTGAAAAATAACTTCAGGGCGGGCCCTGCGGCAACTCGGCAGGGGGAGTGCGATTCCTCGATCGCTCACTTAATCTGATGAGAAATTGAGTGAGGCCGGAGCTTTAGCTCCGGCCTCCCCATATAAGGGCTCGGCAAAGCCGAGCCACCAAATATATATCAGCCCCAGAACATGTTTGAGAACTGTGTCCGGAGTACATACTCCTAGGGCCGGAATGAGGTTGCTTTCCAACGCATTCCGCAGGGGGCGGCATTATTTTGTAGCGCGAAGCGCGGAGCAAAATAATGCCGCATGCCCGAGGACGCGTTGGAAAGCAACCTCATTCCGGCCCGAACAGGTCAGTCTACCTGCGCATTTGCAAATTCATAAACTTTTTTGAAAAAAGTGCTTGCACAGTTCTCGAATCATAGGTTATTATCTTCCTTGTTGAACGCGCGGGTCCAACAAAACGGACCGCGAATCAACAACATAGCATGTCGGAGTGGCGGAATTGGCAGACGCGCTAGCTTGAGGTGCTAGTGACCGCTTTTTGGTCA
>CAUDAE010000102.1 GCA_958447445.1 uncultured Collinsella sp.
AGAACGTCCAAGTGCCGGATTATGTCATTTAGTGTCGTCCTCAGCGGCTATTCTGGAGGGTAGTGGCAAAAAATGCCAAATATGAGTACTGTTGCCATTATAGTTACATTTATTTTGCTATAAATAGTAGCTCCTGATGAGATTTGTTCCCATTAGGAGCTACTTTTATTAAACATATGAGGAGAAATAGCGTCGTCTACGGACGTATGGAACGTTGAATAGTTCCTGAAGTGATCAAAATCGCTGCTACTAAACAGGTAGCAGTACTCATATTTGCCCTTTTTTGACCACAGCCCTCTCGGAAATCCTTTCCAGAGGCGTCAAACAGCCATAATCCAAAGGTCGCCTCAAACAATTAGCCGGTTAAGAGCGTCCATGACTACCCGCAAAAACTGTACGCCAGCATCCAAAGATGTCGAAAAATGTCGACTTTGGATGCTGGTGTACATGTTTGGGTCGTATAGGTTGGGGCGAGCCGGTCGCAACGCGAGTGTTAGAGCAGGTTCTTTTGTACCCATGCGATGATGTCGCTCGATTCGTAGAGCGGCTTGCCGTCGATGAACAAGCAGGGAACCTGGCGCTTTCCGCCGACGGCGATGAGTGTCTGTTCGGCATCGGAATCGGTCGAGATATTGCGCTCGGGGATGGTCGCGCCGTTATCGGCAAGGAAACGCTTGACCTTTAAGCAATACGGGCAGCCGGTCATAACGAATAGCGCGAGCTCGTGATCAGTAGCCATGGGTCTCCAATCGGTTGAAGTTTTGATTGAAATACCCAAAGCCGCCGCGGTCTATGCGCGCGTCAACGACGACTCGATGGCCTGTACCAGAAACGCCGTGGCTCCGGTGCCGCAGGGCTTGTCGTAGTAGTCAACAAAGCGCTGGTCGGCAAGATAGCCGTGGGCGAGGCCCAGATACGCTTCGTTCTGGGGCTCGCATCCCCAGTTGAGAGCAATCCAGCGACGATGCATCGCGACAAGCTTGCGAGCCTCGCTTCCGTCCGCATCGCCGTCGCTCATGGCAATCGAGAGCTGGCCCAGAATAGCGCGTTCAAGTTCCTTCATGTCGTTCCATGTCTCGGGGTCCATGTCCAGCAGCGCTTCGTTTGCCGCATCGATAGCCTCATCGCCATAGCGCGCCCGCGCTTCGGCGCCGTAGCGCTCCTCGTTTTCCTGCACGGTGCGCCAGCGCTCCAGTTGCGGCAGGACGGCGCCCATGAGCGAGACGGCTTCGTCGAGCGACATGCCGGTGTTTTGCGCCAACCGCGGGGCACAATCCTCGATCATCGCCTCCATCGTGGTGTCGTAGGTGTACTTACCGTGGTCGTAGCACCACTTGCAGTAATGGTCGGTCGTGGCGCCCGTGGCATCGGTGCCGCAGTCATCGGGCGTGAGTATCATGCCGCAGCTCTGGCAATAGTGCTCGGGCATCTCGAGCAGATGAGACAGAGGCTCGCCGGTTACGGCGGCGATGAGCTTCATCATGTCGATGCCCGGCGTGACCTCGTCGCGCTCCCAACGGCTGACGGCTTGGCGTGTGACGAAGAGCTTGGCGGCGAGCTGCTCTTGGGTAAGGTGATGGGCGCGACGGATGGCAATGAGCTTTTCTGCAAAGGCCATAACGGCTCCTTTCTGCTGGTTGATGGCTTAAGCATACGCGGCGGCAGGCGCCCTTCCAAGCAACCGTTGGTTGCACGACGGGAGACCGCGGCGAAGAATTGCGCGCAACGCCCCATGCCTCCATGCCGTACAATGACCGGCATGGAACCTATTGCACACATACATACCGACCTGCCACAGAAGTTCGGCATTCCGCGCAACAGCTTTTTGGCGCCCCATCTGCAGGGGCGCATCGTCTTTGAGCCGGAATTTGCCTCCAACGCAGCAGTTGAGGGCCTGGATTCCTTCTCTCACCTATGGCTGCTGTGGCGCTTCGAAAACGGAACGCCCGGCGGCACGGCAAACGACATAGCTGCCGATGCCAAGTCGCAGGACAGGTCCGGCACTAATGCCAAGTGGTCGAAAACCCTGCGTCCGCCGCGTCTGGGTGGAGCCGAGCGCGTGGGCGTGTTTGCCACGCGCAGTCCGTTTCGCCCGAATCCCATCGGGCTCACCTGCGTCAAGCTCGACCGCGTGGAGCTTACCGGCGATGGCCCCATCATTCATGTGCTGGGGGCCGACCTGCGCGACGGTACGCCCATCTACGACATTAAGCCCTACATCCCGTTTGCGGACTGCCACCCGGATGCGACCGGCGGCTGGATTGAGGATGCTCCGTGGCAAGAGCTCGATGTTGAGTTTCCGCAAGCTCTTCAAGACATGGTCCCGCCCGCAAAGCTCCCCGGTCTGGTCGAGGTCCTGCGCCAAGACCCGCGCCGCGCGGGCAGCAAGCACGAGCCAAACCGCGTCTATCATCTGGCCTATGCCGGGCTCGACATATCTTTTACGGTCGATAAAACCCAGCTAACCGTAGTCGCCGTCAACGACGCGCGAGACTAACCAGCCATTCGTCCGCACCCGTCAAATTAAGCGCCAAACCCCATGCCAAAATCGCCCGTGCTGGTGGACAATAACGCCTACCAAAACAATCACTTTGCACGGGAGTTCAGCATGAAATACGACTTTAGTTCGCTTATCGACCGCCACGGCATGGACTCCATCGCCGTTGACTCCTGGGGTGAGATCCCCGGTATGGCTCCGAATGCACCCGACGAGGGCTTCGACCGCATTCCCATGTGGGTGGCCGACATGAACTTCGCCACGGTGCCCACGGTCCAGGAGCACATCATTCAGCGTGCCCAGCACCCCATGTTTGGTTATTTCAATCCGCGCACCGAGTACTTCGACCGCATCATCGAATGGCAGAGCCGCCGTAATGGCGTCGAGGGCCTGGCACCTGAGCATATCGGCTACGAAAACGGCGTGCTGGGCGGTGTCGTGTCGACGCTGCGCGCGTATGTCCAGCCGGGCGATGCGGTGCTGGTCCATAGCCCCATCTACATCGGCTTTACCAAGTCCATTGAGGCCGCGGGCTATCGCATTGTCCACAGCCCACTTAAACTCGACGACCAGGGCGTGTGGCGCATGGACTTTGAGGACATGGAGTGCAAACTCGCCCAAAACCACATTCATGCCGCGGTGTTCTGCTCGCCGCACAATCCTTGCGGCCGCGTGTGGGAGCGCGACGAGATCGAGCGCGCCATGGACATTTATCGCCAGCACGATTGCGTGGTGATCTCGGACGAGATTTGGTCCGATATCATCCTGCCGGGACACAAGCATATCCCGACGCAGTCGGTGAGCGAGGATGCCCGCATGCGCACGGTTGCCCTCTATGCGCCGAGCAAGACGTTTAACCTGGCAGGTCTGGTCGGCAGCTACCACATCGTCTACAACGAGACGCTGCGCGACCGCGTGTGCGCCGTGTCCAACAAGACCCACTACAACGAGATGAACGTCCTCTCCATGCATGCGCTTATCGGTGCCTACCAGTCGCAGGGCTACGAGTGGGTGGACGAGCTCAACCAGGTGCTTGCCGGTAATATCGAGTACTTCTGCGATTACGTGGATGAGCATTTTGAGGGCGTGTCCTATTCACGTCCTCAGGGCACGTACATGGTGTTTCTGGACTGCACCGAGTGGTGTCGCGAACATGGCCGCGATATTCAGTGGCTGCTCGACGAGGGGGCGCGCGTGGGCGTGGGGTATCAGGACGGCCGCCCGTTCCACGGGCCCTGCCACATTCGCGTGAATCTGGCGCTGCCGCTTTCGCGCGTAAGGGAAGCGTGCGACCGCCTGGACCGCTACGTTTTTAATGCGCGGTAAGTGAGCACTGCATGTGGGGTCTTCTGCCAAGTCGGCTGGAAGGCCCCGCATGGTAAAACGCCTGTAACCATTGGGCGCTCGTGTGGTTTTGTTTGCTATTATTTTTTACCATTTCAGTCTGTAAACAGGATCGTCTGGAGCTCGATGAAAAGACCCCGTCGCTCGGTTGCCATTTCGTTGTTTGTTGCGCTTGCGGTGGCGAGCGCCTTTGTCGTAGCGATAGCTAGCTGTTCTGGGCGTAATGACGAAGCCTCGACGTCTGCATTAGAAGGTCTGGACGCCTCGCAGATCAAAGACGACGACCTCAAGACGCTCAACGTCGGCAGCGACCTCTATCCACCGTTTGTGTATACCGACGAGTACGGCGATATCGTTGGCCTGGATGTCGAGATATTGACCGAGGCTTTGGCCCGCATTGGTTATAAGCCAAAATACCAGCTGATCGACTGGGAAAAGAAGAAAGAGCTGCTGGCGAGCGGCGAGCTCGATTGCGTCATGGGCAGCTTTAGCATGACGGGTCGCGAAAACGAGTATCGTTGGGCCGGCCCGTACCTTGCGAGCCGCCAGGTGGTCGCGGTCGATCCCCAGAGCGATATCTACACACTTGCCGATCTTGAGGATAAGATCGTAGCGGTTCAGTCCACCACCAAGCCTGAGGGCATTTTGCTCAATCGCACAAATGAAAACGTTCCGCAGATCAAGGAACTCTACTGCTTTTCGGACCGTTCATGCCTGAACCCCGCGCTCGCCGAGGGCCTGGTCGATGCCATCGCCGCGCATGAGTCCTTGCTGCTCACCTACGAAAAAGACTATGGCGTAACGTATCGCATTTTGGATGAGCCGCTGCTGGAGGTTGGTTTGGGCACCGCTTTCGATATCAACGATACGCGCGGCGTCAACGTTAAGCTCACTCATGCCTACCAAGAAATGCTTGCCGATGGCACCATGGAACGCCTGGTGTCAAAGTACTTCGATGACCCTTCGCCATTTTTGAATGTGGAGGGTCTGTCATGATCGATGCGCCTGACCACGCCGTAGAGGAGCGGGGCAATCGTTCGGCAGGGGCATGGCTCCTTGTCGCTCTGCTGGGGATAGTGCTCTCGGTTGCTGCCGGCATGATGAGCTACGGTTACATGACGGCCCAAGCCGAGCAGCGCTTTGCCGACGTTGTCGATTACGTGGCGACGCAGAGCCTTTCCTACGATGCATTCAATAGCGCCTATACAACCAAAAACCTGATACGCGTTATGGAGATCGCCGGAGAGGCAGCGCGCGATATGGAGCGCGACGGTTCGGTGGATAACGCCACACTGGAGCAATATGCCGACCAGTTCAACGTGAGCGCACTGATCGTGACGGACGCATCGGGCAATTTGGTGTCCGAGTCCTCGACCGATGGCGTGGGCTACGAGTCGCTCACTACGTATCTCAAAGAATCACCCGTGCTGGAGGTGGCAACTCATCCGCTTAAGTCCTATACCGCCCGCATCACGCTTGCGGATGATTCGGTCGCAGACATTGGCTGCGTGTCTCGGCGGGATGGCGAGGGCGTCGTTATCGCGGTAAGGCATCAGGGCGCGAAGGCGGTCGCGAGTAATACGCTCAAACTGCAGAGCCTGCTCGAAGGCTACGAAACCATCGATAGCGGCAATATCGTGATCGAAAGCGACGGCAAGGTCGTTGCGACCAATGCCGTTGAACCCACCATATTGGGCGTATTCGATCTGCCTGTGACGGATGTCTTCATTGTCGACGGTATTAAGGATCGATGCCTGGCCGGTAAGGTCAAATTGATTAACGCCGACGGCGAGTGGTATTTGGGCACATTTGGAAAAGCGCACAAATTCTATGTGTACACCTATGCCTCGGCGCGGCATTACTTCGAGATCGTCGCCGCCGTTGTCGCCTGCGTGCTGGTGCTCTACGGCGGTGCAATAGCCGCCGTTGTGATGATGCGTCGCCGTGCCGAGCGCCAGCGCATGACCGACCTGTTGCTGCAGGAGCGCGACTATGGCGACAAGCTGGCAAAGGCGGCGCGCGAGGCCTCGTCCGCCAACTCGGCAAAGACGGAGTTTTTGCGTCGCATGAGCCACGATCTGCGCACGCCTATCAACGGCATTCGCGGCATGGTCGAGGTTGGCGATGCCAATGCGGACGATCTGCAAAAGCAGACCGAGTGCCGCTCAAAGATCTGGACGGCATCGGGACTGCTGCTCGACCTTGCCAACGAGGCGCTCGATATGAGTCGCCTGGAGAGCGGGCAGGTCGACCTGAACCTCGTACCCACAAATTTGGTGGCACTCAACTGTGAAGTGCGCGATATTCTGGAGCGCCAGGCCGAGGAACGTCTGGTGACAATTATCTGCGACCAGCAGACGCTTGATCATCCCTATGCACGGGTGAGCGTGACGCACCTCAAGCGCTTGTTGCTCAATATTGCCGGCAATGCCGTCAAGTACAACCGCCGGGGCGGTTATGTTCGCCTGGTGTGCCGCGAGGTGGAGCCAGCGGATGGCGTTCCCGTCTATGAATATACGATCGCCGACAACGGTATTGGCATGAGCGAGGAGTTCCAACAGCACCTCT
Organism: uncultured Collinsella sp.; assembly: GCA_958447445.1. GTDB lineage: Bacteria > Actinomycetota > Coriobacteriia > Coriobacteriales > Coriobacteriaceae > Collinsella. Next base: position 6,410 of record CAUDAE010000102.1, read on the forward strand.
ACGAGCCGTTTTGCCGCGAGGAGCAACAGGTGGAAGGCGCTTCATCGGGAACTGGCCTGGGCGCGCCTATCGTAAAACAGTTGGTCGAGCTTATGGGCGGAACCATGAGCTTTACGAGTGTCTTGGGGCAGGGAACGACGTTTACCATCCGCCTGCCGTTCGAGAAGTGCGACCGCTCCGAGATCCCTCAGGCAGTTCGCGTGGATTCGGGCGATGGCGATGCGCTCCAGGGCTTGCGCGTTTTGCTCGTAGAGGATAATGATCTGAATGCCGAGATCGCGCAGTTTACGCTCGGCCGTGCCGGTGCCGTCGTGACGCATGCTAAGGACGGCGAGTCTGCCGTCGAGATGTTTGCCGCGAGCGCACCGCACGAGTACGACGTGGTGTTGATGGACATCATGATGCCTGGCATCGATGGCCTTGAGGCCACGCGTCGAATTCGAGCGCTCGATCGCGAGGATGCCGCGACCACGCCGATTATCGCTCATATGACCCAATCCGCTGTCAAGAGCCACAATGGCCCCGCCGACCGCTT
>CAUDAE010000103.1 GCA_958447445.1 uncultured Collinsella sp.
ACCTGCTCAAGACCAAGATTAAGCTCGAGCAGGATTGGGCCACCGCCGTGTACAACGGCCAGTGGTACAGCCCGCTCAAGAACGCGCTCGACGCCTTTATGGCCGATACCCAGAAGTTCGTGACCGGCACTGTCCGTCTGAAGTTCTTTAAGGGCAACTGCCATGTCGTCGGCCGCAAGAGTCCCTTCAGCCTCTACGACTACGGCCTGGCTACCTACGACCGCGACACCACGTTTGACGAGAAGGCCAGCGCCGGCTTTATCGAGATCGATACGCTGTCGCTCAAGACGTGGGCAAAGGTCCAGGGCCCCTGCTCTGCTGCCGCCCAGGCCTAGCGCCTCCTTCCCTTGGTATCCGCGCGGCCCATCCGCGTGATACATAACGGGCGCACGGGGTCCCTACCTTTCGTTATGCTTGCTGACACTTCTTAACATCGGTGGCCCCTACGTTCCGCCCGCATATATGATGCCGCGACTGCGGCTGAGTCCGAGCCCCGCCGGGGTTGTCCGGCGGGGCTCCTTCTATCAATTTGGCGGCTCTGTGCCTATATATATGAGGAGTATCCATTATGTTCAATGCTATCGCGCATGCTTTACTTGCTCTCGCGCCCGAGTTCGATGCTGCAAGGGTCGAGGACGTCCCTATGAGCCTGAAGGCCTGGATCGATGGTTCGCAGGGCAACATCCGGAGGGAGACGTTGGGCGCCAAGTGCATGGCGCGTCACTTCTTTGCAAATTAGCTACATGGCACCGCACACGGTGGGGAATGTGTAAAACTAGCGGTTGAAAAATCGCTTTAGCGATATGGCGCATTGCTTTGGGCGCTTGTTTTGGTATTTGGAGAAAGGGGACGGTTCCATGGCTCTTTGGGGCGGTCGTTTTGAGGCAGGCGTGGCCGAGGTCACGCAGGAGTTTGGCGCGTCGCTGCCGGTCGACAAACATCTCTATAAGCAGGATATCGCCGGCTCTAAGGCGCATGCCAAAATGCTGGCGGCCCAGGGCATCATCAGTGCCGAGGACGAGCAGGCGATTGCCAAGGGCCTGACCGGAATCGAACAGGATATCGATGCCGGCAACTTCACCTTCGATATCAACGATGAGGACATTCATATGTCCATCGAGAGTGAGTTGACGCGCCGCATCGGCGAGGCCGGTAAGCGCTTGCATACCGGCCGTTCGCGCAACGACCAGGTGGCGACCGATACGCGCCTGGGCGTCAAGGCGCTGGCCAAGGAGCTCATGGAGGCCAATCTTGAGCTGCGCCATGTGCTGGTGGATGCGGCTAAGAAGCACGACAAGGTGATTCTGCCGGGCTACACGCATATGCAGCACGCTCAGCCCGTGCTGCTCTCGCATCATCTGCTGGCGTATTCCTGGATGTTCGCGCGCGACTTTACGCGCCTGAAGGCCGCCTTTGATGCCGCCGACAACTGCCCGCTGGGTGCTGCCGCGCTTGCCGGTACGAGCTATCCGCTCGATCGCCAGATGACGGCTGCCGAACTTGGCTTTGCGGGCGTGATTCCCAACTCGCTCGATGCGGTTTCCGACCGTGATTTCCTGCTCGATCTGCATTACGCCGGATCCGTCATGGCGATGCACCTGTCGCGTCTTTCCGAGGAGATCGTGCTGTGGTCGAGCTCCGAATTTGGCTTTATCACGCTTTCAGACTCCTACTCCACCGGCTCGTCTATCATGCCGCAGAAGAAGAACCCCGACTTTGCCGAGCTTATCCGCGGCAAGAGCGGTCGCGTGTACGGCAACCTGGTGCAGCTGCTGGTAACCATGAAGGGCTTGCCGCTTGCTTATAACAAGGACTTGCAGGAGGACAAGGAGAGCGCGCTCGATACCGCCCATACGCTCATGCAGTGTCTGTCGGTTATGGCCGGTATGATTTCGACTTGGACCGTCAACGAGGATGCCATGGCGCGCGAGTGCGGCGTGGGGCACCTTGCCGCCACCGATGTTGCCGATTACCTGGCTAAGCGTGGTCTGCCGTTCCGCGAGGCACATGCCGTGGTGGGCCATCTGGTCCTGATGTGTGAGAAGCGTGGCTGCAATCTCGAGGACCTGCCGTTTGAGGTGTTCCAGGAGGCAAGCCCGCTCTTTGAGCACGACATTACCGAGGCGCTCGACATCCCGTCGATTGTCGCCGCGCGCACGACCGAGGGCGGCACCGCCCCTGCCGCCGTTGCCGTGCAGCTTGATCGCGCCGAGGCACAGCTCGTGGCTGACGAGGGTGTGTTTGGATCGCTGACCAAGGTCGTCGAGATGGGCCACGGGGTAAAGTAGGGATTTGGCTGAAGCCGTTTTGGCCATTTATTGATAAATCGTTTTCACTTTACGGGCGCCTGCTGATGTGGGCTCCCGTATTTTGTTGCTATGGGGGAGGGGCTTGTCGAGAACTTCTGTAGGACCTTTGGGCAGGTTGTGAAGGGGTTACGTTCGCGGGCGGCAACCGACCGCCTGCTCTGTTCGATGCGGTTGATGGGCGGTCGGATGGTACGCTAATCGGGCTTCGGAACAGAAGTGAGACATATGGAGCGCTTTAATAACTTGCTACGTTTCAATTAACCGCGTTTTGTTTAACTGCAGCTAAAACTCTGTTACGATGCAGTCCAGGCGGGTGCCGGAATGGGACTTGGGCACGCGCGAACCTACTTGAAAGGCTACTTTTATGGCTATCGAGAAGACCTTCATCATGATTAAGCCCGACGCCGTGCGCGACCGCAAGATCGGCGAGATCGTTGCTCGCATTGAGCGCAGCGGCCTTGTCATCGAGCGCATGGAGATGACCACGCTCGAGCGCGCTACCGTCGAGGAGCACTACGCCCATCTGGCCGACAAGCCCTTCTTTGGCGGTCTCTGCGACTTTATGACGAGCGGTCCGGTCGTCAAGATGGTCGTTTCCGGTCTCTCCGCTGTTGCTAAGATGCGCACCCTCATGGGCGCTACCAACCCGCTTGAGGCTGCTCCTGGTACCATCCGCGGCGACTTTGCCGTCGATGTCAACGCCAACGTGATCCACGGCTCCGACTGCCTGGAGAATGCCGAGATCGAGATCAAGCGCTTCTTTGGCTAAACCAGCTTTGACTCCTTAAAGCTGTTAGCGTGTGGCTTGGGCGCCGCGGAACTCCATCCGCGGCGCCCTTTTATTCCAAAATCTATGCAGGGGCCCGCTCGGATATGTGTTCCGAGCGGGCCCCTGCTGTTAGCTTGTGGCACTGAATAGTTTAGGCTTCGTCGACGATCTTAAGGCCGCGCGTGCGATCGATCTCGTTGAGGAGGTTAACGCGACGCTCGTGACGACCACCCTCAAACTCGGCGTCGAGCCACTCGTCGACAATCATCTTGGCGAGCTCGGAGCCCACGACGCGGGCGCCAAAGGCGAGCACGTTGGTGTTGTTGTGCATGCGGGAGAGCTTGGCGCTGAAGGGCTCGGAGCATACGACGGCGCGAACACCTTCGACCTTGTTGGCGGCCAGGCTGATGCCGACGCCGGTACCGCAGATCAGGATACCCAGGTCGACGTCACCGTTGGCCACGGCCTTACCCACCTTGTAGCCGGCGATGGGGTAATCGAAGCTCTCGGAGGTGTCGGTGCCAAAGTTCACGACCTCGCAGCCGCGCTCCTTCAGGTGCTCGGAGATGATGTTCTTGAGCTCGACGGCGGCGTGGTCGTTACCGATACCGATCTTCATGGATGGTTCCTCTCTGGTCTGTGCGGCGCAAATGCTAAAGGTTTTACCGCGTTCGACTGCATGATAGCGCGACTTTTGTGGAAACGCTCGGGCGTTTTTTGGTCAAACGCTTTAGCATGCAACAAGACTAGCTTTTCATGTATTAATGCCGTCAGTTTGCGCTTGAACGCCGTCCGCCGGAACTTGGGTTGCGGTTTTTGATGCATTGTTATCAAATAAAAGAGCTAATTATTTTCGAGAGCCCTGTCCGTTATACAAGTAGGAGATACCTATGCCTGCCGATTCTCTTCGCGATGCCGCGTTTTGCGATGTTTTGAACCGCGAGCTTGTCTGTGCACTCGGCTGCACCGAGCCCATTGCCGTTGCCTATGCAGCGGCGTTGGCGAGCCAGACGCTTGGTTGCGAACCCGATCATATGGATGTTGCCTGCTCGGGCAACATCATCAAGAACGTCAAGAGCGTGACCGTGCCCAACTCGGGTGGTATGCACGGTATTGAGGCCGCGGCCGTGCTGGGTGCCGTGGGCGGCGACGCCAAGAGCGCGCTCGAGGTGCTCGAGAGCGTTAACGATGAAGACCGTGCACGCGTGGTCGAGCTCCTCGCCGACGCCGACTACTGCGATGTGTCGCTTGTCGAGGGCGTGCCCAACCTCTACATCAAGGTGACTGCGACGGCCGGGGGCCATACCGCGGTCGTCGAGATTACCGATCACCACACCAATGTCACGTGCCATACGCTCGACGGTATTCCGGTGTGCGGCAAGTCGGCGGGGGAGTGTGCCGCCTGCGCCGAGCGCGTGGTGGCCGAGCGTGCGGCGGATAAGGCCGACACGCCCATGTCGATTGAGTCCATCATTGACTTTATCGAGGACGGCGACATTGAGGACGCCCGCGCTGCCGTTGAGCGTCAGATTGAGCTGAATGGCGCGATCAGTGCCGAGGGCCTTGCGCACGCTTGGGGCGCCGAGGTGGGTCGTACGCTGCTGGGTGCTCGTGCCGATGACGTCGCCTGCCGTGCCCGTGCCCGTGCGGCCGCCGGGTCCGACGCCCGCATGAACGGCTGCGCGCTGCCGGTCGCCATTGTGTGCGGCTCGGGCAATCAGGGCATTACCTGCGCATTGCCCGTCATGGAGTATGCCGAGTACCTGCGTTGCGACCACGAGCGCCTGGTGCGCGCCGTGATGCTGTCCGATCTGATCGCCGTGCATATCAAGAGCTATATTGGTGCGCTCTCGGCGTTTTGCGGTGCTATTTGCGCCGCGTGCGGCGCCGGCGCTGCGATTACCTGGCTGTGCGGTGGCACGCGCGAGCAGATTGGCGCGACGGTCTCGAATACGCTCGGTAACGTGGGCGGCATCGTGTGCGACGGCGCCAAGGCGAGCTGTGCCGCCAAGATCTCGGCTGCCGTCGATGCGGCGATTCTGGGCCATGATATGGCCATGCAGGGTCGCGGCTTCCGCGCCGGCGAGGGCCTGATCCAAGATACCGTTGAGCAGACAATCGCTAGCATGGGCTACGTGGGCCGCGTGGGCATGAAGGACACCGACGTCGAGATCCTCAACATCATGATCGGTAAAACCCAGGTCTGCTAGATATTAAGTTGCGGTGAGATAGTTCCTAAAATTACCCGGGTGAGGGGCAAACAGGAACTATCTCACCGCAACTGCGCTAGATGTTCTGTTGCCTACGATAGTTCGTCGGCTATTTGGTGCTCGTAGAAGGCTTCGATTACGGCGTTGAAGTCGCGGGCGAAGTCTTCCATGGTTCCGCGCCAGGTGGCTCGGCTGGGCTTGCCCTGGCCCACAAAGGCGGTTTGGATGCCGCAATCGGGGGACGGGAAGTCGCGTTTGGGATCGTTGCCCACCATAAGGACCTCGTGTGGCTCGAGCCCCATCACCTGAAGCTGCTCTAGATAGTAGGTAGCATCGGGCTTGCAGCGGGTGGTGTTTCCCATGTGCGTCACGAGTTCAAAGGGGGCGTCGGCCAGGTCGCCCCAGCCCATGCGGCACTCGATGGCCCCCTGGGGAAAGCTGGGGTTGGTAAAGAGCGCGCAACGCAGTCCAGCGTCCTGTACGGCCTGGAGCGCGGCGTGCGCGCCCGGCATAGCGTGGGCGTTAATGACATCGTCGTTCTTGTACGGAAGAACTTCGCGGTCATAGTAGGTAAACGCCTCGTAGATGAGGGGATCGGAGAGGCAGATCCCGCATCGGCGCTCGACCTCTTCTTGGTAAAACTCAAGATTGGTGCGGTTGTCCGTGCCGCTGCGGCGATTGGCGTTGAGGTCGACCAGGATGGTGCCGAGGCGTGCCATCGTGCCACCGCGGCTGCGGCGCCCGATATCCGCGAGCATCGAAGAGACATCCTTAAAATAGCGAAGGATGAACGCGTTGAGGTTGATGCTAAGAAGCGTTTCGTCCATATCGAAAACGACTGCTTTGAGCACGCGGGCACCTTTCTCGAAAAATCGATCTAGAATCGTTGGCTCCGGATACTTTACCCCAAAGCCGAATGCCTGGCTGGTTATCGTCAAGTTGCGGAGACGTGTGTTCATAAGATTACGAAAAAGTCGCCACACGAGTAAAAAATCCCAGTTCAAGATTGGAACCGAACTCATTTCCACGGAACCTATACGAACGTGATTGCATAAGCGTCACATTAGTATCTGTCGGCTCCCGAGTGTTCCTAAACGTTGTGTGCTTGTCGCACCCTTCTGTAGGTCCTAGCAATCGGGGCCCCGTAGTTCGAAAGGGGTCCACCTTTGAGTGAGATTCAGAACTCGTCCATTTTCTCTCTTGACGATGTCAATGAGGAGGAGATGAACAACCTCATCGACGGTACGATTACCGACTTTGATGAGGGCGATCTCGTTAACGGCACTGTCGTTAAGATCGAGGGCGTTATCCCGGTCCGCGAGCTGTCCATCCGCAAGGACGCTAACCCTGCAGACATCGTTGCACTCGGTGATCCCATCGAGGCTCTGGTTCTCCAGAAGGAGGACAAGGACGGTCGTCTGGTCCTGTCCAAGAAGCGTGCCGAGTACGAGCGTGCTTGGAACCGCATCGAGGAGAAGTTCAACTCCGGCGAGAACGTCGAGGGCGAGGTTATCGAGGTTGTCAAGGGCGGCCTGATCCTCGACATCGGCCTGCGTGGCTTCCTGCCCGCTTCCCTCGTC
>CAUDAE010000104.1 GCA_958447445.1 uncultured Collinsella sp.
GCGGCCGCTGGCGCCCGGGCAGCGCCGGGGACCGCACCCATACGACTACAGCGTCATGTTTGGATCGGCGTCGACGTCGAACGGCGAGATTTCACCTCGGTCGAATTTACGGCGGGCGACCTCCGCGATCATGGCTGCGTTATCGGTGCAGGCAGACAAGGGCGGCACCGTCACGCGGATCCCCTGACGACCGAGCTTCTTGATCATCATCTCGCGCAGATGCGGATTAGCCGAGACACCGCCGCCGATGCAATACTCCTTGCATCCGGTAGCGTGCAATGCGTTTTTGGCCTTCTTGTACTGCACGTCAAAGACAGCTGCCTCAAACGAAGCTGCCAGATCGGGCAGGTGAATCGTGCGCCCGGCCTTGGTCTCCTGCTCGATGTAGAGCGTCACGGCCGTTTTAAGGCCCGAAAGCGAGAAACGATAGTCTCCCCTGCTGTTGAGCGCACGGGGGAAATCAATCGCGCGGGGATTGCCTGTCTCGGCCAGCTTGGAAATGATGGGGCCACCGGGATAGCCCAGGCCCAACGCCTTGGCCACCTTGTCGAAGGCCTCGCCCACGGCGTCGTCGAGCGTCTCACCGAGCACCTCGTAGTCGCCCCATGCCTTTACGTGCACGAGCATGGTGTGCCCGCCCGAGACAAGCGTAAAGATAAACGGAGGCTTGAGGTCAGGCTGCGCCAGCAAGTTGGCAAACAGGTGCCCCTCCAGATGGTTGACGCATACGAGCGGCTTACCGGCAGCGTAGGCAAAGCCTTTGGCAAAGGCAACGCCCACCACGAGGGCGCCCACCAGGCCCGGACCCTGTGTCACGCCCACGGCGGCAAGCTCGCTGGGGGCAATGGCTCCACCCTCAAGACCAAGCGATGCTGCGGCATCCTCGAGCGCCGCATCCACGACACTCACAATCACCTCAACGTGTTTGCGCGAGGCGATCTCGGGCACCACGCCGCCAAAGCGGGCATGAAAATCAATCTGTGTCGACACCTGGTTGGCCAGCATATTGCCATCCGCATCGATAATCGCCACGGCCGTCTCGTCGCAGGAACTCTCGATAGCGAGCACTAGGCGGCGGCGCTCAATTTCGGCACGCTCCCCCTCGGAGCGCCCAGGCGCAGGCAGCGGCCATACGCGCTGCTCTGCCGCCGTCGGCTCGGGCGAAGCATTGTCGACCGGAAGCACCAGGGGCAGCGGCGCCGTCATGACGATGGCATCCTTGCCGACACCGTAGTAGCCGCGGCGACGGCCAGCCTCGGTAAAGCCCAGAGCGTTATAAAGCGCGATCGCCCCCTCGTTACCGTCCTCGACCTCGAGCGAAGCCGTGGTGCAGCCGAGCATCTGGGCATCATAGCTCACGTGCGACAGCAGCTTGCGGGCAATGCCCTCGCGGCGATGTGCCGGGTCGACGGCGACATCCAGAATCTGCACATCACCGTCCACGACCATACCGCCGGCAAGGCCCAGCAGCTTGCCGTCGTCGTGTGCCACCCACCAACTACGCGGCGCAGCGACGTCCTCGCCCAGTTCGGACAGGAACATGCCCGGCGTCCACGCCTTGTGTCCGGCACCTTCAAAGCAGGCAGCCTCTAGCGCGCTCGCGCCCTCGGCATCCGCCGCGCCCATGGGACGGAACTGCAGATGACGACCGGCGAGCTCATCGGCAACGCCCGTAATTTCGCTCTGTGCACTCTCGGCAAGACCAAGACGCTTGCGCTCGTTTTCCTCGGCATCAGAAAGGCGCGTGTAAATCGGCAGGACGCGAGCCGGATCGCTGTCACCCGCAGCGTGCGCGAGCAGCAAGCCCTCGCCCGAAGGCCACCACAGGTCGCGCTCCACGCAGCGGGCGGTCTCGTCCTCACCCAGCAGCTTGCCATAGCGTACGAGACCGTCACCGGTCAGCTGAACCTGGTCCCAGTCCGCTGCTTGGCGCCACTCATCGAGCGCCACGGCGGCCTTGACCACGTGTTCGCGCTCAAATTGACGCTCGGGACCCTCATCGACCAGCATATACAGCGCCGGATATACCTCACCGCGCATAGCATCGGCCAAGATACCAAGCTTGCCGCGCACGCCAGCCTTCCACGCCGTCCAAGCGCAAGCGTCGAGCGTCGACACACCCAACAGCGGCACGTTGGCACCGCGCGCCAAGCCCTTGGCGGTGGAAATGCCGATACGCACGCCGGTAAACGAACCCGGACCGCGACCGACGACGTAACTGCCCACGTCAGCACGGTCCATGCCGGCCTGAGCAAGCACGCTGTCGACGGTATTCACGAGCTCAACGTTGGCGTGACGGCGACACATGTGGTCGCCACTCACGAGCTTCGTCTCGCCCGTCTGTCCATCAATCCAGCTTGCCGCGCAGGCAAGCATGTCGGTCGAGGTATCGAGCGCCACCACCAGCGCGTTGTCGTTATGCAAGCTCATCTTGTACAGCCTTATCAATCAAATGGGAAAGCTCCATTGCGCGGTCACCGTGCGCCTCGAGCGTTATCGTTCGCACATCGCTGTCGCCCTCATCACGCTTGAGCGTCACCGAAAGATACTCATCCGTCAGCTCGTCCTGGAATTGTTCGCCCCATTCCAGCAGGCAAGCACCCTCATAGCCCAGCACATCGAAAATGCCCGTATCCTCGAGCTCGTAGGCATGCTCCAGGCGGTATAGATCAAAGTGAAACAGCGGAATACGACCTTGATCGTGAACGGCCATGAGCGCAAACGTAGGGCTCGTAACCATATGCCCATCGCCCAGCCCGCGCGAGACGCCCTTGGTAAAGTGAGTTTTGCCCACTCCCAGGCCACCGGTCAGGATGAGCACATCGCCGTCCTCAAGGCACGGTGCAATTAGCTCGCCAAAGTACTCCGTATCGGCAGCGCAAGTCGTTTTGTAAGTACCTACCCCCAGGCGCTCCAGGGACATATATGCTCCTTATTATTCCGAGGCGTCCTCTGGTGCGGGATGTCGCTCCAGATAGTCGCCCAGCATCTTAAAGTCTTCCTCCAGCAGCTCCTGCCACGCCGGATTGCGTAGCGCTGCTGCCGGATGGAACGTGGGCATTACTACAAAATGCCCCATCTGGTGGAACCTGCCGCGCAGCTTAGTAATGCCAATCTCGGTCTTAAGCACAAAGTGCGTCGCGGGGTTGCCGAGCGTCACGATAATATCGGGCCAGATGCTTCGAATCTGCTCACGCAAAAACGGCGAGCAAGCCAGCACTTCCTCGGGAAGTGGATTGCGGTTTCCCGGCGGGCGGCACTTAAGCACGTTGGCAATGTAGACGTCTTCGCGTTTGAGCCCCGCCAGCGACAAAATGCCGTTGAGGTCCTCGCCTGCCGCCCCCACAAAGGGCTCGCCCTGCAAATCCTCATTGCGGCCCGGCGCCTCGCCAATAAACATCACACGAGCGCGGGGGTTTCCCACGCCAAACACGATATTGTGACGCGACTGGTAGAGCTGGCAGAGGTGACAATCGCCCAGAACGGCCTCAATTTCCTCGAGTGCGACCTCACGTGGTGCCTGATGGGTATGGCCAGGGATGTGCATGACGCCCATGGCGACTCCTACACGTAGACCTTGTCGAGGCGCATGCCAAAGCCGCAGGCGACCTCGTAGTTAATCGTTCCGCGCAGTCGGGCCATCTCGTCCATAGTGATCTCGGCATCGCCATCGCGGCCGACAATAATCATCTCGTCACCATACTCGGCCTCGGGAATCTCGTGTGCCGGGTTGGACTGAATGGCGACCATAAACTGATCCATGCAGATATTGCCAACCTGATGCACGCACTCGCCGCGATACAGCACATCCATACGATTGGAAAGCGTACGCGATAGGCCGTCGGCATAACCAATCGGCAGCGTGCAGATCTGAACGCGCGTACGCGGTACGCGGTAGGTAAAACCGTAGCCCACGCCCTCACCCATCGCAGGGTGTGCCACGCGCGTCACGCGCGCATGGACGCTCATAACGGGATCAAGCTGCATCACGCGGCCACTCAGCTCGCACGGCTGCATGCCATACAAGCCAACGCCGGCGCGAATCATATCAAAATGCATCGAGGGGTCGAGCATCGAGGACGGCGTGTTAGCACAATGCACGATACCGCACTCAAAACCCGCATCCTTAATGGCCTGAACGGCCTCGGTAAAGCGCTGACACTGCAGCTTGTAGTCCCAACCCGAAGGCTCATCGGCCGTGGCAAAGTGCGTAAATACGCCGTCGCACTGAATACCGCGATGGAAATTAATACCGCGGACAAAGTCGAGCACCTGCGTGTAATGTACGCCAATGCGGTTCATGCCCGTCTCGATGGCGAGATGATACTTGCCCACCTTGCCCGCCGCGACGGCACATTCGCCATACGCAAGAGCAAAGTCAGACGTATAGACCGAGGGCATGATATCAAACTCGAGCAACGTCGGAATGGCCTCGATAGGCGGCTCGCTTAGGATGAGGATGGGCTTCGTAATCCCGCCCTGTCGGAGCTCAACGCCCTCGTTAACCGTCGCCACGGCAAACATGTCGGCACCAGCCGAATACATGATCTTGGCGCACTCAACAGCTCCATGACCATAAGCATCGGCCTTGACCACGCAACACAAGCGCTGACGTGGATTCAACAAGTTCTTATAGGCCCTCGTGTTGCGACGGAGCGCCCCGCGGTCGATCTCGACCCAGGACCAGCGCGTCAAATCGGCTTTATTCATGATTAGTCATCCGACCCTTCGTCCATGATCCCCAGATCTTCGAGCGCATCCTTTGCTGCCAGCTCCATGGCAGGACCAATCAAGTCGATAAGATCGGTCGCGATAACGCTCTTCTCACCATACTCCGTCGCCGCGGCAAAACCGGCGTAGCTGTGAAGTGCGACGGCGTACGAATACAGCAACTCCCAACGATCCATCTCGTCGCGCATGGTGGCAAGCGTGCCGGCCAAAATACCCGCGAGAACATCACCCGAACCGGCAGTTGCCAGAGAAGCCGGACCCGAAAGTGGCAGCAGCACACGCTCAACGCCACAGATAGCCGTCGTCGGCCCCTTGGCAATGACCACCAGATTGTCGGAGCCTGCAGCCCAGACAACCTTCTGCGCGGCTGCAATCGCGGTACCAAGGTCGTTCACCTCGTCACCGGCAACCAGACGCGAAAGCTCACGATAGTGCGGCGTCATAACCAACGGCTGCTCGCGACGATACATCTCGGGGTTACTATCAATACCGTCAATGGCAATCTTAGCAAGGCAGTTGAGTGCATCGGCATCCAAAATAAGCGGTACATCAAGCTCGAGCAAGCCCGAAACCACCTGCATAGCGCCGGCAGACGTCGTCATACCGGGACCGCACAGTACGCAGCTGTACTTCTTTGCAATCTCGCACACCGTCATGCGCGCAGCGGCGCCAAAGGAGCCGCGGGAATCAGACGGAATAGCAAAGACGGGAATCGAAGGAAGTGCCATGCGAATAAGATTAGCGCAGGCGTCAGGAGCCGCGACTGCCACGTAACCAGCACCCGCGCGAGCTGCAGACTTAGCCGCCATAATGGCAGCACCAGGATATTGCGCAGATCCGGCGACAATAAGCACAGAGCCACGGGAATACTTATCGATATTCGTAGGAAGTGGAGCAAAGAAATCAACTAAGTCACCGGGCTCGACAATCTCGGCGGCGTGGTCGACATCATCGATGACCTCGTCAAGACGGTCGTAAAGATTGCCGCAGATCAAATCGCCAGCATACTCAGGGCCATCGGCGCTATACAAACCAATCTTGGGCGCAATCATCGTCACCGTATGTTCGGCACGAATGCAGTCGTCATCAACAACGCCCGTCTCGGCATTCAGGCCCGAGGGGACATCAATGGATACGACACAATCGGCGCATTCATTGACCGTAGGAATCCAGATGGAGAACGGCGCACGCAGATTCCCGTGAAAACCGGTACCAAAAATGGCATCGACAACAACATCGGCCTTATCGATCAAAACCTCGAGTTCGTCACGCGAAGGGCCGACGCAAACGTGCACATCGCGGCCGGCAGTACGACGAGCAACATGACGTGCCAGAGCAGCAGGAATCTCATCCGGTTCAACCGGAGAAACGATATCCACGTCCACACCCTTATGGCTCAGGATATCGGCGGCAACCCAACCGTCGCCGCCATTATTACCAAAACCGACCAGAACGAGAACCCGATCGGGATTGAGCTTCAAGACCTCGTTGGCGGCAAACTCACCCGCTAGCTCCATAAGCTCGGCCTTCGAAGTCCCTTCGCGTTCAATGATATCCTCGAGACGAACGACTTCTTCGGTACTCAAAACCGGTTTCATCTATGCTCCTAGCGTATCTTGCGAAGCATCGCCCAGGTGCTCCGTCAATGCTGAATTCTGCAGCTGCTCAAGCTCATCTAAAACAGAGCGAGCCTCTTTAAATGTCTGCGCTACGCGTTTCTTGGTGCTCACCTTTTCCTCTTTTGGCTTAGGCCGAGCATCTCGGTTTGCCGAGTTTATCACGCGTAACCGAAACATCCTTGCGACCCACGCCTTGACTAAAACCCGTGCCGAGAGCTTTAAGTACCGCCTCGCGCGAAGCAAAGCGGCTCGCATAGTGAGCAGCGGGACGCGATGATGCATCGCAATACGCACGCTCTTCTTCGGTAAACACACGCCGAGCAAACGACGGCGTCTTTTCAAGAATTGATTTCATGCGGGAAATCTCGACGATATCAACGCCGATACCAGCTTCAGCCATGTTCACCTCCATATCGC
>CAUDAE010000105.1 GCA_958447445.1 uncultured Collinsella sp.
CTGCGGAAACGCGGAGTCCGTTCAGGCTGTTGCGTTGAGATTGAAAATCAACCGGAGCCATCAACGCCGCTGAACGGTAGCCAAATTAATAATACAGACTCGTAACCCTGCGGCGTTAAACGAAGGAAGCCCCGTCCCCCGGAACTGTTTCCTTGGCGCGACTTCTGGCGAAGCCAGGGCAATTTATTCAGCCCAGTAACCCTGTAGCGAGTTAACGAAGGAGGCCCCGTTCACCCGGAGCTTTTCCCATTGCGCGACTTCTGGCAAAGCCAGGTGAGCGCAAGGGAAAAGCGTAGGGTGAACGGGGCCTCCGGCGGGAAGTTAAACCGCTACTTACGCCTTGTTGACGGAGCCAAACTCCTCCATGAGCTCCTTGGTGCGGGCAACGATGTTGTCGCGACCAGGCTTGAGGAGCTTGCGGGGGTCAAAGCCCTTGCCCTGCTGATCCTTGCCAGCCTCGATGTACTCGCGAACGCCCTTGGCAAAGACGAGCTGCAGATCGGTGTTGACGTTGATCTTGGAGATACCCAGGGAGATGGCCTTCTTGATCTGATCCTCGGGGATGCCGGTGCCACCGTGCAGGACGAGGGGCAGGTCGCCGGTCTGAGCCTTGATCTCGCCCAGGCGCTCGAAGGAAAGGCCAGCCCAGTCGGCAGGGTACACGCCGTGGATGTTGCCGATACCGCAGGCAAGGAAGTCGACGCCCAGGTCAGCAATCTGCTTGCACTCAGCAGGATCAGCGAGCTCGCCGCTGGAGGTCACGCCGTCCTCGGTGCCGCCGATGCCGCCGACCTCGGCCTCGATGGACATACCCTTGGAGTGGGCAAGCTCAACGAGCTCCTTGGTGCGGTCGAGGTTAAGCTGGAAGGTCTCCTCGTGAGAGCCGTCATACATGATGGACGTGAAGCCGGCCTCGATGCACTTGAAGCAGTCCTCGTAAGAACCGTGATCGAGGTGAAGGGCGACGGGAACGGTAACGCCCGTGGCCTCGACGGCAGCCTTGACCATGTCGGCGCAGACCTTGAAACCGCCCATCCACTTAGCGGCACCAGCGGTGCACTGAAGGATCAGCGGAGACTTGGCCTCCTCGGCGGCCTGGAGAATAGCCAGGGTCCACTCGAGGTTGTTGGTGTTGAAGGCACCGAGACCATACTTGCCGGCCTCGGCCTTCTTGAGCATGTCTGCTGCGTTGACGAGCATAAAAGAAACCTCCTGTAAGGTTGCTCCGATAACGCCTGAGATTTTACCACGACATACCCGAGCATAAACGTTCGTTTGTTCACGAATACCATCCGATTGGACAAATTTTGACCGTTTGCCCCACAGAATCGACCCACTGGGGAAAATAGCTTGACGATTGAGCGGTCTTCGTGGTTCGGAAGACGGCTTCGAGCCTACATCTGCATAAACGGGTTCTGCATAAGTTCGCGCGCCATCGTGGTCGAATCGCCATGGCCCGTCAAGCAAACGGTATCGGGCGGAAGCATCTTGACAAGTTTGGAGAGCGAGCGCATAATCGCCGCCTCGTCACCGCCGGAAAGATCGGTACGACCGTGGCTGCCCGGGAAAAGCGTGTCGCCCACAAAGGCGATGTTTCCCTGCTCGGTCGCGGCGAACAGGACGATGCCGCCCGGCGTATGCCCCGGCGTCTCGATCACCTGCAGGCAGACGTCGCCCACCTCGATTGTATCGCCCTCGGCAAGCAAGCGCGTCGGCTCACCCGGATCGGGCGTCTCGATACCCCACATGGCGCGCTGCTCCTCGATATTTGCGCGAGGTACCGTCACGTCCTTAGCGCACAACTCATATAGTGCGCTGTCGCCAACGACAGCTCGAACCCCGGCAACCCCACCAACATGGTCGGCATGACCGTGCGTGCAGACAGACCCGAGTACGCGCACCTCGGGATGCGCGGTGCGGATATGCTCCACAAGACGCTCGCCCTCCCACGCCGGATCGACGATTAAGCACTCGTCATTCGAAATCACGGCGTAGCTGTTGGTCTGAATCGGGCCGTTGACGAGCGCCTCAATCGAAGCCGTGCCTCGGGGTGTCAGGTCCAAAGTCATATCGTCCATGCGCATACCCTCCTTCTAAAATACGCTCGAGGCACCAAACGATGCCTCGAACGTAACCAATATCTATGATGTTGAGAGGCTCTCGCACCTACACACGGCGCTTGAGTTGCGCTCCGCCCTCGCCGGGCATAAGACGGCGAGCGTCGTAGACCGAATCGACACTGCTGATGGAAGCCAGCAGCGGATCCAGGCCGCTCGCATCCGAAATCTCGACCATAAAGCGCAGGGTCGCAATACCCTCGCGGTTGGTCGAGGTGGCGGCGGAAAGGATATTGCCGCCTGCATCGCCAATGGCAATGGTGACGTCCTTGAGCAGGCCCATGCGGTCCAGGCACTCGACCACGATCTCGACCTGGAAAAGTGTATCGGCAGCACCATCCCACTCTACGTCAATCATGCGCTCGGGGTGCTCCATGAGGCCCTTGACGTTGGGGCAGTTGGCGCGATGTACCGAAACGCCACGACCGCGCGTGATGAAGCCGACGATGTCGTCGCCCGTCACGGGGTTGCAGCAATGAGCCAGACGGACCAGCAGGCCGCTGTTGCTCTCGCCCTTGACGATAATGCCGTTACTTGCGCTCTTGCCGCGCTTTTGCGGCTTGCGGTTGGAGCCGCGGGCCGGCTGTTTCACGACCTCGGCGATAGCCTCGGCCTTGGTGAGCTGTTCCTCGGGCTTGGGGTCCAAGATTTGCTCGACCTTATTGCCCACAGCGCGCGGGGCAACCTTGCCGGCGCCGACGGCGGCAAACAGGTCCTCGAGCTGCTTGAAGTTAAACTGCTCCGCTACGGCGTTGAGCGCACGCGTCGAACGCGGCGTAGAAATGCCATAGCCACGCTTCCGCAGGTCCTTGGCCAGCATATCGCGGCCGGCAGCAGCGTCGTCATCCTTGGTCGCAGCGGCAAAATAGCGGCGGATCTTTGACTTGGCGGAAGGCGTCTTAACGATCTTGAGCCAATCACGCGACGGCTTGGAACTCTTGTTAGTCAGGATCTCGACACGGTCGCCCGTCTTGATCTCGTGCGTGAGCGGAGCCACCGCACCGTTGATTTTGGCGCCGACGCAATGGTTTCCCACCTCGGTGTGAACGGCATAGGCAAAGTCGAGCGGCGTGGAGCCGGCACGAAGCGCCATGACCTCGCCTTTGGGCGTGAAGACAAAGATCTCCTGATCGAACAGATCGACCTTCAGCGAGTGCAGGTATTCCTTGGCATCGGTGATCTCGTCGGAAGCCGCCCAATCGAGCGAATGCTTGAGCCAGTTGATCTGGTCGTCCAAACGTTGAGCGTCATTGGTCTTGGAAGCAGACGATCCGCCCGACTTCTTATATAGCCAGTGGGCGGCAATGCCGTACTCGGCCTGCTCATGCATCTCGTAGGTTCGAATCTGAATCTCGAGCGGACGAGCCGTGGGGCCGATGACCGTCGTGTGGAGCGACTGGTAGTTATTGACCTTGGGCATGGCGATATAGTCTTTAAAGCGACCAGGCATGGGGTGCCACAGCGTATGCACCGCACCGAGCGTGGAGTAACAATCGCGCACCGAATGGGTAATAACACGCAGCGCCACCAGGTCGTAGATCTCGGAGAACTCCTTGCCCTTGCGCTTCATCTTTTGGTAGATGGACCAATAGTGCTTGGAGCGGCCGTTGATCTGGAAGCCCTCCAGGCCAATGCGGTTGAGCTCGTCGGTGAGCGTCTTGATGGTCTCGGCCAGATAGCGCTCGCGAACCTCGCGCGACTCAGCCACCATGCGCGCGATGCGCTGGTAGGCATCGGGCTCCAGGTAGAAGAAGGACAGGTCCTCGAGCTCCCACTTAATAGAGCTCATGCCCAGGCGGTCGGCCAAGGGCGCGTACACGTCCATGGTCTCGCGAGCCTTAAACAGGCGACGATCCTCGCGCAGGGCCGCCAGCGTACGCATGTTGTGCAGACGGTCGGCAAGTTTAACGATGATGACACGAATGTCCTTGGACATGGCGAGGAACATCTTGCGCAGCGTGAGGGCCTGTTTCTCGTCCATGCTGTCGACTTCGATGTTGGTGAGCTTGGTCACGCCATCGACGAGCTCGGCCACCGTATCGCCAAACAGGCCGGAAACATCGGCGAGCGAGGTCTCGGTATCCTCGACGGTATCGTGCAGCAGTGCGGCGCACACCACATCGCAGTCCATCTTGAGATCGGCCAAAATGATGGCAACCTCGACGGGATGGTTAATGTACATCTCGCCCGAGCGGCGCTTTTGGTTGCAGTGCTTCTCGGCGGCAAAGCAGTAGGCTTGCTCCACCTTAGAAAAGTCGTCCTCATTCATATATTTGAGGCACAGGCGCTCCAGCTTGTCGTAGCTGTCCGCCATAATCTCGGGCGGCAGCTCATCGGCATGCTTATAGTGCTCCATCTCCGAAAACGGCTGGAGGGTGGAATCATGGGCGGTACGGGCTGCGGCATCCATCGAGGTCCCCTTCCCCTAGGCCCGCGGTACGATCGGGCGGTTAACTTTGGCTAGCATATCAGAAGCGCACGAATCGAGCGCCCAGCTCCGGAAAGCCGAGAACTCCATGCGCGAGCGCAAGCCCTCCAAATAGCGAATTGACCTGCTCAATTGCACGCGGCCGGGGTTTTCGGCCATCGCGATACGACGAGTGTCGTCAAACCCCGAAACGCGACAGAAACCAAGCTCTTCGAAGATTCCCAGGCCGCTTTCCACCGAACGCTCGTCGACCGGCGTGCGAGCATCGATGGCAAGGCACATCTGCGCGATGTCGATATCGCTCGCGCTAAAGGAATCGTCCCCCGTCTTGCCGCGGTTGGAGCGCCACATGGTCTGCAGCGCGCGATAGAGCGTGACGAGCTCGTCGCGCTCGGGCGCATAGCAGTCGAGCAGGCGCTCGTTAATGCGGGCGTCGCGCGACGAATAGAGCAGATGGATCACGGCGGGCTGGCCATCGCGACCGGCGCGGCCGCTCATCTGGTTAAACTCAATGCCGCCAAACGGCATGTGATAGAGCACGACATGGCGGATATCGGGCAGGTTGACGCCCTCGCCAAAGGCAGATGTCGAGACGATGCAGCTGAGGCTTCCGTCTCGGAATGCTTCCTCCACGCGACGGCGATCAGAACGCGCAAGCCCCGCGTTATAGAACGCGATATGGGTTGCGCAATCGGGCACACGCTTGCGCAACGTCTTGGCGAGCGCCACGGACTGGTCGCGCGAATTGACGTAGATGACGGTCTTTTCCCCCGTCGCCACGATTGACACCAGGCGGTTCTCGCGGCTCGCAAGATCTCGGTCATCCTCGAGCTGCAAGTTCTCGCGCACCGTCTCGTCGACCACCGTGCGGGTAATCGGTAGTACGCGGGCGAGCTCGGCCACAACCGGAGCCGTTGCGGTGGCCGTCGCAGCCATAACGACCGGGTCGCCCAAGGCTTTGAGGATATCGGGCATGTCGAGATAGGCGCTGCGGTCGCCGCCCTTGGCAAGACCGGCATGATGCGCCTCATCGATAACGACAAAACCGATGCGCCCCGAACGCGCAAAGCGGTCGCGGTGAATGGACAGGAACTCGGGCGTCGTGAGCACGATGCCGGTGCGGCCCGAAGCCAAGCCGGCAAACACGTCATCGCGCGCCGCCTCCACGGTCTCGCCGGTCAGCACGCCCACGCCAATGCCGAGCGCGGCCATCGTCGATGAGAGATGATAAGCCTGGTCGGCAACGAGCGCACGCAGCGGATAGACAAAGATGCTCGCCCGCCCACGAAGGACCGCCTCGCGCGCGGCGTGCACATGGAAGATGAGCGACTTGCCACGTCCCGTCCCCATAACGGCCAAAACGCTCTGGTGGTCGGCGAGCGCGTCGAGTGCCTCGACCTGCGCGCGATGTGGCTGGTTCGAGCCGATAAAGCTATGGATAAGCGAGCGCGTGAGCTCGGTATAGGAAAGCTGGGCGAGCGTCTCGCGCTTGCGCGACTCCAAGCGCAGGCCGGAATCCGCCGGCTGCACGCCACGACGAAGCTCGCATGCCGGATCGTCGACGCTGGGCAGCGTGGTATCGCGGACCAGAACATCCTTGACCATGAGCTTGGGCTTCACACGACCCTGCCAATGCTCGGCAACGGCCTCGAACACCAAGTCGACAGCGCTATCGCAGTTGATGAGCTTATCGATTTGCGGCACGCGGAACATAATGGCCGGCACACTCGCGGCGCCATCGGTCGCCACAAAGCGCATGTGCTCGCCGGTCTTACCCACCACGGCGCGATCACACATCGTCACGCCCTCGGCAGCCAGCAGCGGCACCTTATTACCCTGGCCAAACGGCTCAAGGCGGGAAATCTGCTCGATGGTCTCGATATTCAATTCGGAAAGTTCGACCGTGGCGGCAACCTCGTCGGTGTCCTCAAAGTCCTCGGCGGGAAGCTCGGACAACACGGCGGAAAGGCGACGGCGGAACTCGTCGAGCTTGGATGCCTCGATAGTCACACCCACCGCACCGGCATGTCCGCCGCGACGAATCATCAGG